>JBBSOT010000105.1:0-13359 GCA_038259455.1 Hyphomicrobiales bacterium | reverse complement strand
GTGATTGGCGGTGAGGGTCAGAGCACCAAGAGCTTGGTTTCCGAGGTCGTTTAGCCCGCGGGTCCCCAGAAACCAGGGCGCTACGACAATCGTGACTAGGATAGTTGCGATAGATGCTGGAAGCAGCCGCCTTGCTCTTCGTGAATAAAATTTCGCAAAGCTGAACTTCCCGGTCGCCTTATCGCGGAGCACGAGTTGGGCAATAAGGAAGCCAGAAATTACGAAGAACACGTCCACGCCGAGATACCCAGCCGAAAACGGCCATAGTCCGGCATGGAAGAAAAGTACAAGTAGCACCGCGATGCCGCGGAGCGCTTGAATATCTACGCGGCGCTCGTTGCTCAGCAATCGTGCCCACCATCGTTTAAGCTTTCGGGTAGAGTGCCAGCGTCCATAGTGCCTCCCCGCACTCCCTTCAACGCTCACCAAAAGGTAAATAATGTTCCATGAAGCGACCGTGCGCGCGGTCGAGACCTTTGCTTCGCGCGCAAACCTGAATCATGCCGCTTTGCTCGCCGTAGCTGAAGTCGAAAGCGGCGGCAAGGTCTATGCCGGGGTCGGCGGCAGACAAGAGCCGCTGATCTGCTGGAAGGCTAATGCATGGATCGCCGTCTTGCGGGGCCGGTCGAAGGATGAACGGCGCTCGGCGCCAAAAGAGACATTATCGACCGGAATGATCGAGACGTTTGCAGCCTAAGCGGGCAGCACGACGATCTGTTGGCGCGGCAACGCAATACAGCGGGGCCACCCCGGAACGATCCGCTTCAGCTAACCCGTTGAAAATAATGGTACGGTTGGGTGGGCTCGAACCACCGACCTCCGGATCCACAATCCGGCGCTCTAACCAACTGAGCTACAACCGCGCACGCTGCCTGGCGGCGTAGGGGTGCATACGGGCTATCGAGACTTAATTCAAGACGGTTTGACGGGCAAAAATGGCCGTTGGGCCTTGCCGTGCAGGCAAAGAAAAAGGCCGGCGGGAGGAGGTGCCGGCCTTTTTCCATTTCCGAGCCGGCGGGAGGAGGTGCCGGCTGGTCACCCCGAAAGGAAGCGGGAGGAGGTGCCGCCCTTCGGGTATCTCTTTCAGTCCAGAACCGGTCGGCAAGCCGACCGGGAGGTAACTGACCATGCAGGGCGCCCGACCTTGGTCGGGAGAACCCGACCGGGCCGGGAAACCCGACCGGGCCGGGAAACCCGACCGGGTTAGGCTACCTTCATTTCCTTCATGGCCTTTTCAAAGGCGGTCTTTGCCGGCTTGGAGACGTCCTCGGCAGCCTTGGTGGCGGTCGCCTGGAAATCCTTGACCTGCTCGACGCCCTTTTCAACCTGCATGCGCAGGAACGAGGTCTGCAATTCGATGATCTCGGAAAGCGACTTGGCGCCAACCAGAGCTTCAAGGTGGTTGAAACCGGCTTCGGCGTTGGAGCGCATGGCCGAGATGGTCTTCATCGACATGTCGCTGGAAACCGACTTAGCGGTCTCAAGGGTCGACTCGACGGTCTTCTGCGTCTCTTCGGCGCCGGACTTCATCTTGGCGTAGGCTTCCTTCGACTGCTCGACGCCCTTTTCGGCAAAAGCGCGCATCTGGTCGGTAGCCTTGGACGCGTCAAAAGTCGGAAACTCGACGTTGTCCATGAATTCTGCTGTCTTCTCTGCTGTCTTGGCCATTTTCCTGTCCTTTGGTAGAAGCGGCTTGCAAATAAGCCGTCTGATTGGTGGTGAGTCCGATATAGGGTATTCTATGGTGCATTGCAACAATTTTGTTGCGCTGCACCATTCGGCATGTTTCCGGCGGTTAACCAAGCCTCGAGATAGCCGGCTTTGCGCGGCCTGATTTGTGGACGCGGGAAGCTTCGAGTTTTATTAACAATCCGTTAATTGCCGTGCGCAGCAAGACAGGGTTCCGTTCCACGCATGCCAACTGCCTCCTATTCCTTTCTCGATGTCGCGGCGCTGGACGGTGTGCGCGAGCGTTTCGCCCGCGGCGACGCGCTGGCGGTCCTGTCAAGCAGCCTCGACGAGATGATCTGGACGAACGGGCCGGGCGCCTCGCTGTTTGGCTATGACGACATCGAGGCCGCGATCGGCGCGCCGGCGACGCTTGGCCTGGCGGCAAAGCGGCAAATAGCAGCAACGCGCGGCTATCCGGAGATCGGGCAGGACCGGCCCGTGCATGTGCGCATGACGACGGGCATGGCGAGCCGCATGGTGGCTTTCCAGGCAAGTTCGCTCAGCCTGCCCGATGGCGAGATGGCGATCCTGCTGGCCGTGCCGGCAGCAACCGGCGGCGCACGCAGCGCCCGCGACATCGCCGCAACCGCGATTGGCGGGTTTGCCGAAGCCGGGCATTTCGTCGCCTTCATCGACGGCGATGGCGCGGTCGAGGCGGCATCGGCAGGATTTGACGGGCTCGGCCTGACCAAGCAGACGCTGGCCGCGATGGTCGCCAGGGTGGCGGGCGAGGCAGACCGCATCGTCAAGCAGATGATCGAGGGTGCACGCGGTCGCTTGCCGGCCGGCATGGCACGGCTGACCGACGAACGACACCTTCTCGTCGTCATCGACGAGGGCGCGGAAGCGCAGGACAGTGAACCGCAAGCGGACATGCCGGCAGAAACGCTCGGCAGGGACGATGCGAAAGAGCTGGCCGAACAGGAGACGGCGCCCGTCGCAACGGAAGAGGCAAACGCCGCGCCCGCAGAGATTGAAGAAGTGGCCGCGCCTGCAGCCGTCGAGCAGGGTGAAGCGCCCCCAGACGCCGATGAAACGCCTGCAGCATCCGAGCCGGAACAGACCGGCGATGCCGACGAACGCCATGAGAACTGGTATTTCAACGAGAGCGTAACCGACGAGCAGGCGCTCGTGGACGCCAGCGCGGTCGAGCAGCCGCAGGCCGTCTCGCCCGTCGCAGAAGCCAGCGCAGAAGAACAGCCTGCCACGCAGGAGGCGCAAACGCCTTCTGAAGAAGCAACGGAATTGCCTTCCGGGGAGGCAGGCGAAGGCCCTGTCGAGGAAGAGGAGCTCCATCCGGACGCGGCCCATGTGCTGCGCGAGCGCCCTGCCCCGCCGCAACGCCCGACGGCGCCGATCCGATTTGTGTGGCGAACCGATGCGGATGGGAAATTCAGCCAGATCTCGCCGGAATTCGCGCAAGCGGTGGGAACCGCTGCCGCCGATATTGTCGGGCGGGAGTTCGAGGAGGTGGCACGGACCTTCGGCTTCGACGCCAATGGCGACATTGCCGGACTGCTGGCGCGGCGCGACACCTGGTCGGGCCGCTCGGTGCTGTGGCCGCGCGCCGGTACCGATCTCGCTGTGCCGGTCGACCTCGCGGCACTGCCGGTTTACGACCGCGAGCGCGCCTTTGAAGGATTTCGCGGCTTCGGCGTGGCGCGCACCGCCGACGCTGCCGTCGATCCGAACGGCATCGGCCTGACGCTTGGCGCGCCAGCGACCGCCGAGGTCACGGATGAGAGCCACGAACAGCCGGACAACAAGGCCGTGGACCCGTTTCGCGGCGAGGTTCCGGCGCTGACCATCGTGCCCGCGCCAACACGCCGCTTTTCCGACAAGGTGATCCGGCTGGCCGAACGCCGCCCCGCCGCCGACAATGACAAGGGCCTTTCGAGCGGTGAGCGCATGGCTTTCCAGCAGATCGGCGAGCGCCTGAAGCAGGACAGCGGGCTGCCGGCGGACGAGGTCGATGCCGAAGGTGCGGAGGCCCAGGGCGAAGGTGTCGAGGCCGTCAAACCATCTGAAGCTGTCGAGGCACCAGAGGCTGTTGAAGCGCCAGAGGCCATCCAATCCATCGACGTACAGGGCGAAGCGACCGAAGCCGCCGATAACGCGCATGAAGAAGCGGCGCACGCCGAAAAGCCCGAAGAGCAGGCGGATCCGCAGGCCGTGGAGGCCGCAACGGCGGACGAGATCGCGGCGAGCCTGCCCGAAGCACCCGATGCCTATGTCGAGCCGATCGGCGATGATGCCGATATCGCCGACCTGGAGCGCATCGACGGCGAGGCGCCCGCCCCTGACGAAGCTGTCGCGCCAGCCGAGCCAGAGGCAACGCCGGAGCCGAAGACGGAGACGGGCAAAAAGCCGGCGCGTCCGGGCATGTCGCTGCTCGATTTCGCACGGTGGGAAGGCGACGCCGGAAGCCAGAGCGAAGACGCCGAGGGCAAGGAAGAGGACGCTGCCGTCGGGAGCGTGAGCGAACAGGCCAAGGCCGAGGGTGCGAGCCAGGACGCCGATCCGTCGAACGTCGAAGGACCGCAATCCGCCCATTCGGATGAAAGCGATGGCGAGACCGCGCCGCCAGACAGCGAGACGCCTGTCGCGGTGACGTCGGAGCCGACAAGACGGTCCAACGAATTGACGGAGATGGAGAGCGCAGCCGACCTGGACAATTACATCGCCGACCCGGCGACGGCCGCAATCGACGCCGACACCGCGGCGCCTGAGGACGACCAGAACGCAGGCGAGGCCGAGACGCCGTCCGACGCGATGCCGGCAGAGAAACCAGACGGCGACGAGCCAGCCGAGCCGCAGGAACTCGAACGCAGCGCCGGCCTGTCGATCCTCGAAAAGCTTCCGGTGCCGGTGCTGGTTCATTCCGGCGACACGCTGCACTATGCCAATAACGAGTTTGCCTCGCTGACCGGCTACAGGTCGATCGAGGAACTGGCTGAAGCCGGCGGTATCGGCGTGCTTTTCGCCGACGACTACGATGACGAGGAAGCACCCGAAAAGCTCGATCGCCAGATGCGGCTCAAGACGCGCGAGGGCGCGGAGATTCCGGTCGAGGCATTCCTGCAATCGGCGCCATGGGATGGCGGCAAGGCGCTGCTGCTGGTGCTGTCGCCCGTCAAGGAAGGCGGCATCGGCGGCGGCCAGTCGCCGCTGATCGCCGAGCTCGAGGCGCGCGTTGCCGAAATGCGCACGATCATCGACACGGCGACCGATGGCGTCGTGCTGATTTCGCCCGACGGCACGATCCGCTCGATCAGCCGTCCGGCCGAAGCGCTGTTTGCCTTCGAGAGCGACGAGGTTGCAGGCAAGCCTTTTGCCTCGCTGTTTGCCATAGAGAGCCAGCGCTCGGCGCGCGACTATCTCGCCGGCCTGTCGGAGAATGGCGTTGCCAGCGTTCTGAATGACGGGCGCGAAGTGATCGGCCGCGAGGCGGAGGGACGTTTCATTCCGCTGTTCATGACGATAGGCAGGCTGCCCAATGACAGCGGCTATTGCGCCGTCGTGCGCGACATCACGCAATGGAAGCGGGCCGAGGAAGACCTGACGCAGGCGCGCGCCGTCGCCGAGCGCGCGTCCTCGCAGAAGACCGAATTCCTGGCGCGGGTGAGCCACGAGATCCGCACGCCGCTCAACGCCATCATCGGCTTTTCCGAGCTGATGATGGACGAAAGATTCGGCCCGGTGGCCAATGACCGCTACCGCGACTATCTGCGCGACATCAACCGTTCGGGCAATCATGTGCTCGACCTCGTCAACGACCTCCTGGACATCTCGAAAATCGAGGCCGGCCAGCAGGAGATGAGCTACGAGGCGGTTTCGCTGAATGACGCACTGGCCGAGGCCGTGGCGATGATGCAGCCGCAGGCCAATCGCGAGCGGGTGATCATCCGGTCGAGCTTCGCGTCGAGCCTGCCCGAAGTGGTTGCCGATCTGCGCAGCGTGCGCCAGATCGCACTGAACCTGCTGTCCAATGCGGTGCGCTATACGCAGGCCGGCGGACAGGTGATCGTGTCGACCGCCTATGAAGCGGCGGGCGATGTGGTCATGCGGGTGCGCGACACGGGTATCGGCATGTCGCAGCCCGAAATCGAGCAGGCGCTGAAGCCGTTCAAGCAGATCAATTCGCTGAAGCGGCCGCGCGGCGACGGCACCGGCCTCGGCCTGCCGCTGACCAAGGCGATGGTGGAAGCCAACCGCGCCAAGTTCACGATCAACTCGACGCCCGGTGAAGGCACGCTGGTCGAGATCAGCTTCCCGTCGACCCGCGTGCTGGCGGACTGACAGGCAGCGCCGAGGGCCAAACGGCCGACCGGCCAGATGGAACGACCACAGTTTAGAACGATTCTAAGCTGTTGAAATCGTGATCCATTTTATCTTGACTATTCTTGTCCATTTATCCATAGAGGCTGCGCTCCGGGCGGGGCGGCAATCCATTTCGAGCCCAGGGCCTTGAACCCTGACGTTTAGGAGGACCATGATGAGAATTTCGACCATCGCGCTTCATACGGCACGTTTCGCGGCACTCGCGGCCGGCGTGGCGCTGTCTGTCCCTGCAATGGCCGAGGGTGTGGTCAACATCTATACCTACCGCCAGCCAGAACTGATCCAGCCGGTGCTCGATGCGTTTACCGCCGAGACCGGGATCGCCACCGAAGTGCTGTTCCTCGACAAGGGTCTTGAAGAGCGCGTGGCAGCCGAGGGCATGAATTCGCCAGCCGACGTGATCATGACCGTCGATATTGCGCGCCTGACCGCGGCGAAGGAAAAGGGCATTACCCAGGCGCTGGACGATGCGACCGTCAACGCCAATCTGCCATCCGAATACCGCGACCCGGAAGGGCACTGGTTCGGGCTGACCAAGCGCGCGCGCGTCGTTTATGCATCGAAGGATCGCGTCAAGGACACCGCGCTCACCTATGCCGACCTTGCCGATCCGAAATGGAAGGGCAAGATCTGCATTCGCTCGGGCCAGCATGATTACAATCTGGCCCTGTTTTCGGCGATGATCGAGCACTGGGGCGAGGCCAAGACCGAAGAATGGATGACCGGGCTGAAGGCCAATCTGGCCAAGAAGCCGGATGGCGGCGATCGCCCGCAGGCTGGCGCGATCAATGCCGGCGAGTGCGACATCGCGCTCGGCAACACCTATTACGTCGGGCTGATGCGTACCAACGACAAGGATCCGAACGAGAAGGAATGGGGCAACGCGATCAACGTGATCTTCCCGACCTTCGATAACGGGCTGTCGCATGTGAACATTTCGGGCGCCGCACTGGCCAAGAATGCACCGCACCGCGAAGACGCCGTGAAGCTGATCGAGTTCCTCTCCAGCCATGAAGCGCAGCAGATCTACGCCGAGAAGAATTTCGAGTATCCGGTCGAGCCCGGCCTCGAGCCGTCGGAGATGGTCCAGTCCTTCGGCGTCCTGAAGGCCGACACGCTGCCGCTGACCGATATCGCCAAGAACCGCAAGGCGGCTTCCGAAATGGTCGACAGGGTTGGACTGGATGATGGCCCAAGCAGCTAGGGCACGCCATTTGCCGCTGCCAATCATGCCGGACCGTTCGCGGTCCGGCATTTGCGTTTCGAGTGACAGATAGATTGGCCGGGCTGCTCGGTTCAGGCGCTATCCTGCCACGCGGAACCGCGCCGGTCGCTGTCATCGGACCGGTGAAGCGTTCGCGCCATCCATGGCTGCGCGCGATTGCGTTTGCCGTTTGCGCCATCGTGCTGCTGCCGATCTTCTCGCTGGCGTATGTCGCGCTGTCGGGCAATGGCGAGGACTGGCCGCATCTGCTTGCCAACGTGCTGCCCGGCGCCAGCCTGACGACGCTTTATTTGCTGGCGCTGGTGGGCGCGGCAACCTCGTTTGCCGGCGTGGCGACGGCCTGGATGGTGGTTGCCTACGAATTTCCGTTGCGCCGCACGCTGGCCTGGGCGCTGGTGCTGCCGCTGGCAGTGCCTTCCTACCTCGCGGCTTACGCGTTCGGCGAGTTCTTCCACTTTTCGGGGCCATTGCAGAGCGCCGTGCGCACCATCTTCGGCTTCGAGACCATTCGCGACTACTGGTTTCCCGACATCAGGACGACGCCCGGCTGCGCCTTCGTGCTGTCATCGGTGCTCTACCCCTATGTCTACCTGACGACGCGCATCGTGTTCCTGATGCAGGGCCGCAACATTGCCGATGTGGCGCGCACACTGGGCGCACAGCCGGCAAAGGTGTTCTGGCGGGTCCTGCTGCCGGTGGCGCGACCGGCGATTGTCGCCGGCGTGGCGCTGGTGATGATGGAGACGGTCAACGATATCGGCGCGGCGGAATATCTCGGCGTGCAAACGCTGACGTTTGCCGTCTACACGACATGGTTGAACCGCGGCAGCCTGGAGGGTGGCGCCCAGATCGCGCTTCTGATGCTGGTGCTGGTGTTCCTGATCCTGTTTGCCGAACAATGGGCGCGGCGAAGGCAGCGCTTCCACACCGGCCGCGCCACCCACATGAAGGTGCATCCGCCACGGGTCCGGCTTGGCCGTGCGGTCGGGCTGCTTGCGGCGGGTGGCGTGGCGCTGCCGGTGATCTGCGGCTTTGGCATTCCACTCTACGTGTTCGGGCGCTACGCGGCGCGGCGGCTCGACCAGTTCTCGTCGCCGGCACTCATCGACGCCTTCCAGAACAGCCTGATGACGGCCAGCCTGACGGCGGTGCTGACCGTGGTGCTGGCGCTGTTCCTGCTCAATGCGGTGCGGCTGTCGCGCTCGGTTGGCGTGACCGTCACGGTGCGTCTTGCCTCGGTCGGCTATGCGCTGCCCGGCGGCATACTGGGGCTCGGCCTTCTGTTTGCGCTGGCGCGCTTCGACAATTCTCTCGACGCGTTTGCGCGCGTCCATCTCGGCTTTTCGACGGGGCTCTTGCTGACCGGCTCCGCGGCAGCGGTGATCCTTGCCTGCAGCATCCGCTTCCTGGCGCTGGCCGAGGGCGCGATACGATCGGGCCTGGAGAAACTGCCGGGCAATCTCGACGAAGCTGCCCGCAGCCTCGGCAAGACGCCGGCGCAGAGCGGCAGGATCGTACTCCTGCCACTGTTGCAGCCAGCGATCTTCACCGCCTCGGTGCTGGTTTTCGTCGACACGATCAAGGAACTGTCGGCGACGATCCTGCTGCGGCCTTTCGGCTTCTCGACGCTGGCCACGCATGTCTACGAGAACGCCTCGCGCGGCGTGCCGCAGGAAGGCGCGGCGGCGGCCATCGTCATCATCCTGACCGCCATGGTGCCGGTTCTGCTGTTGTCGGGGGCGCTGGCGCGCGACCGCGAGGCAAGCCTCTAGACGCAACGACCAGCGCCCGGCAAAGAAAAAGGCGTCCCGGGGGACGCCTTGAAATTGGAGATTTGCTGTGACAACGGGGCTTGAGCGAATTCTTCTCCTGCGGGGGCTGCAAGGAGCGGGATTTCTCCCTCAAGTTGAATTGACTATCGCGTGACGGACCTTAACAAGTCCTTACCCGGGTCGGTGAATCTTTACGAAAGTGTACCACTCGTGAAATCTAGGTAAATTCAGCAAACATCTTTCGTTAACCATGGAGAGTGGGCGAGCGACTAAGTCCTGAGCTGCTCCAGGTCGCGAAACAGCTCCAGCGCCTGCGGGTTGGCGAGCGCCTCCCGGTTCTTGATCTCGCGGCCATGCACGATGTCGCGCACCGCCAGTTCGGTGATCTTGCCGGACTTGGTGCGCGGGATGTCGGCGACCGCGACGATGCGGGCCGGCACGTGGCGCGGGCTGGCGCCGCTGCGGATCTTCGCCTTGATGTGATTCTCGAGATCGGCGTCGAGAGTGACGCCCTCAGCCAGCCGCACGAAAAGCACGACGCGGACATCGCCGTCGAAGTCCTGGCCGATGCACAGCGCCTCGGCGATTTCGGGCAACTTTTCGACCTGGTTGTAGATTTCCGCTGTTCCGATCCGCACGCCGCCCGGATTGAGCGTGGCGTCGGAGCGGCCATGGATGATCAGCCCGCCATGTTCGGTCCACTCGGCGAAATCGCCATGGCACCAGACATTGTCGAAGCGATCGAAATAGGCGGCATGGTATTTGGCGCCATCGGGGTCGTTCCAGAACCCGACCGGCATGACCGGGAAAGCCTTGGTGCAAACGAGTTCGCCCTTGCCGGCCGACAGGGGCTTGCCATCATCGTCCCAGACGTCGACCGCCATGCCGAGGCCCGCACCCTGGATCTCGCCCGACCAGACCGGCTCTGTCGGGACGCCAAGGACGAAGCAGGAGACGATGTCGGTGCCGCCCGAGATCGAGGCCAGATGGACGTCGCGCTTGATGCCATCGTAGACGAAGGCGAAGTCTTCCGGGGACAGCGGCGAACCGGTCGACGAAATTGTGCGGACTGTCGACAGGTCGTGCGTGTCCATGGGCCTGAGACCCGCCTTGCGGACGGAGTCGATGAATTTGGCCGAGGTGCCGAAATAGGTCATCTTTTCGGCATCGGCGAAATCGAACAGGATGGTGCCGTCCGGATAGAAGGGCGAACCGTCATAGAGCAGCAGCGTGGCGCCGGTGGCGAGGCCCGACACCAGCCAGTTCCACATCATCCAGCCGCAGGTGGTGAAATAGAACAGCCGGTCGCCTTCGCGGAGTCCGGCATGCAGGCGATGTTCCTTGACGTGCTGGATCAGCGTGCCGCCGGCCGAATGGACGATGCATTTGGGGATGCCGGTCGTGCCCGACGAAAACAGGATGTAGAGCGGATGCGCGAAAGGCAGCCGCTCGAAGGTCAAGGGCCTTGCCTCGAAGGGCGCCAGCGCCTGTTCAAGAGTCTTTGCGCCGCTCATGGCCGTGACCGCCTGGGTGGCCGTGCCGAGATAGTCGACGATGAGCGTGGCGCGCAGCGTCGGCAGGCTGGCTGCCACCGCCTGCACCTTGGATGTCACGTCGTTCTGCTTGCCATTGTACCAGTAGCCATCGGGCGCGATGAAGACGACCGGTTCGATCTGGCCGAAGCGGTCAAGCACGCCCTGTTCGCCGAAGTCCGGCGAGCATGAGGACCAGACCGCGCCCAGTGACGCGGTGGCCAGCATGGCGGCGACGGTTTCGGGCATGTTGGGCATCATGGCCGCGATGCGGTCGCCCTGCTTGACGCCAAGCGACGCGAAATACAGCTGCAGGCGCGAGACAAGGGCGCGCAGCTCATCCCATGACATGCGGCGCTCGACCTTGTCCTCGCCCTTGAAGACGATGGCGTCGGACGATCCCGCGCCGCGCAACAGGTTCTCGGCGAAATTGAGCCTGGCATCGGGAAAGAAACGGGCTCCCGGCATACGGTCGCCGTCGACCAGGACACGCTCTCCCTTGTCGCCGACAAGGCCGCAAAAATCCCAGACAAGGCTCCAGAACGCTTCGCGGTCATCGACCGACCAGCGGTGGAGTTGCGCATAGGTCGAAAGCGACTGGCCGGAGCGGGCGGACGCCTGCGCCATGAAATCGGTGATGGACGCTGACGACACCTGTTGTGCCGACGGCGTCCAGAGCGGCATGTTTTCAACCATTATCTGTTCTCCAATCGGCATCCTTTTGGCATAGGCCGGACAGCAGGAACAAGATGCTGGTAAGAATTGGCGGCGCGGGTTGCGTGAGTCGCGCCAAACTGCCATCGCAGAGACACAAAGGCTTGAAATGCCTTGCCGGTGCGATAGACGAACGGGATACCGAACAAGCGGGCGGCGAGCGGTTGCAAGCAAACGGCAAACAAACCAACCGGGGCTGACGAACACAATGCCAGCACCACTTCTGAAGCGCAGTCTTTGGACGCTCGGCATCGCCGCATTGCTGGTGGCCGTTGCCGTTGCCGCCTTGCCATACTTCGCCTCTACACGGATCGTGCGCGATCGGATCTCCACCGAAATCAGCAACTGGAGCGGCTTGACCGTATCGATCGGCGCCAACCCGCAGATTGCCGTATGGCCGCGCTTCCAGGCTATCCTGAGCGACGTTTCCATGTCGTTGTCCAACGATCCGGCGGCCTTGCCGGTTCTCACCGTCGAGCGGATGGAAATCAGCCTGTCGGCTGTCGCTGCGCTTTGGGGAAATGCCGAGTTTTCAACGGCACGATTGCTGCGACCGACGCTTCGCGTCGAGCGGTCTGCGAGCGGCATGCCGGTGCCGATCCTCACTGGCAGGGGCCGGATCGGCCAGGCGATCGCCCAGACGCGAGCCATCGTCGCGGAAGATCGCGTGGCGCCCGACACGGCACGCGTGCCATCCGAGCGTTTTGGCGTCGTGTCGTTTTCCGACGCGAGGATCGTTACCGGAGCGGGCGGCGACATCGAACTGGTGACCGATCTGGCCGGACGGGTCGAGTGGCCGAATCTGAACGGCCAAGCGAAGGTCTCGACCACCGGCGTATGGCAGGGCGAGACATTCAGCGCCGATGTGACGGCTGGCCGCCCATTGCTGATGCTGGGCGGCGGCGAGACCTCGCTGAATGTCGCATTCACATCGGCACCAGCGACACTTGCCTTCAATGGAAAGGCCAATCTCGCGGAGAATGCCTATTTCGAGGGCGACGCAAAATTCTCGACACCGTCCATGCTTCGCATGGTGGAATGGACACAGGCCGACATGTTCCACGGCACCGAGATCGGCTCGGCAAGCATTGCGAGCCGCGTGACGGGAAGCGGCAAACGCATCCGGTTCGAAGACGCAGCGATCGTGCTGGACGGCAATCCCGGTTCGGGCGTGCTCGATCTCCTGCTCGGCGGCAAATTGCCCGCCATTACCGGGACACTGGCCTTCGGTTCGCTCGATATCGGCTCGTTCCTGACTGCCTTCACGCCACTTGAAACCGGCGCAGGGAGCGGGCCGGGCTCGGTGGACAGCGAATTTGCCAGCCGGCTCAACCTTGATCTTCGCCTGTCATCGCGCGAGGCCACAGCCGGCTTGCTGAACCTTGCCGACGTGGCGGCGACGGCGCGTGTGAACGAGGATTTCGCGGCCTTCGACATTTCGGACGCCAAGGCATTCGGTGGCAATGTGCAGGCCGGCCTGCGCTTCGACAGAAAATCGGCGCGCACGCAGGTCGAACTCAGGCTGCTGGCCTCGGAAATCGACGGCGGTGCTTTCGGTGCCGCAGCAGGCATCGCCCGGCTGGTGCCGGTCGGACGCGGCACGGTCTCCGTCATCGTCAAGGGCCAAGGCACGACGTGGGATGCGCTGATGGCGCATGCCAATGGGTCGATCAGCGCGAGTTTCGGCGCCGGGGCCATGCCGGGACTGGATGTCGAGAGCCTGATCACGCGACTGGCCGCAGGCGAGAGCTTTGCGCTCGACAGCGTTTCAGGCGCGAGCTTTCCGATCGAGGCCATGGACATAAAGGCCAGCGTCGCCGACGGGGTGGCGATGATCGAGAAGGCCGAGGCCAGGTCCGCCGCGCGCAGGATCACCCTTTCAGGCAGCGTGCCCTATGAAGCGGGCAATCGCACTCTATCGGGCCGGATCGCACCGGTGGTGGCTGCCGGCGCGCAGGAAGACGCCGGACCCGACACCATCGATGTCCTTGTCGGCGGTCCCTGGAGCGCGCCTCATGTCTCGCCAGCGGCGCGCAGCCAGGCG
>JBBSOT010000104.1:0-13401 GCA_038259455.1 Hyphomicrobiales bacterium | reverse complement strand
CGACAGTCCTGTCGACATGCAGAAGCGCGACATCGCCGGACGCGCGGCCGGAACCGGTGCCTTGTTGCAAGACGAGTTCGTGGCCACGCCGCTGCAATTCCACCATCACGTCGTAAATCTGAAACTGGCTTGTCTTGCGCAACAACAGGCCACGGCGACGCGTGAATGTGTCATACTCGTGCGTGATGATGACTATCCTGGCCATCAGTCCCGAAGCCTTGTGTCTGCCAGCCGCGCATTGCGCCGAATGGTGGGACAGGGATCGGGGGAAACCATCTTCACTGCGCCGCCTTCATTGAATGATTGCTGGAGATGATGCGTGACAAATCATTGGGATACATACGACCAGTCATTTTCGCGACTGGGCGCTCCGCAGCGCCCACCTCCCGAAGCTGTCCGGCAGTTCAAACACACCTTAAATCCGGCTGGCAAGCTTGTCCTGTTGCTTGGCGTTACCCCAGAACTGAGGGATCTCAGCGACCACATGGTCGCGGTGGACTCTTCACCGGGAATGATTGCCGGCGTCTGGCCCGGCAATGATGAGAACCGCGTGGCATTGCTTGGCGACTGGCTGGACCTTCCCATCGATGGCGCAAGCATGGATCGGGTTGCCGGGGACGGCTGCCTCTCGGCTGTCGATACACGCGAAGCTCGGTGCGATTTGCTGGCCGAAATGGCTCGGGTCATGAAGCCGGATGGGACGGCTGCCGTCAGGCTGTTCGCCGGCCCTGAGGAATTCGAAGACCTGGAAGAGATCCGCCAGGCGGCGCTGGCCCGTTCGATCGAGAGTTTTCATGCCTTGAAGTGGCACGTGGCCATGGCCTGCACGACGAGAGATGCCGACCGATGCATACCGGTACAGAAAATTCTCCATATGATCGACGATCTTTTCGCGGACCGCGAGGCACTTTCTTCGGCAACCGGCTGGTCGCGGGACTCGATCGATACGATCGACCTCTATCGCGGTTCCGACATGGCCTACAGCTTTGCGACGGCGGATATGCTGGTCGAGGAGGCCTCGCGATCTTTCGAGGATGTCTCGCTGGTCGCCACGGGCGACTATCCGCTTTCGGAGCGATGCCCGCTGCTGGTGCTGCGCCAGCCGAAGACGGGCTGACGAAAAGCCGGCAGGCGCTCGCACCGCGACAAAGGCGGGGCTTTCATCGGCGTGGCCCATGGGCTAAGGGCGCGGGGCGTTCGACATCGTCCTTTTCAACTCCCCTGCCAGGCTCTTTCCAAACCATGATCCGTCTCGAAAACATCAGCAAGCAGAACGGCCAGCAACTGGTCTTCATCGAAGCCTCGGCAACGCTGCTGAAGGGCGAGAAGGTCGGGCTGGTCGGCCCCAACGGCGCCGGCAAGACGACGCTGTTTCGCATGATGACCGGCGAGGAGCAGCCCGACGAGGGCCAGGTGTCGGTCGAGCGCGGCATCACCATCGGCTATTTCAGCCAGGACGTCGGCGACATGAAGGGCCTGTCCGCGGTGGCTGCGGTGATGGACGGCGCCGGCCCGGTGAGCGAACTGGCAGCCGAGCTTGCCGAACTGGAGGCGGCGATGAGCGACCCGGAGCGCGCCGACGAGATGGACCAGATCATCGAACGCTACGGCGAGGTGCAGGGCCGCTTCGAGGAGCTCGACGGCTATGCGCTCGACGGACGGGCGCGCGAGGTGCTGGACGGGCTGGGCTTCAGCCAGGAGATGATGGACGGCGATGTCGGCAAGCTGTCGGGCGGCTGGAAGATGCGCGTGGCGCTGGCGCGGATCCTGCTGATGCGCCCGGACGCCATGCTGCTCGACGAGCCTTCCAACCATCTCGACCTGGAAAGCCTGATCTGGCTGGAGGAATTCCTCAAGGGCTATGAGGGCGCGCTTCTGATGACCTCGCATGACCGCGAGTTCATGAACCGCATCGTCAACAAGATCGTCGAGATCGATGGCGGGGCGCTGACTTCGCATTCGGGCAACTACGAGTTCTACCAGCAGCAGCGGGCGCAGGCCGAAAAGCAGATGCAGGCGCAGTTCGAGCGCCAGCAGGCGATGCTGGCCAAGGAGATCGCCTTCATCGAGCGCTTCAAGGCGCGCGCCAGTCACGCAGCCCAGGTGCAGAGCCGGGTCAAGAAGCTGGAGAAGATCGACCGCGTCGAGCCGCCGAAGCGGCGCCAGACGGTGAGCTTCGAGTTCCAGCCGGCGCCGCGCTCGGGCGAGGACGTCGCCACGCTGAAGGCCGTACACAAGCGCTATGGCAGCCGGACGATCTATGAGGGACTGGACTTCCAGGTGCGGCGGCGCGAGCGCTGGGCGGTGATGGGCATCAACGGCGCCGGGACGTCGACGCTGCTGAAGCTGATCGCGGGCGCTGCCGAACCCGACGAGGGCACGGTGGCGCGGGGCCCGAGCGTCAAGATGGGCTATTTCGCGCAGCATGCGATGGAACTGCTGGACGGCGACCGGACCGTGTTCCAGTCGCTGGAGGACGATTTTCCGCAGGCCGGTCAGGCGCCGCTGCGGGCGCTCGCCGGCTGCTTCGGCTTTTCGGGCGACGAGATCGAGAAGAAGTGCCGGGTGCTTTCAGGCGGCGAGAAGGCGCGGCTGGTGATGGCCAAGATGCTGTTCGACCCGCCGAACTTCCTGGTGCTGGACGAGCCGACAAACCATCTCGACATCGCGACGAAGGAAATGCTGGTAGCCGCCCTGTCGGAATTCCAGGGGGCGATGCTGTTCGTGTCGCATGACCGGCATTTCCTGGCGGCGCTGTCCAACCGGGTGCTGGAGCTGACGCCGGACGGCATCCACGCCTATGGCGGCGGCTACACCGAATATGTGGAGCGCACCGGCCACGAGGCGCCGGGGCTGAGGAGCTGAGCTGAAAAAGCCCGGTCCGTTGCGGGACCGGGCAATGTGCAGGCGGCGCCGGAGGGATGCCGGCAGGGGTGGGGCCTGCAAAGGGTTGGTCGCTGGCGCCTCGGCAAAGGTTCAGCGGAGCCGATAGCGGCCGTCAGGGCCGCGGGCGACCGAAGCTCTCGCGACGCCTCGTTTCGGCCATCGCGCCAAGGTGACTTGTCGGGTCGCTGCCGAACGGCAGGTCGACGACGACATTGAGGTCGGCGCGGGTCAGGCCGATATCGGCAAGTTCCCAATCGGACATGTCGCCAAGGCGATAGAAGGCGCGGCGATTTTTCATTGCACGCAGGAAATTCGAGGTCGTCTCGATCACGCGCACGGCGATGCCCGGACGCGCAGTGACGTGCATGGTCTCGGTGGCGTGGGTGAACGTGGACATCTCAGGTCTCCTTGCAGTTCCAGACAAAGGCGCCAGCCGACCGGCCGCAAATAGCGACCAGAAGCGAAGCAGTTCCAACTGTCCTGTTGTTTACGGTTAGACTTTGCGCCTGAAGGATTGATTTATCCAACGAATGTTTTTAATCTTTATCATCAACAATGATGATGGATCCTGGCCATGGCCGCGCCGCTCGATCTCGACCAGCTGCACACGTTCATAATGATCTCGGATACCGGCAGCTTCACGCGCGCCGCCGACGAGGTGCACCGGACGCAATCGGCGGTCTCGATGCAGATGCGCCGGCTGGAAGAGCGCATCGGCAAGCCGCTGTTCGAGAAGGACGGCCGGACCAACAGGCTGACCGAGGAAGGCGAAAGGCTGCTGTCCTATGCGCAGCGCATGATGCACCTGAACCGGGAGACGCTGGCAGCCTTCGACGACCGGGCGCTCGAAGGCACGATCCGCATCGGCACGCCCGACGACTACGCAGACCGCTTCCTGCCCGAGATCATGGCGCGGTTTGCGCGCTCCAATCCGCGCGTCGAGCTGACCGTGATCTGCGAACCGACGCCAGGCCTGGTCGACCACATCAAGCGCGGCAATCTCGACCTCGCCATCGTCACCCACAACGCGGAGCGCGGCCAGTCGGAAATCGTGCGGCGCGAGCCGCTTCTCTGGGTGTCTTCGGCAAACCATGCGGTGCAGGACGAGACCATACTGCCGATGGCGTTCGGCCGGCCGACCTGCGTCTGGCGCCGTTCGGCCTGCGAGGTGCTCGACCAGATGAACCGCGAATACCGCATCCTGTTCACCAGCTGGTCGGCAACCGTCATCACCGCAGCAGTGCTGTCGGGGCTTGCCATTTCGGTGCTGCCCGAATGCGCGCTGAGGCCCGGCATGCGCGTTCTGGCGGAAGCCGACGGGTTCGGCGCCCTGCCCGACTGCCAGATCGGCATCATGCGCGGGCACACGGCACGGCCGGAACTGGTGAACGCCATAGCGCGCCACATTTCCGACAGCCTCGACAACATCTCGGTGCCGATGAGCGAGGACGGCGCCAATTTCGACATGGTGTCCATGCCGGCAGCGCGCGGGCGCAAACAGAAGCCGAGCCACATATTGCCCGGCTGGTAAGGCCGAAAGCAATTCTTAACCCTGCTCGGCCAGTGTTGACCGTCACCCCTTTGACCGACGGAGAGACATCATGACCCGCATCCTGGCCGTATCCCTGATTGCCCTGGCACTGGCCGGCTGCGGAAGCAACCAGGCGACCCGTACGGCAAGCGGCGCGGTGATCGGCGCTGGAACGGGCGCCGTGGCCGGCGCGGCAATTGCCGGCACGCCGGGCGCTGTTGTCGGCGGGCTCGGAGGTGCGGCGGCAGGCGCCGTGATCGGCGCCAGCAAGTAGGCATATCTGCCATAAGCAACCCGGCCCCGCCCTTGCCCCGGACCGGGCGCCGGGCACTGTACAAACTTTACGCCGAAGCCGATCTTGTGTTGGAGCCGTCCGTCCTGCGGAAATCGCCAGGCTTCAGCGCAGGTGACAGCAGAAATCCCTGGAACTCGTTGCAACCCATGGCGACGAGCAGATCGCGCTGGGCGACGGTTTCGACGCCTTCTGCCGTCACGGTGACCTGGACGGCCGCGGCCAGATCGACCAGCGCCCGGACGATGGCCGAGCTGTCCTTCGATTGACCAAGCAGCTTGACCAGCGACCGGTCGATCTTGAGCTTGTCGATCGCACCCCTCCTCAGATAGCTCATCGAGGAATAACCCGTCCCGAAATCATCGAGGGCGATGGCGATGCCGGAGCGGCGAAGCTCCTTCAGGACGTCGCCGGTGACGTCGCTGACCTCGATCAGTGCTTTTTCGGTGATTTCAAGCTGCAGGCGAGAAGGGGCGATACCGGCGTCGGCCAGGATGCCAAGGATCTTGGCCGGAAATTCCCGGTCGCGCAGCTGAAACGGCGACACATTCACCGAGACCCATGGCAGATCGACCGTTGCAAGGAAGGCGGCAGCTTCGCGCAGTACCTTTTCGCCGAGCATTCCGATCATGCCGCGTTCTTCGGCAATGGCGACAAAATAGGGGGGTTGAAGGCCGCCGTGGACCGGGTGGTCCCATCGCACCAACGCCTCGGCTCCCAGCAAGGTGACGCAGTCGGCGGCATAGACAGGCTGGTAGACCAGGCTCATCTGTCCACCGCCGGAGAGCGCAACGCGAAGATCCGCCTCGATCATGCGCTTGTGCGTCAGGACCTCATCCATCTGGGAGATGAAGACCTCATGACGGCCGCGGCCGTTCCTCTTGGCCTCATAGAGCGCAATATCGGCCTCGCGCAGAAGCTCCTGCGGATCGCTGTTGCTGGCCGAGGAAATCGACACTCCGATGCTCACGCCGACAAAGGCCTGGGTGCCGAACAGATCGTAAGGCAGTGCTACGTCGCGGAGCAGCCTGTCGCAGAGCTGCCGGGCGGTGTCCAGATCGTCGACGTCGTGAACGATAATGGCGAATTCATCTCCCCCCAAACGTGCCACCGTATCGACCGGCCTGACCGAGGCCTGCAGCCGCTGCGCCGTCTGCCGGACCAGTTCGTCGCCGGCAGCGTGGCCGAACGTGTCGTTGATGTTCTTGAAACGGTCGAGGTCGATGTAGAGCAGCGCCACGTGTCCCCCGCTGCGCTTCACGGAGCGCAGGGCGGCGATCATGCGATCCTCGAACAGTGCCCTGTTGGGCAGGCCGGTCAAGGTGTCGTGGAGGGCCAGATAGCGCGCCTCGTCCTGGGTGCGCTGCAGTTCGCGTGCAACGCGGCGCAACCGCATGAGCAGGAAATAGAGCACGCCCGCGGCAAGCAAGCCACTGGCGATGAGCGCCGGGCTGATCTGTCGGAGCAGCGTGCTTCCGGGTCGCTCGGCTTTCCACGTAACGCGACCCAGGACGATACCGTTCTCGGCCATCAACGGGACGCTTGCGGCGGGAAGCCTGGCAGCGCCTTTCGGCAGCAAATGCACGTCTTCGAGCAGATATCTGTCGGCGATATCGGCGATCAGCGGGCCGTCGACGAACTGGACGACGACATGGATGTATTCCTCGCCTGGCTCCATCGTAACGCGGTCCGTGTCGGGCACAATCTGCTGGACACTGACAATGGCGGGTGCGCCCTCGATGGCGACGATTCCACTTACCACTTTTGCGGCGTCACCTTCCTGATCTGCCGCCTCGCGGATGAGGGCCCGCAGTTTCGCGACAGACGGTTCGACCGTCGCGCGATCACTTTCGAAGGTGGAAGGCGGCAGTGTCTTGCCATCGCGCATGGCGTGGATCGGGCGGCCTGCCGCGTCCAGCACATAGACGCGGTCGATCTTGTAGTATTCATGCAGCCAGGCGCCCAGATTCTCCGTCATCCAACGTTGATCGCCGGCCCTGGCGGCAACCAGCGAACCATCCCATTCGGTGACACTGGCCTGCTCGCGCACGAGTTCCGTTACCTCGTCGGCAATGCCGCTGCTGACATAAATCTTCTGCCGCTCGAGCGAATCGCTGTCGGCACGCTGCGCCGCGTAGAATCCAAACCCGATGACCGTCGCCAATGAGAAGGCGGCGAGCGCGAGCACCGTAAGCGTGACCTGAAAGGTCAGCGGGTGGTATCTGGAATTTGACTTCATTCACCTTGGCCATTTGCCGGTGGACCTTATCGCACGACCGACTTAACGGCAGGTTAGGGTGACGGCCCAATTTGCTTGTAATAAGGGTGGCGCGAATGCAGGAAGGACGGCCAAGGATCGTGCCCCATCATCCAGCTGACGCAACGACACCGGAACCTTCCATGAGCCCTTTCCCAGCAAGACTGCGCATCGCTGTCCTCTTCGGCGGGCGCTCGGCCGAGCACGACGTCTCGGTGCTGTCGGCAACCAATGTGATGGGCGCGCTGGCGCCGGAGAAATATGACGCCGTGCCGATCTTTGTTACGCGCGACGGGCAGTGGCTGCTTTCCGACTTCGATGACGGGGTCCTTGCGAAACCTTCGTCGGGCACGCAAGTCTGCCTGATGGCGGGCGGTAACGGACGGATGCTGGCGATCCCTGCCGAAAATGCGCCCTATGAAATGCCCAGGATCGACGCGCTGTTTCCGGTGCTGCACGGATTGCATGGCGAGGACGGCGCGGCGCAGGGACTGGCGGCGGTGGCGCGCGTACCGCTGGTCGGCTGCGGGATTGCCGGCTCGGCCAACGCGCTCGACAAGGACATTGCCAAGCGGCTGCTCAATGAGGCCGGCATTCCGGCGGCGCGCTCGCTCACCATCCTCCCCCATGCGGCGATCTCCTTCGAGGCGTTGAAGGATGCGCTCGGGCTGCCGGTGTTCATCAAGCCGGCAAGGCAGGGCTCGTCGGTCGGCGTGAGCAAGGTGGATACGGCGGAAGCCTATGCAGCAGCATTGACGGAAGGCTTCCGGCATGACGGCAAGCTTCTGGCGGAAGAGTTCATAAAGGGCCGTGAAATCGAATGCGCGGTGCTGGAAGACCCCGAGGGCGGGCTGTTCGTCTCAAGGCCAGGCGAAATCGCACCGGTACAAAGCCACGGCTTCTACACATATGACGCAAAGTACATCGATGCGGACGGGGCGGCGCTTATCGTTCCGGCGCAGTTGCCTGAAGCCGTCGAGACCGAGATGCGGGCGCTGGCCGCCAAGGCCTTTCGCGCGGTCGGTTGCGATGCGATGGCGCGCGTCGACTTCTTCCTGACGGAGGACATGCGCATCCTCGTCAACGAGCTCAACACGATCCCCGGCTTCACCGATATCAGCATGTATTCGAAGGCGATGGCGGCGAGCGGCATCGCCTATGCCGAGGTGATCGACCGGCTGGTGGCACACGGGCTGGCGCGGGCCGCAAGGTGACGCGCCGGGGCTTGACCCTCCGGTGGCGCTGCCGCACCAATCTGGCATGAGCGATCAGACAGCCGAATCACGCGCCGGCGATTCCAAGACCAACGCCGCCGAATTCACGGTCAGCGAGATTTCCGGCGCGCTGAAACGCACCGTCGAAGATGCTTTCGGCAATGTGCGGGTGCGCGGCGAGATCTCCGGCTATCGCGGACCGCATGGCTCGGGCCATGCCTATTTCAGCCTCAAGGACGACCGCGCCAAGATCGACGCGGTGGTGTGGAAGGGCACGATGGGGCGGCTGAAATTCCGCCCCGAAGAAGGCATGGAGGTGATCGCGTCGGGCAAGCTGACGACCTATCCGGGTTCGTCGAAGTACCAGATCGTGATCGACAATCTGGAGCCGGCGGGCGCCGGCGCGCTGATGGCGCTCCTGGAAGAGCGCAAGCAGCGGCTGGCCGCCGAGGGACTGTTCGACGCCGAGCGCAAGCAGCTGCTGCCGCACATGCCGATGGTGATCGGCGTGGTGACCTCGCCGACAGGGGCGGTGATCCGCGACATCATCCACCGCATCAAGGACCGCTTTCCGCTGCACGTGATCGTCTGGCCGGTGCGCGTGCAGGGCGAGACGAGCGGCGCGGAAGTGACGGCGGCGGTCGAGGGATTCAATGCGCTGCCGGCAGGCGGGGCCATACCGCAGCCCGACCTGCTGATCATCGCACGCGGCGGCGGCAGCCTGGAGGACCTGTGGGGCTTCAACGACGAGGCGCTGGCACGTGCCGTGGCCAACTCGCACATCCCGGTGATTTCCGCGGTCGGGCACGAGACCGACTGGACGCTGATCGACCTTGCCGCCGACGTGCGTGCGCCAACCCCAACCGGGGCGGCCGAGATCGCCGTGCCGGTGAAGGCCGATCTCGAAGCGACGCTGGCCGGGCTCGGCGCGCGGCTGAAGGCTTCCACGACGCGCAATGTCGATCGCAAGCGCACCGCACTCAGGGCAGCGATGCGCGCCCTGCCCTCGCCCGACCAGTTGCTGGCGTTGCCCAGACGCCGTTTCGACGAGGCGACAAGCCGGCTCGGACGTGCGCTGACGGTGGCCACCGAACGCAAGCGGGCGCGGCTCGGCGCCATCCGCCTGACCCCGGCAACGCTGTCGCGGCGCATCGGCGAGGCGCGCAAGGCGGCGGACCGCGACATTTCCCGTGCGCAGAACGCACTGTCGGGCATCGTGCGCGAGCGGCGGGGACGCTTTGCCAGGATCGAGGCAAGGCTGTCGCCGGAGCCCGTGGCGCGGCGCAACAGGCGGGCTGCCGAGACGCTGGACGGACTGGCCCGGCGCAGCGACCAGGCGATCGGCATCCGGCTGGAGCGGCTGCGCGCCAAGGTGACGCAAGCCGAACGCCTGCTGGCGACGCTGAAACTGTCGGACGAGGCCATTCTGGAGCGCGGCTACGCGCTGGTGACGGATGCAGACGGGGCGGTGCTCAGGCGCGCGGCAGAGGTTTCGCCCGGAACCGAGCTGTCGCTGCGCTTTGCCGATGGTGTTGCCGGCGCAATCGCGACCGGCGATGGTGCGAGGCAGAAGGCGGCACCGAAGCCGGCAGCGAAAGCAAAGGCGCCGGGCGGGCAAGGAACGCTGTTTTGAGGTTCGCGTGAGCAGTCCGCACAGAAATACGCTATCCGGCAAGCCACGGGCGCGCGGCATCGGCATCCCATTCGACGGCGAGCCGGGGCTGAACAACGCGATCACCGACGTGCCCGGCGTCTCGCTCGGCTACACGACGCTGATTGAAGGCGACGGGGCGCTTGAGGTCGGCAAGGGGCCGGTGCGGACCGGCGTGACGGCGATATTGCCGCGACCGCCCGAAAGGCTGGCCGAGCCGGTGTTTGCCGGCATGTTCAGCCAGAATGGCAATGGCGAGCTGACCGGGTCGCATCTGATCGAGGAATTCGGCGGGTTCAACTGCCCGATCACGATCACCAACACCCATTCCTGCGGCGTGACGCGCGACGCGACGCTGCGCTGGATGCAGCAGAAGCTGCCGAATGCGCTGGACAGCGCGTGGGGGCTGCCGGTGGCGGGCGAGACCTATGACGGGTTTTTGAACGACATCAACGGGCATCATGTGACGTTCGAGCATGTTTATACGGCGCTCGACGCGGCGGCCGGCGGGCCGGTCGAGGAAGGCAGCGTCGGCGGCGGCACCGGCATGATCACCTTCGGCTTCAAGGCCGGATCGGGCACAGCCTCGCGCATGGTCGGCTGGAACGGCGAGCGATACGCGGTCGGGGTGTTCGTGCAGTCGAATTTCGGCAGCCGGCGCAATCTTGTCGTGCGCGGCCGGCGGGCCGGAGCCGACCTGGCCGAACCGGCGATCAGGGACAACACGCCGCGCGCCGAAAAAAGCTCGATCATCGCCATCGTGGCGACCGACGCGCCTTTCCTGCCGCACCAGATGAAGCGGCTGGCCAAGCGCGTGCCACTCGGCGTCGCGCTGACCGGCGGCTATGGCTACACGAGTTCGGGCGACATATTCCTGGCCTTCACGACGGCCAATGCCGAGGCCGCGACAGGCGCATCTGGAAAGCTCGCGCAGGCCGGCTACATTCCCGACAGCGACATAGACCCGTTCTTCGACGCGGTGGTGCAGGCGACGGAGGAGGCAATCCTCAACAGCCTGATCGCCAATGAGGACATGACGGGGCGCGACGGCAACTTCGTGCCGGCACTGCCGAAGGATTGGCTCGCCGCGACATTCGGGGCCGCTTGACGGCGGGGCCGCCCTTTCGCGATTGTGATGAGAGCGGCAGCGCGCAGCAAGGCGCGAGGTCGGGTGAGCAGTGACCGGGGGAGCCACATGTACCGCACAAGCATTGTGTGTCATCCAGGCGGGCAGATGAAGCCATGACCTATGACGCCACGACATATGACGCATCCTTCATCGGCCTCTACATTCTCGACGTGCTGGGCCGGCCGGTCGAGCGCATTCCCGAGCGCGGCAATGTCGAGTTCATCGACGAGATCCGGCTGACGGTGGCAGGCACGGCCGGCGGCACGGTGATCGACGCCGCCAAGCTCGGCCTGAAGGCGCTGGCGGTCGGCGCTGTCGGCGACGACGAAAAGGCCGACTTCGTGCTGATGACACTCGGCAAGTTCGGCGTCGAAACCTCGGCCATGCAGCGCATCGCCGGCGTGCCGACCTCGGCGACGATCCTCAATGTGCGACCGAATGGCGACCGGCCGGCGCTGCATGTGCGCGGCGCGTCGGACCATTTCGACATAGCGCCCGGCGACTATGATCATGTGCTCGATGCACCGATCGTGCATCTGGGCGGCACCGGCCTGCTCAGCCGGCTCGACGGCGAGCGCAGCGTCGAGCTTCTGTCGGAGGCCAAGCGGCGCGGCCGCACGACGACGCTCGACCTTCTGGCAGCGACCGCGGCAACGGCGCATCTGGTGCTGCCATTGCTGCCGCATGTCGACTATTTCATGCCCTCGATCGAGGAGGCGCAGGACATTTCCGGCTGCCAGGGGGCCGAGGCATGCGCCGCGTTCTATCTCGGCAAGGGGGCGACGGCCTGCGTGTTCACGCTGGGTGGCGACGGCGCCTTCTACGCGCACCGCGACGGGACGCGCATGACATCGCCGGCCTATGCGATCGATGTGGTCGACACGACAGGCTGCGGCGATGCGTTCGATGCGGGTTTCATCACCGCGCTGCATCACGAGATGGCGCTGGAGACCGCGCTGCGCTTTGCCCAGGCGAGCGCGGCCCTGGTGGCGACGGGGCTGGGCTCGGATGCCGGCATCGTCTCGTTCGAGCACACGATGGAAACGATGCGGAGCCTGCCCGTGAAGGGATGATCGACCGGCAGGCGGGCCGTTGATCGCGTTAATGACGATCCAGGGATTCCTGCGGAAAATGGAACGATTGGCCGACCTGGCGGTTCCCCTCTCATAAGCGGTTCATGAGAGGATTTTCCCAACATGACCATCAATCAAGATACCACCCATATTTATGAGCGGGCCCGCACATTGGCGCTGAGCGGTCGCAAGCCGGGCGAAGTCGTCGCCAAGCTCGTTGCTGAAGGCTATCCGCAAGCGGTGTCGATGCTTGATTCGGACCTGATCCGGTCGGATCTGCGGCATCTTGCCGAAGGATCCAACGCTCCCGATGTCACCGCGCATCTCTGGCCGCGGGGCCGGTCGAAGGATGAAAGGCGCTCGGCGCCAAAAGAGACATTATCGACCGGAATGATCGAGACGTTTGCAGCCTAGAGCGGGCAGCACGACGATCTGTTGGCGCGGCAACGCAAATTGCTCTGAGCCACCTCCGAAAATCTTCGTTTGGGCAGATGATGTTGCCGATGGTGTCTCGCTAGCGAGCGGATTTGCTTATCAAGCTTGCCCAATCCATGGCTGCAGACAACTTGCGCGAGCCTGCCACTGAGAGATGGCCGTCGTCTCTGTAGAGCCACACATCGTCCATCGTGGTAGCGCATTTCGTACTGGTGCAAAGTGCGTCTTCCAGGGAAATGAATGGTACACCCAGAGACGCGAAAATCTCCTGGATCGGCCCTCTAAAGGCATCCTGTTCGGCGCGAGGTATTTCGCATGTCTCTGGAACTCCCAGAGAAATTAGCCCCAGAACCCGACGCTCAAGGCAATCCGAGTAGTCTTTCCCGTCAGAGGGCGCCGCGCCGAAGATAACCACGTTCTTACCTGCGGCTTGCAAAGACCTAATCGTCTTCGTGATAGAATTGTGAACCAGGGCTGGAAGGTCCGCTTCATTTGGCTCATCTTGACCGTGGATAATTCTCCAATGGTCCTGCTTTAGGTAACCTCCCCAGTCGCCCGAGAGTACAACCGTTTTGATGAAAGGCGCATCCGACGCATACTCGATCACACTTCGATTGAATTCGAGGCATTTTAGACCTTGTTCTAGTGTGTACTGGCCAGCTACCCGCATCCGGAAAAGGTCGAGAAATGGTGCGCACGCGCTTCGGGTCGCCTGTTGGAGGCCTCCTGACAACGTTTCGACGAGGCCTGGCACAAGCTGCATTGCATAGGAGTCGCCAAAGATTAGGACCGCCGGTTCAGGTGAGGTTTTACACTCAGCCAATGGCTGGAAGGTCTCGCGGTAATCGCAGGCGGCATCGAGCCCAAAGCCGCCGGCTTTCAGCACAAGCAGCTCAGGGCGCTCAGCGTTTGATTTAGTGTAACCTGCAATGG
>JBBSOT010000103.1:0-13485 GCA_038259455.1 Hyphomicrobiales bacterium | reverse complement strand
GAGGCGATAAGGCGGGGCGAATGCGATCGTGCCATTTCGATAGGCGCCGACGGTTCGGTGACGGCCGACGCGCTGATCCGCTTCTCGCTGCTTTCGGCGCTATCGACCCAGAACGACAATCCGCAGAAGGCATCGAAGCCCTTCTCCAAGGATCGTGACGGCTTCGTCATCGCCGAAGGTGCCGGCGCGCTGGTCCTCGAATCGCTGGAAAGCGCCGTCGGCCGCGGCGCGACCGTGCTCGGCGTCTTGCGCGGCTGCGGCGAGCAGGCCGACGATTTCCACCGGACGCGCTCCAAGCCGGACGGCTCTCCGGCGATTGCCGCAGTCCGCGCCGCCTTGAATGACGCCGGCATGTCCGAAGATGAAATCGCCTATGTGAATGCACATGGCACATCGACGCCGGAGAACGACAAGATGGAGCATCTCTCCTTGTCGACCATCTTCGGCGAACGGATACGCGACGTGCCGATCTCGTCAAACAAGTCGATGATCGGCCATACGCTGTCTGCGGCCGGTGCGGTCGAAGCGGCATTTTCGCTGATGACGATGCGCCACGGAATCATCCCGCCGACCATCAATTACGACCATCCGGACCCGGCAATCGATCTGGACGTGGTGCCAAACGTCAAACGCAGCGCCGATATTTCGAGCACCATTTCCAACTCGTTCGGTTTCGGCGGCCAGAATGCCTGCCTTGTCTTGACGCGGGAACCCGTCTAAGCGAACGCACCAACGTTCGAAGGGGTCATTCCAGCCTATGCGCGCACTGCAACTGATCGAGGATCGCAAACTCGAGACGGTCGATGTCGCTCCGCCACCGCCGCCAGCACTTGGCGAAGTGACGCTGCGCATCAAGGCCGTGGCGCTCAACCATATCGATGTCTGGGGCTGGCGCGGCATGGCCTTCGCCAAGCGCAAGCTGCCTTTGACAATAGGCGCCGAAGCCTCCGGTGAAGTGGACGCTGTCGGCCCTGGCGTCACCGGACTGGCTCCGGGCCAGCTGGTATCGATCTATGGCGCACGCACCTGCGGCCTCTGCCGGCCATGCCGCGAGGGCCGCGACAATCTGTGCGAACACGTTTCAGGCGTACATGGATTCCACCTCGACGGTTTCGCGCAGGAAAGGATAAACCTGCCGGCAAGGTTGCTTGTCCCCGCCCCACCGGGCGTCAGTGCGATCGGCGCAGCCGTTGCTCCGGTAACGTTCGGTACGGTCCAGCACATGCTGTTCGACAATGCCAAGCTCCAGCCCGGAGAAACGATCCTGGTGCATGCTGGCGGCTCCGGCATTGGGTCTGCGGCGATCCAGCTGGCCAAAAAGATGGGGTGCACTGTCATCACCACGGTCGGCTCCGACGACAAGATCGAGCGCGCCAAGGCGCTCGGAGCAGACCATGTGATCAATTACCGCGAAGACCGATTCGAAGGCGTGGTGCGCAAGCTGACCAAGAAGAAGGGCGTCGACGTCGTCTTCGAGCATGTTGGCGCCGACACCTGGGCCGGCTCGATGCTGTGCATGAAGCGCGGCGGGCGTCTCGTAACCTGCGGCTCGACATCGGGCGTGTCGACCAGCATGAACCTGATGCAATTGTTCCAGCAGCAGCTGAAGATCTTCGGGTCGTTCGGCTGTCGCATGGAGAACATGGCCGACGCCATGCAGAAGATGGCTGCGGGAATGGTCGCACCCGTGATCGATACCGAAGTCGATTTCGATGGCATCGACGCCGCTTTGCAGCGCATGGAAAGCCGCGACGTTTTCGGCAAGATCATCCTGCACGTGGCCTGAGGACGGCAAGCCCTTGCCACGCAAGAAATACTCGCGGACCCAGTACCTGCTGTGGCGGCACGTGTTTCCGCGGCTGCGGCAGTTCAATTATTGGGTTATTGCGCGCTTTGCCATGTTGGCCCTGTGGGCGCTGCGCCATCTGCCTGCCGACAAGGCACTCGATTTTTCAGCCTATATGGCCAAGCGCGTCGGCCCCTGGTTCGGAAGGCACCGCACCGCGATTGACAACCTTCGTCATGCGTACCCCGAAAAGACCAGCGAAGAGATCGAGGCGATCGCCCTCGACATGTGGCAGAACATGGCCAAGCTGGCCGCCGAGTACATATTCCTCGACCAGCTGTTCGATTTCGATCCGGACAACCGGCAATCCGGCCGCATCGAAATTGTCGGCGAGGAACATTTCCACGAGATCGCAGCCGACAAGCGTCCCCACATCCTGTTCACGGCGCATCTTGGCAATTTCGAGCTTTTGCCGATTGCGGGTGCCGTCCATGGCATGCAACTGACGGCGTTGTTCCGCCCGCCCAACAATCCCTACATAGCCGAGTACATTCTCTCGACCCGAAGTTCGACAATGGGTGAGTTGCTGGCGTCTCAGACCGGCGCGGCGTTTGCTCTTGCCGCTACGCTCGAAAAAGGCGGCAATGTCGGCGTTCTCGTCGACCAGAAGTTCAGTCGCGGTCTGCATACGGAGTTCTTCGGTCGGACGTGCGAAACCAATCCGATCGTTCCCATGCTTGCCCGGCGCTTTGAATGCGACGTCTACCCCACCCGCTGTATCAGGCTGCCTGGAAACCGCTACAGGCTGGAAATCGAGAAACCGCTCGAACTGGCCCGCAATGCCGATGGCGACATCGATATCCTGGCATCGACCCAGATGCTCAACGATGTCGTCGAGCGCTGGATACGGGAAGATCCAGGCCAGTGGATGTGGTTCCACAAACGCTGGGTGATAACCAACAGGCGACGCAAGGCCGCAAGCAAACGCAACGCGGCGCGTGCGGCCGGCAAGGTGAACGAATAGCGCCGTCTCATCGGATCGGCCTGGTGCCTGTTCAGGGGCTGTAGTAGTTCATCACTGCATGGCGCGCTTCTGCAAAGAACAGCCAGCGTTCCATCAGCATCCCGGTCACGTGCAAGATCATGGCAAGAAATGTCACGATGACGCTGATCGGCTGCGTCGTGGACACCAGAGCGATCGCCAGAAGCAACACAGGCAACCCGCCTCCGAGCACGAACGACAACGCAGCCAGCTTGACTGCGTGTTTCCGGGCAACGCGAAATCCCATCTCGCTGGTCAGATAATTGTCGTTGATGTGGGGCCGCTCGAAAAGCCGCACCTTGCCGATGAAGCCAAGGCCCGTGGCCGTTTCGGGGGTCGAGATCGGCCGCAGAGTGTTCATCCGGTGGCGCCAGAAGACCTTGGCGCCCCAAGCCAGAATCATCGTGGTGATTGCAAGGCCGGCCAGGATCACGACGTGGCCTTCCCCCAGCGCTGCAAACAAAGACGCGAGGCCGAAACCTCCTGCCAGCGAGAAAAGCAGATAGCAAAGTGGCGTGAGCGGCGTGTACCAGGCTTGCACCGACCGCAGCGACGCGTAGATCATGGCGGTGCAATAGACGGTCACCATGCATAGCACCGCGGCTGACAGTCCGATGGCCGGCACATGACGGCCTTCCCAGACGCAAAGGTAGGCTGAAGCGGCGAGTGGCAAGAAGGTCAGGACTGCCATCACCCCTTCGCGCGACAGCCAGCTTGAGCGCCACTGCGAGAAGGCCCGCCACGCCCGTTGCGGATTGCCAAGATGCAGCGTCGAGGAAATCAGCCCGGCCGCGATCAGGCCGAGGGCCAAGACATGCGCGGCCTTGGTCGATAGCGCAACCGGGTCAAGCAGCCCCAGACCAAGCACTGCGGCAAGCCCGTAACCCAAACCGGAAATCGTCGTGAAAACGATGATCGAAAGCGCAGGGTGCATGGCTCAGAGTCTTTCCAGCACGCCGTCCAGCCAGGCAAAGAAGCCTGTCGCGCCTTCGGTATTTTCGGCAAGCAGCAATTGACCGGTATCGGCAGCAAGCGGCTTGCGCGGTCGAGGCGGCAGATATTTGTTGACCGGGCGGGTGCCCTGCTCCGGCATCAGGTCGATGCCGCCACGCGCCGCCACCATGAGCGAGACATCCGATTGCGGATCGGCAAGGTCGCCATAGTGGCGGGCATTGGCCGGACAGGTCCGGACACAGGATGGTACCCGGTCAATCTCCTGTATCGTCTCGTTGTAGATGCGGTCGACGCACAAGGTGCACTTCTTCATGACACCGGCTGCCAGGTCCATCTCGCGCGCGCCGTAGGGGCACGCCCAGGCACACAAGCCACAGCCGATGCACATATCCTCGTCGACCAGCACGATGCCATCCTCGGTCCGCTTGTACGAGGCGCCGGTCGGGCACACCGTGACACATGGAGCGTCCTCGCAGTGCAGGCAGGATTTCGGGAAATGCACGATACGCGCCTCACCCGCTTCGCCGACGATCTCGCCGCCTTCCGGGATCACCTCGAAGGTGTGGACCCGGTTGAGGAAGGTGCCCGATACATCTGCACCATACGGATCCTGGTCGGACAGGGCCGCGCCATAGCCGCCTGTGTTCCATTCCTTGCAACTGATCACGCAGGCATGGCAGCCCACGCAGACGTCGAGATCGATGACCAGACCAAGCTTTCTGGTAGGCTCTTGTGCCGGGAGCGACGTCACTTGGCCCACTCCTGGCCGTAGCGAAGTTCGTCGGGATGCGTGCGTCGGCCACCCGGTTCCGCAATCTTCCCAAATGCCGGCTCGCTTCTCTCGGCGGCCTCGGCCTTCTCGATGCGCACCCGAAGGTCATACCAGGCCGCCTGCCCGGTTACCGGGTCCGAGTTCGACCAGCGCATCCCGTCACCCTTCGGCGGCAGCAGTTCGTTGATCAGATGATTCATCAGGAAGCCTTTCTTGGCTTCGGGGGCATCGGTATCGAGCGACCATGCGCCCTTGCGCTTGCCGATCGCGTTCCATGTCCAGATCGTCGAGGAATTGACCGCCTCCATGCGGGCGATTTCCACCTTGATCCGGCCGTGGCTTGAAATCAGGTAAACCCAGTCGCCATCCTTGAGTCCATGCTCGTCGCAGATCGGACCCGGCACATAAAGCGGGTTCGTGGTGTGTATTTGGCGCAGCCAGGCGTTCATCGACCCCCACGAATGATACATCGCCGCCGGTCGTTGCGTTATCGCGTGGTAGGGGAATTTCGCGCGCTCGACCGCGGCTTCCTCGAAGGGCCGATACCAGTCCGGCAACGGATCGAACGTCTCGCGAATACGCTGCCGGTGTGTTTCCGGCGCGAAGGGTTCACGCAACCCGTCTGCCGAAAGGCGAAATTTCTGCAGCGTTTCCGAGTAGAGCTGGAATGTCACCGGCTGGGGCGTATCGAAGAAGCCCATGCGCACGGCAAAATCCTGGTAGTCCTTGTTGGCGTGCTTGAAAAACTGTGCTTCCAGCGGGATGTGCGCAGAGAAGAACGAACCGTTCTCGATATAGCGCTTCAACTGATCCGGATTGACCGCGCCGCGCCCGGTCTTGTCGCCGTTTGCACCGCGAAAACCCGCCAAGGGACCGATGCCTGGCCGGCGCTCATGCCGGACGATATAATCGGCATAGTCTGTATAGAGCCCCTTCCCGCGATGATCGACAAAGCCTGGCAGGCTGAGCCGCACGCCAAGATCGAGCATCACACTCTGGAAGCCGCGCACGTCGCGGTCAGGCTCGACCACCGGCCAGCGGATCGCGTCCTGAACGGCGTCCGGTTCGGAGATCGGCCGGTCGAGCATCGAGATGCAGTCGTGGCGCTCGAGATAGGTGGTGTCGGGCAGGATCAGGTCGGCATAGGCGACCGTTTCGGAGGCATAGGCATCCGAATAGATGATCCTGGGTATTTTATACACGCCGGTCGCCGGGTCCTTGTCCTCCAGCATCTTGATGACGCCTGCCGTGTTCATCGACGAATTCCACGCCATGTTCGCCATGTAGAGGAACAGAACGTCGATGGGGTACGGATCGCCGGCATGTGCATTGGCGATGACCATGTGCATCAGGCCATGCGCCGATATCGGGGCATCCCACGAAAACGCCTTGTCGATGCGCTGTGGCTTGCCATCGGCGTCAACCAGCAAATCCTCGGGCCCACGCGGAAATCCCAAATGCGGACCCGCCAGCGGCTTGTTCGAACCGAAATGCTCGGCCCGGCCATGTGGCGTTGGATGCGCCTCGACCGGCTTGGGGTATGGCGGCTCGAAGCGGAAGGCGCCCGGGCAGTCGACAGCCCCGATCAGCACCTGCAGCATGTGCAACGCACGCGCCGTCTGGAAACCGTTGGAGTGGGCGGACAGCCCGCGCATGGCGTGGAAGGATACAGGACGGCCGACATAGCCTTCATGGCGCTCGCCATTCATGTCGGTCCAGGGCTGATCAATGAAGATGGCTTCGTCGAAGGCCGTTCGCGCGATTTCTGAAGCGAGACCGCGGATCGTATCGGCCGAAACGCCGGTTTCCGAAGCAACTGCATCCGGCGCGTATTTCGCATCCAGATATTTCGTCGCCAGGAGTTCAAACGACGGCGTGACCTTGCGCCCATCCTGCAGCGTGTAGCTGCCCGATAGCGCCGGTCGCGCACCTGCCGTGCCCTTAGGCACGACGCGTTCGGTGACAGTCTCGAAGACCAGCGGCTTGCCGTCTGCATCGCGCGCAAAAAGGCCGTGTTCGGAGGTTCCAGGCGCGTCGATGACCAGCCAGGGCGCGTTGGAATAGCGCATCAGATAGTCGACATCGATCTTTCGCGCCTTCAGCAACTCATGGACAACTGCAAGAATGAGCAGCCCGTCGGTGCCCGGACGGATGCCGATCCAGTTGTCGGCGACTGCCGAATAGCCGGTCCGGACCGGATTGACGGACACGAAACGTGCGCCGTTCTTCTTGACCTTTGCAATGCCCATCTTGAGCGGATTGGAATCATGATCCTCCGCCACGCCGAACATGATGAAGAGCTTCGTGCGGTCCCAGTCCGGGGCGCCGAACTCCCAGAATGCGCCGCCGATCGTCATGATGCCGGCTGCGGCCATGTTGACCGAGCAGAAGCCGCCATGGGCGGCATAATTGGGGGTGCCGAATTGTTGCGCCCAGAATCCTGTCAGCGACTGCGACTGGTCGCGACCGGTGAAGAAGGCGAGTTTCCTGGGATCGTTGGCGCGAACCTCAGCCAGCCAGCCGGCGGCGATGCCGAGCGCTTCGTCCCAGGAGATTTCCTTGAATTCGCCGGAGCCGCGCGGGCCGGTCCTGAGCAGGGGCGCGCGCAGTCGGGCCGGCGCATAGTGTTGCATGATCCCGGCCGATCCCTTCGCGCACAGCACACCGCGGTTGACCGGATGATCGCGGTTGCCCTCGATGTAGCGGATCTTGCCGTCCTTGATGTGCACATCGATGCCGCAACGGCAGGCGCACATATAGCAGGTGGTCTTGCGGACCTCGTCGGAGACCGGCCTGGAAAGTTCGACGCGAGGCTTGGATTTCATCTGCTGGAGACTCCCTAAGGGAGTCCTAGACGCGGGGCCCGGCAAAGGAAATCCTTGCTCTCGCCTATTCCATGCAAAATATCAGGTAACGCCTTGCGCCAGTAACCTGGCGCAAGGCGGCATCGTCAATTGACGACGGTGATGCGCGTGTTGCCGGCGCCGATTTGCTTGACCAGCGAATAGAACTGCGCGGCATTGGCCGTGTGCAGCCGGACGCAGCCATGGGAGGCCGGACGGCCGAGATTCTTCACCGCGCCCGTGCCATGGATCGCATAGCCACCATGGTAGAAGACCGAATAAGGCATCGGCGAATTGTCATATTTCTTCGAGTACCACATTCTGTGAAGCCGGGTCGGCCGCCAGCTGCCGCGTGGCGTGACATAGCCCCGCCGCGCCGTGGACACCTTCCACCGGTAGATGACGCGACCATATTTCGACACCGTCATCGTCTGGCTGGATACATCGACGCGCGCTTCAAGCTTTGCCGCCAACCCCGGTACGGATGCCCCGAGCAAAATCGCGATGAATGCTGCTGCAATGAGAATCGGCTTTTTCATCGGTTGCCCCTTTTTGCCCGCTTATGACCCGATTGTTGCTCAATGACCCAAGGTAAACCCGAATACACGCATCCTGTAAGATTTCTACCAAGCAGGTCCGGACAATTTGAACAAATTCGTGTGATTGTTGCACGCCCGACACGATGGGTCCCTGGCACCTTGGACAGCCCTTGCCAACTGCCGCCCGAGCCTGCTCAATTCCACGCATGGAAAACAGGTTCGCCCGCCCTATCGAAGCCCGCCTAGAAGACCTTGTCGCGCTGACGGCAGACCTGATCCGCTTTCCAACCGTCAACCCGCCCGGCGACGCCTACCGTCCCTGTGCCGAGTTCATCGCAAACCGCCTGCGACAGCGCCATTTCGCCATCGAATTCATTCGTGCCGAGGGTACGCCGGGCGACAGCGAGCGATATCCACGCATCAATGTGGTGGCGCGCCTCGAAGGCAAACGGCCAGGCCCGACAGTTCACTTCAACTCGCACATAGACGTGGTCGAGGCTGGCGAGGGCTGGACTGTCGATCCATTCGGCGGCGTTGTCGCGGACGGCAAGGTCTATGGCCGCGGCGCCTGCGACATGAAGGGCGGACTGGCTGCGTCGATCATCGCGGTCGAGGCTTTCATCGACACGGTGCCCGATTTTCCCGGCGCCATCGAGATTTCGGGCACCGTCGACGAGGAATCAGGCGGGTTCGGCGGCGTCGCCTATCTGGCGGGCAAGGGTTACTTCTCGAAGCCGAAGGTCGACCACGTCATCATACCCGAACCGTTGAACAAGGACCGGATCTGCCTCGGCCATAGAGGCGTCTGGTGGGCCGAGATAGAGACCCAAGGAGAAATGGCGCATGGCTCGATGCCGTTCCTGGGCGACTGCGCCGTGCGCCACATGGGCGCTGTGTTGCACGCCTTCGAGACTGAGCTATATCCGGCGCTGGACCTGAAGCAGACCAGCATGCCGGTCGTGCCGGACGGTGCGCGGCGCTCGACCATGAACATCAACGCCATCCATGGCGGCCAGACCGACGATTTCACCGGCCTGCCATCGCCCAATGTGCCCGATTCCTGCCGCATGGTTATTGATCGGCGCTTCCTGCTCGAAGAATCCCTGGACACCGTGAAATCGGAAGTCATCACGATCCTCAACCGCCTCAAACAGGACCGCGAAAAGTTCGACTATGCGATACGCGACATCATGGAAGTGCTTCCGCTGATGACGGAACGCGATGCACCCGTCGCCTCGGCCATCGCCGAGGGCATTCGCGAAGTGTTTGGCCGCGAACCCGAATATGTCATCTCGCCCGGCTCCTACGACCAGAAACACATAGCCCGCATAGGCCATCTCCATGATTGCGTAGCCTACGGCCCGGGCAGGCTCGACCTTGCACACCGGCCCGACGAATGGGTCGGCATCGACGACATGGTCGAGTCGGCGAAAGTCATGGCAATCGGACTTGATCTTTTGCTGCGTGGGCCAGCGGCCGGCTGACTTGCCTCAAGCAAACCGGCAGCACCAATCTCGCAATTGCGAGCAAGCTGATGTACTGCTTCGTCAGTTGGTTCTTTCAGTCGCAATGGGCATATCAGGAGTACCCTTGATGAAAACGTGGAAACCAGTTCTGGCTGCAGCCGCATTTGCATTGGCGACGTGTTCAGTGGCCTCTGCGGCCCGGACCGACCTGATCCTCGGCATGCCGCTCGAGCCACCGCATATGGACCCCACCGCCGGTGCCGCCGCCGCGATTGACGAGGTCCTTTACGCCAACGTTTTTGAAGGCCTCACCCGCATCGGGTCACGCGGCGAGGTGTTGCCGGCTCTGGCCGAAAGCTGGACCGTCTCGGACGACGGCAAGACCTACACATTCAAGCTGCATACCGGCGTGAAATTTCACGATGGCACGGATTTCGATGCCGAGGACGTGAAATTCTCGCTCGACCGGGCGCGCGCGGAAGACTCCACCAATGCGCAGAAGGGACTGTTCGCGGCCATCGACACGGTCGAGGTCGTCGATCCTGCGACGGTCAAGGTCAGCCTGAAGAACCCGCAGGGCTCGTTCCTCTATAATCTGGGCTGGGGCGACGCCGTTGTCGTGGCGCCCGAATCGGCCGAGACCAACAAGGAAAAGCCAATCGGCACCGGCCCCTTCAGATTCGAGAACTGGGCCAAGGGATCCTCGATCACGCTGGTCAAGTCGGCCGACTATTGGGGCGAGCCGGCGCTGCTGGAAAAAGCGGAGTTCCGCATCATTCCCGACGCTGCAGCCGCCGTGCCGGCACTGCTGTCCGGCGACGTGCAGGCATTGCCCAATTTTGCGCTCGGCGATGCACTGCCGCAGGTCGAGAACGATCCGCGATTCAAGGTCGTCATCGGCGCGACCGAGGGCGAGACTGTCCTGTCGACCAACAACAAGAAGCCGCCCTTCGATCAGTTGAAAGTGCGCCAGGCGATCGCCCACGCGCTCGACCGCAAGGCAATCATCGACGGCGCATCCGCGGGCTTCGGGGTGCCGATCGGATCGCATTTCTCGCCAGCCAATGCAGCCTATATCGACCTGACGGGCACCTATCCGTTCGACCCGGAGAAGTCGAAGGAACTGCTGAAGGAAGCCGGCTTCGAAAACGGCATCAAGGCGACTCTGAAGTTGCCGCCTGTCGCCTATGCGCGCGACGGCGGCCAGATCATCGCCTCGCAGCTTCGCGACGTCGGCATTGACCTCGAGATAATTCCGGTCGAGTGGGCCGATTGGCTCAAGCAGGTGTTCACGGAAAAGGACTATGACTTGTCGATCGTCTCGCACACCGAGCCCAACGACATCGATATCTATTCGCGCAAGGACTATTATTTCAACTACGACAACCCGGCCTTCGACAAGCTGATCGAGGAACTGAACCTGACGTCGGACGAGACCAAGCGCACGGAGCTCTACCAGCAGGCGCAGAAGATCCTCGCCGACGACGCGGTCAACGGCTTCCTCTTCGAACTGCCCAAGATCGGCATCTGGGATGCCAAGGTCGAAGGCCTTTGGGAGAACTCGCCGATCCAGGCCAACGATCTGACCAAGGTCAAGTGGGTCGACTAGGGTCGGCACGGGCTTGCCTTCGTTAGCTCAAGCTCCGAACCGCAACCGCAACGCCTTGACGGACGCGCGCTCGTCATGATGGCCTATCTCGCCACGCGTCTCATGATCGCGCTCGCAACGCTGCTGGTTGCATCAGTGGTGGTTTTCACCGTCCTTGAAATCCTGCCCGGGGACCCGGCGCAGCTCATGCTGGGCATGAACGCCACTCCTGACGCCGTCGCAGCGCTGCGTAACGAATTGGGGCTGAACCAGAGTATCGTATTGCGCTATCTGGACTGGGTGGGCGGCATGCTGAGCCTCGATTTCGGGCGCTCCTATACCTATTCCGTGCCGGTGATCGAACTGATCCGCGAACGGTCGGCAGTTTCCCTGCCACTGGCGATCATCGCCCTTGCCCTCTCGACGGCAATCGCCATCCCGGTCGGGGTCTTTGCCGCCGCGCGCAGGGGACAGCCTGCGGACACCTTTGCGATGGCAGCCTCGCAGCTTGGTGTCGCCGTGCCGAACTTCTGGTTCGCCCTGCTCCTTGTCTACATCTTTGCAGTCTGGCTGCGCCTGGTACCGGCGGGCGGCTTTCCTGGCTGGACCGCTGGCGTCTGGCCGGCGCTGCAGGCTCTGATCCTCCCCGCTCTGGCGCTCGCCCTGCCCCAGGCGGCCATTCTGGCCCGTGTAACCCGCTCCGCGCTTCTCGACGTGCTGGGGGAGGATTTCATCAGAACCGCGCGAGCCAAGGGCTTGCCACGCAAGACCGTGCTGTGGCGCCATGCGCTGCGCAACGCCATGCTGCCTGTGCTGACCATCATGGGGCTGCAGTTCGCTTTCCTGCTCGCAGGCACGATCATCATCGAGAACGTCTTCTACCTGCCCGGATTGGGCCGGCTGGTTTTCCAGGCAATCAACCAGCGTGACCTGATCGTGGTCGAAAGCGTGGTCATGCTGCTCGTCGCCACGGTCATCGTGGTCAATCTGCTGGTTGACCTGTCCTACGCGATCGTCGATCCACGCCTGAGGGCCGCGCGTTGAACAGCCCGGCTCCCCAGTCCCGACCGGCCGAGGCAGGCCTTTGGGCCCGGGCCTTCACCCACCGGTCTTTCGCGATAGGCTTCGGGGTCACATCCATCATTGTTGCGATGGCGCTCCTGTCATTCTTCTGGACGCCTTACGACGTCACCAAGCTGATAGTCGCAGACCGCATGCAGCCTCCCTCGGCATCGCATCTGCTCGGAACCGACCATTTTGGCCGGGACATGCTGTCGATGATCATGGTCGGTGCGCGAAATTCGATTGCGGTGGCAATCGTGGCTGTCGGAATCGGCATGGGACTGGGCGTTCCGCTCGGATGCTGGGCCGCAGCACGTGGCGGCATTGTCGACGAAGTGCTGATGCGCTTCAACGATCTCGTCTTCGCCTTCCCTGCCCTGCTCTCCGCCATCATGATCACCGCGATCTTCGGCCCCGGCGCGATCAACGCGATCATCGCCATCGGCATTTTCAATATCCCGGTCTTTGCGCGCGTCGCACGTGCCGGAGCGCTCGGCCTGTGGCCACGCGAGTTCATTCTCGCCGCACGGGCAGCAGGCAAGGGCAAGGCACTGATCACCATCGAGCATATCTTGCCCAACATCGCCAATCTGCTGCTGGTCCAGGGCACGATACAGTTCGCGCTTGGCATTCTCGCGGAGGCCGGCCTGTCCTATGTCGGGCTGGGCGCTCAGCCGCCCATGCCGAGCTGGGGCCGCATGTTGTTCGATGCGCAGACCCGCATGATCGTTGCGCCCTATCTGGCGATCGTCCCGGGGATGGCGATCGTCATCACCGTGCTCGGTCTAAACCTGATCGGCGATGGCATCAGCGACACCCTCGACCCCAAGCTCAGGCGTCGTTCATGAGCCTGCTCGAAATAGAGAAGCTTTCGCTCGACATCGATGGCCAGCCAATCCTGAAAAACGTCGACATGTCGCTTGAGGCTGGCGAAATCATGGGGCTGGTCGGCGAATCCGGATCAGGCAAATCGATGACAGCCCTGACAGTCATGCAATTGCTGCCTGACAGGGCACGCACGACCGGCAGCGTGACGTTCAACGGGCTCGACATCCTTGCCGCTTCCGAGCCAAGCATGTGCGCCTTGCGCGGCGACGACATCGGTATGGTCTTCCAGGAGCCGATGACGGCACTCAACCCGCTGAAGACAATAGGCGAGCAGGTCGCTGAAGGGATCCGCTGGCATACCGGCGCCAACCGGAAGGATGCCGAAATTCTGGCGCAGCAAATGCTGGAGCGGGTTGGCCTACCGGCTGGGCAATTTCCATTGTCACGCTACCCGCACGAACTGTCCGGCGGCCAGCGCCAGCGCGTGGTGATTGCGATCGCCTGCGCGCTGAAGCCGAAACTGCTGATCGCCGACGAACCGACGACGGCGCTCGACGTCGTCCTGCAGGCGCAGATCCTCGAGCTGCTGCGCGATCTGGTGGATG
>JBBSOT010000102.1:0-13915 GCA_038259455.1 Hyphomicrobiales bacterium | reverse complement strand
GTCCCGGTGTTCGAAACGGTCGAAGAATGCGAAAGTGAACTGCAACCTTCCATAAACTTTTTCGCCAACCAGCGTTCCCAGATAATCGCCAAATGTGTGACCGTCGATCCGGCACTTGAAGAAGAGGACGCCGAGCTGGTCTGGCAGATCAAGCCTGACGGCAGCCTCTATGCGATGATCGGCGTACCGGACGTGATGGTCGCCTCGAATGGGGTTGGTCGCGAAAAAGACTATGTTAGCCAAGAATAATTTCTGGTACGCAGACTCCGCAAATGCGTGCTATTTCATCGGCGGAATGAGAGAAAACCAGGGAGTTCCTTTATGAAGAAAATTGCCTTTGCAGTGGTTGCGATGATGGCGCTTGCCGGTTGCACGACATCTGAAAATGACGCTGCCTTGGGCGGCGCGGCGGGTGCAGTGATCGGTGGCCTGGCCACGGGCGATGCCGGTGGTGCGATCGTCGGCGGCGTGGTCGGCGCAGCGTCAGGCGTGCTTATCGGCAAGGCCACGAGGACCGGCTGGTGCCGTTACCGCGATAGCCGTGGCCGCATCTACGAGGCTCGCTGCCGCTAATATGCTCCTGGCCGCCGGTGGCTCGGTTCAACGAGCGCTGCTGCCTTAACTACAAAAACGCCTCGTCACCGGTCTCGACCGATGACGAGGCGTATTACGTCATGTTCCAATAGCCTGCGTCGCCGGAATCAATAGACTGCTTCGTAGGCGGTGCAGCACTCCTGCTCGTTCATCCCCTCAAAAAAGCTCATTTCGCCGCGTTTGTGAGCCGCATAGACACGTGCGAAATCCTTCGGAAACCAGCCACATACGGTGGCATTGGATGTGAAGCGCTCCAGACCTTCCTCAAGCGTCTCGGAAGACGCACAAAGCCGCGTTCCTTCAACGGATCTCCAGACAGAACAGACAGATCTTCCTCGGTTGGAACCGGTGTCGGGAGTTCCTCTTCTATGCCCTGCGCGCCGGCATGAACGATTGCCGCCAACGCCAGGTGCGGCGATGCAGCGACATCAGCGGCGCGAAATCCGAAGTGGAACTGGCGCGCAATCTGTTTAGGCTCGCTTGCGCTGACCGGTCAATTCGACCGCGAACTAAAGCTCCGTATCGCAAGCACCGCGACGGTCACCCCGATCAGGATGACCGACAGGGCCGCAATCGCCGGGTCGATATTATCGCGCAAGCCCATCCACATCAGCCGTGGCAGCGTGATGGCGTTGACGCTGGTGATGAACAGCGTCACGCCGATCTCTTCCCACGAAAGGATGAAGGACAGCAGCGCCGCAGTGATGATGCCGAACTTGATGTTGGGCATGATCACCTTTGTCGCACGCTCCCATGTGCCGGCGCCGAGGCCGCGCGCTGCAAGGTCGATGCGCCGGTCAACCTGGCTCAGCGCGACAAGGATCAGCACGGTGGCGAATGGCACAGTCATCACCGAATGCGCCATCGCAACGCCGATCCAGGTGTCGTAGCCGAACACGGAACTGAAGCCCGATAGCGAGGTGAGCAGAAAATAGAGCGTTATGGCCGACACAACCGGCGGCACCACCATCGGCAACAGCACGAAGCCAACCAGAAGCGCGGTGAAGCGCGGCTGGAACATCCACACGCCAAGCGAGAAGCAGAGCGCCAGAAGCGTCGAGAAGGCGCTGCTGACAATGCCGATGCGGATTGAAAGCAGGATGCTGTCCAGCCAGCGCGGATCCTCGATCAAGGCCCTGTAATGCCGGAGCGACAATTCGCCAGACGGCATGGCCAGCATCCGCGACGGCGTGAACGAGACCGGTACGACCGCCAGCAGCGGCATCAGCAGGAACAGCGCCACCAGCGCGGCGGCTATCAACGAGACGGGTCCGGGGCGATAGGTAGGCATCGCTACACCATCTGCCTTGGCCGGATGTAGCGGAACAGCAGCGCCATCAGGCCGGCCACGAAGATGACCAGAACGACGCTGATGGCAGCGCCCAGACCCCAGTCGGGGCTCTGGAAGATGCGCAGATAGACGAGTTCCGCGATCATGACGCTGCGGCCGCCGCCGAGGATGGCCGGCGTCACGAAGAAGCCCAGCGCAAAGACGAAGACGATGAGTGCAGCGCCGATGATGCCGGACGCCGTCATCGGCACGAAAACGGTCCAGAAGGTACGCATTCGGCTGGCGCCCATCCCACGCGCGGCCAGCAAAACGCGATCGTCGAGGCTGCGCATGGCCGAGGCCAGCGGGAAAACGGCGAAGGGGATGAGGAAATGCGTCATGCCGACGATGACGCCGAATTCGTTGCGCACCAGAGCCAGCGGTTCCGACGTGATGCCAATCGCCTGAAGCCAGGTGTTGATGAGGCCGCGGTTTGACAGCAGAGCGACCCAGCCAAAGGCGCGGGTCAGCACCGAGATCCAGAAGGGAACGAGGATGCAGAATTCAGCGAAGGTGCGCTGCGCGGGCGATCCGCGCACCCACACGAAGGTAATGGCATAGGCGCCGATGACGGACGCAATGGTCACAACGGCGCAGATGCGCAGCGTGCGGATGAAGACCGACTGCACCAGCGGATCGGTGAGCAGCACGCCATACTGCCCGATTCCAGGCTCGGGCAGCGTAAAGCTCCATTTGACGACACCCAGAAACGGCCATGCATAGGCCACGGCCAGAAACAGGAGCAGCGGCGCCATAAACAGCGCCGCGCCCGTCCTGTTCGACAGGTGTCGCATCAGTCTCCGACCGTATCAGGCGGAGATGATCTTGGTGTACTCGTCGAGCGCGGCACCATAATTTTCGGCGTACCAGTCCATGTCGAGAGCGATCTGCTTTTCCATGTTGGCGGGGTCGACGGGGTTGATCCGCTTCTTGTCATCGGGGATCAGCGCGTCGGCAGCCGGGTTTGCCGGGCCCTGGCCGAGCTTGTCGAACATGACCAGCTGCTTCTCGGGATCTTGTGCGCTGGCAATGAACTTCATCGCTGCTTCCTTGCCGCCCGGATTGCCCTTGAGAACGGCGAGCGCCCCGGGCGAGATCAGACCCTGATCCCAGATGAACTTGATGCGGCCGCCGGAATCCTGCTCGATCAGCGAAGCGCGCGTCGACCAGACGATGGCCATCGAAGCCTCGCCGTCGAGGAGGATGCTCTGGCTCTCGGCGCCGCCGCCCCAATAGGCAACGACATTTTCCTTGAACGCGGCGATCTTGTCATGCGCGCGCTTGAGGTCGAGAGGGTAGAGTTCGGCAGGCGCGATACCGTCGGCGAGCAGCGCTGCCTCCCAGCTCGATACGCCCCATTTGTACAGCGAGCGCTTGCCCGGGAACTTGGCGACGTCGAAGAAGTCGGCCATGCCGGTCGGCGCCATGTCGCCATATTTCTCGGCATCGTAGGCAATGACGTAGGAGAAGAAATAGGTCGAGGCAGCGTACTCCCAGCCGAAGCCCGGACGCATCTTCGACTTGTCGACGATGCTGTAGTCGATCGGCTCGAGCATGCCCTGCTTGCCGAGCGTGATCGCCGAAAACGGATCGACGTCGACGAGGTCCCAGGTCGGGCTGCCGCTCTTGTACTGGGCGGCGATGGCGCCTTCTGTCGGGCCAGAACCATCCATCTTCACAACGATGCCTGTGTCCTTGGTGAAAGCGTCGCCATACGCCGCCGCATAAGCGGTGATGGCGTCGCCGCCCCAGTTTACCAGCACGAGATCCTTGGCCTGTGCGAAAGCGCCCGAAGAGCGCAGCAGCGCCGGCCCACCAGCCAGCACGACGGCTGCCAGCTGGGCAAAATGCCGGCGCGAGATTTCCCCGCGCACCGCTCTTTGCGAGAGCGATTCGATGGCTTGTTTCCTGGTATCGATTGTCATGTCAGTTCCCTTTTTTTGATTGTTGTCGATGTCTATCTGTTTCACCTGCCTACTGACCTCCGGTCGGCAGGAGAATTCCCTTGTCAGCTGGCCAGGTCAGCCAGATGGCGTTGCCTTTGCCAAGCGCCGAAGCAGCTATCTCGTTGGGCACGGAAACCGTTACCTTGGCGCCGTGCTGCGTCTCCAGATCAAGCCTGGTAGACGACCCGAGATAGGTCGAGGAAGTGGCCGTCGCTGCAAGGCCGTTCTGGCCTGGAACGGCCTCTCGCGCGATCGACATGTATTCCGGCCTGACCGCCAGAAGCGCGTCTCCAGCCAAGCCGCCGGCATCGCCGAGCATGATCGGGCGATCTTCGCAAACGCCGACCGCCGCGCCATTTTCCTGGCGAATGCCGCTGACCGGAAGCATGTTGATTTCGCCCAGAAACTCGGCGACGAAACGATTGGCGGGTCGGTCATACACCTGTTCGGGAGCGCCGACCTGCAGCAGCTTGCCATGGTTGAAAATGGCAACGCGTGACGACAGTGCGAGCGCTTCGCTCTGGTCGTGCGTGACGAAGACAAAGGTCGTGCCGGTTTCCGCGTGCAGGCGCTTCATCTCTTCCTGCATCTGGCCGCGAAGCCCCTTGTCGAGAGCCGAAAAGGGCTCGTCGAGCAACAGGACGCCGGGCTCGAAAACCAGCGCTCGGGCGAGTGCCACGCGTTGTTGCTGGCCGCCCGACAATTGCGCCGGCAGCTTGCGCTCCTGGCCCTTGAGCCCGACACGCTCGATCATTTCACCGACGCGTTGCCTGATATCGGCAGCCGAGCGCTTTCGTACCTTCAGCGGGAAGGCGATGTTGGCCTCGACGGTCATATGCGGAAACAGCGCATAGCCCTGGAAGACCATGCCGGAGGAGCGAAGCTCAGCCGGTTGATTGGTGATATCGACACCGTCGCTGAAAAGCCGGCCGTCGCTGGGCGGCAAAAAGCCGGCGAGGATCATCAGGAAGGTTGTCTTGCCCGAACCCGAGGGGCCAAGCAGAGTCAGGAATTCGCCCCGGCCGATGTCGAGGTCCAGATTGTCCAGCGCGCGGAAAGAGCCGAAGCTCTTGCCTATTCCGATCGCCTTGAGTTCCGCGGCCCGTCCAGGCTGATGCATTCTGCCTTCCCTGACTGTCCGGACAAAAGCGTAGGCAGGGTTTTATCGCACTGCAACCGAATAGTTTTCGCCTCACTGGCAAATTTGATTCACCAATACGGCTGGTCAGCCATAGGCCTTGCGCGCGACCGCTTCATACTCGGCAAGCCGCGATCTGAGCCAGCCGCCGAATGCCTGAACGATCGGGTGATCGGACTTGGCGCGTTCGGTGACCAGGAAGTAGGAGCGTGGCGACTTGATGGTGATGTCGAACGGACGCACCAGCCGACCTTCGTCGAGGGCTTTGCGGCTGGTGAGCTCGTCGCCCATGGCAATGCCCTGGCCGGCTATCGCCGAGGAAAACACGAGGTTCATGTCAGAGAACACGATGCCGCTTTCGGGATCGGGGTTTTCGACCCCTGTCGCAGCAAACCAGCGCGACCAGTCTTCGAAGTCTCCAAGATGCAGGAGATTGCTGCGCAACACATCCTTCGGCCTGGCAAGGCCGCCAAGCTTGTTGAGCAGGCTCGGGCTGCACAGCGGCGTAAATGCGATATCGCACAAGAGCGCGACGGCATGGTTCGGCCAGTTGCCGATGCCGAAGGAGATGAAGGCGTCGACCGAGGAGTTGCTGACATCGTCGAGCTGGCGCGGCGTCACAATCTTCATCGATACATCAGGATAGAGTTCCTGGAAGCCAGCGATGTGCGTGCACAGCCACAGTGAAGCGAAGCCCGGCGTGCAGCTGACGCTGAAGGAACCGCCAATGCCTTTGCTGTCCTGTTCGTCGACAGCATCGCTAAGCACGGCGAGTGCCTTGCGAACATCATGCGCATAACGACGGCCACGCGCCGTCAGCGTAACGCCCTTGCCGACCCGCTGCAGCAGGTCGAAGCCGAGATCGCGCTCGAGCAGGCGCAACTGATGGCTAACGGCGCTGCGGGTCAGGTGCAACTCGTCGGCTGCGCGCCAGACTGTGCCGTGGCGCGCAAAACTGTCGAGCGCTCGCAGCGCCTGCGTCGATGGTATTCGCAATGCCTGCCCCCTGAGGTGAACGGAATTTGCGCGAAGGAGGAAAACTTATCACTTTTTGCGCCGTGCGTTCACTGCTTTCCTTGCGCCACAGGAGATTTCTGTGACCACAACGGCCCAGATGACCGCCCTAGCCTTCCTCGACCACGCCCGTCCGCAGCTGTCGGCCTGGACGAAGACGATCTTCGACTATGGCGAAACGGCGTGGCGCGAGTATCAGTCAGCCGCCTGGTACATCGATTTGCTTAAGCGCGAGGGGTTTTCGGTGGAAGCCGGATCGGGCGGCATGCCGACGGCGTTTTGCGCACACTGGACGAATGGCCCCGGTCCCACCGTCGGCATGTATGCCGAATATGACGCCGTGCCAGGCAATTGCCAGGATGCAGCGACGGTCAAGCGTCCGCGACCAGGCTTGAGCGAGCATGCGGGCGGCCATACCGACCCGCATTCCGGTCTCGGCATTTCCAGCCTAGGCGGCCTTTTGGCAACCAAAGCGGCGATGCAGAAGCATGGCGTGACGGGTACGCTGCGCTTCACCGGCGAGCCGGCCGAGAAGGTGCGCGGCTCGAAGCCGATACACGCCGCCAAGGGCTATTATGACGGGCTCGACGGGATGATCTCATTCCATCCCTTCTACATGCTGCCGCTCTGCAACACGGCGCGGTGGGACACACATTGCGGTGCTGCCTATGCGATGATCTATCGCTTCATCTGCGACACGCCCGAGGGTTGGGGCGCAGGCGATGGAGCGCCCATCCCGCAATCCCATTCGGATGTGCGCGCGCCGGGCGCCAATGACGCGCTGATGATGATGTACATGGCCTCGAAATCGCTGCGCGATTCGATGCTGCCGCATCGTGGTGGCTGGTCGATCAGCGAAGCGATCCTGACCGCCGGCCAGGCGACTGCCGACAACCTGCCCGCAGGTCTCGCCGAGATCCAGTACATGATCCGGGTGCCGACCATCGCCATGGCCGAGCAGGCAACTGCCATGCTCGATCGCAATGCCGAAAGCGCGGCAGCCATGACGGGCTGTCGCTTCGAGCGGCACTGGGTGTCAAAGTCGCGGCCGGGTCTGGCCAATCACGCCATGGCCCTCATTGCCTACGAGGCGCTCGAAAGCGTCGGCGCACCGCGCTGGGATGAGAAGGCCAGGGCGGTGGCGCGCGACATTCAGCGGAATGTCGGCGTTGAGCCGATGGCCGAGCCCTTTCTGGCCGAGTGCGAAAGGCTGATCGAGCCGCAGGCCGCCGAAGAAATTTTGCGCCGCGACCTGCCACCTTCTCAGATAAACTCGACCTCCGACGACTACACCGACATGAGCTGGCATACGCCGACGGCGCGGGTCTACGTCGCGCGTCCGGCGCTGAAGGCTCCGGCAGGCTTTGTCTATCCATCATGGGTGATGAACGCGCTCGGCGGCATCGCCGAGACAATCGATCCGATGGTTCTATGTGCCGCCAAGACCGTCGCGCTTTCCGCGCTCAGGCTGTTCGAGGACAACGCGGCCCGCGACGAGGCAAAGCGCGAATTCGTAGAGCGCACTGGTGGTGGCATCGGCGGCGAGCGCTGGACAGCACCTCTTTGTGATTACGAGCCACCGATTCATTTCCGCTGGCCCGAATATGTCGCCACCAGCCGAGGGCGCGAGTGGTGGATACCGACTTTACCAAATGAATGATCAAAGGAGACCGATATGACACGGCATGAAATGATCAGTACCGGAGAACAGTTTTCGCTGCAGCGCCGCAACAAGGCAGGCGGCACGGCGCCGCTTGCGGGCTGGGGGTTCAAGAACGAGACCGACAGGCTGACCGACGTGCTGCTCGGCTCGCCAACCTATCTGCGCCACCTGGCGACCAGTTCGCTGTCGCGCAAGCATCTGCGCGAGGCGCCCTGCAACATCCAGACAGCGCAGGCCCAGCACAAGGACCTTGTCGCGGCCTACGAGAATTTCGGCGTCAACATTCACTGGCACGATCCGGAGCCGGAACTGCCAATGCAGGTCTATTCGCGCGATTCCAGCGTCATGACGCCGTATGGCGCGATCATCACCGCCATGGCCAACTGGTGGCGGCGCGGCGAAAATTATGCGGCCATCCGCACCTATGAGAAGCTCGGCATTCCGATCTACGACATGGTGACGGCCGGCACCTTCGAGGGCGGCGATTTCAATGTCATCGAGGAAGGCTGCGTGCTGATCGGCTGCGGCGGTGCCCGTACGCAGGAGGAAGGCGCCCAGCAGGTCAAGGCGTGGTTCGACAAGGAAGGCTGGGAGACGCGGCTTGCCTTCATCGATGAGTATTACGTCCACATCGACCTGATGGTCGTGCCGATTGCCGAGAAGCTGACGGCCGTGTGTCTCGACTGCACGGAGCCCGGCATCGTCGACTGGCTGAAGGGCAAGGGCCACGAGATCATCGACGTGCCGTTCCAGGACACGATGGCGCTCGGCTGCAACTTCATGTCCCTGGGCAAGGACCGCGTGATTGCGCCGACCGTATCGAAGACGCTTATCGAGAAGCTGAAGGCCCTTGGCTTCGAGGTCGCTGCGGTGGACATGAGCGAGATTTCAAAGACCGGCGGCGGCATTCATTGCATGGCGCAGGCGTTGAAGCGCGAGGCCTGATAAAGTCGTTCGACCAGATTTTGCGGGATGAGCGAGCCTCTAGCACAGGGATGTTTCGTTCTAAAGTCACCCAGGGGTCAAAACAGCAAAAGCGCCATGGTCATGCAGTTCGGCTGGACTGCAACGAACGGGAGGAGACGAGATGAGACTTAAGGACAAGACTGCCCTGGTGACGGGCGCCGCGTCCGGTTTCGGAACCGGCATAGCCGAAACCTTCGCTCGCGAAGGCGCCAAGGTACTGATCATGGACCTGAATGGCGACGGTGCGAGCGCGGTCGCAAATTCTATTGGTTCGTCTGCGCGAGCAGTGAAAGGCGATGTTACCAAGGCACGGGACGTGGAAGCGGCGGTCGCGGCCGCCGTCGACTTTGGCGGCAGGCTCGACATTGTCGTCAACAACGCGGGCTGGACGCACAAGAACAAGCCGATGCTTGAGGTCACGGAGGAAGAGTTCGACCGCGTCTACAACATCAATGTCCGGTCGATCTTCCACATGAGCCGGGCCGTCGTTCCGCTGATGGCAAAAGCTGGCGGCGGCGTGATCATCAATATCGGCTCGACCGCTGGAATCAGACCCCGACCCGGCCTGACCTGGTACAACTCCACCAAAGGCGCGGTGAACCTGCTATCGCGGTCGATGGCGGTCGAACTCGCACCGCAAGCAATCCGCGTCAATTGCGTGGCGCCGGTGATGGGTGCAACCGGCTTGATCGAAGCTTTCATGGGCGTTGCGGATACACCGGAAAACCGGGCAAGGTTTATCGCCACGATTCCACTGGGTCGTTTATCGACGCCCGCCGACATCGCAAATGCGTGCCTCTATCTGGCCTCGGACGAAGCCGAATTCATCACCGGCGTCGTGCTTGAAGTGGACGGCGGCAGAACGGTCTAAGCCAGTGAAAGGTCGCTGGGGCGTCTCATTGTTGGTTTGAAGCGCCCTAGCGAAGAATTGCAGCTCCGAATCTTTGCTGTCCAATCCCAGACATCCCCAGACAGAGTCACACTTTGACTCTGGACAGCACGAAATCGAACTCCACGTCGTAGAACGGCGCCTCCACCCCAACCTTGGCGGCAGCCTCTGCGTCCTCGACCTTGCGAAACTCGGCGAGAAGGCTCTTCTTGACGCCGAAGACGGCATCGGAATCGATGTAGGGGTCGTCGGGATCGAAGATGTGCGTCGTCAGCGCCTCGAAACCATCCGCCTCGACGATGTAGTGCAGATGAGCCGGGCGATTGGGATGGCGTCCAAGCGCACCCAGAAGCTTGCCGACCGGGCCGTCATCGGGAATCGGGTAATATTTCGGTTTCACGCCGCGGAACCAGTAGCGACCGTCCGCCCCTGTACGGAAAACGCCGCGCAGGTTGAAGTCGGGCTGGATTCCCTTCTGCTGAACGTCATAGAAGCCTTCGTCATTGGCCTGCCAGACGTCGATCTTGGCATTTGCGACTGGATGTCCCTGCGTATCGAGGATGCGGCCATGCACGAACATCGGCTCGCCCTTCTGGTCGAGGCAGATGTTTGAGCCCATCGGCAGTTCCGGCGCATCGGCAACATGGAAGGGGCCAAGCACGGTCGACTCCGATGCGCCCGACGGCTTCCTATTGTTGATCGCATCGACCAGCATGGAGACCCCGAGGATGTCGGAAAGCAGAATGTATTCCTGCCGCCACTCATTGCAGATCTGGCCGGTCCTGGTCAGGAACATGATCGCGGCGAACCATTCCTCCTGGGTCGGCTCAATCTCCTTCACCGCCTCGTGCAGCTTTCGCGTGATGACGTCCATCACCTCTCGAAGCCGCGCGTCCTTGGCGTTGGCATTGCGGGCGACGACGACATCTGCCGAGTTCGCCTCGGTGAAATAGCCGGATTCGTGTTCGTCGATCATGAGATCTCCTCAACGCGCAAGAATGGACAGGAAGACACGGCGCAGTTCGGCCAACGGATCGGCAGCCAGCTTTTCGGCGCGCCAGGCGACGTGATGGTCGGGCCTTACAATCAGGCAGCCGGCGTCGCGGATTTCCCGCATGCGGGCCCAGTCCCCGGTATGATCCTCGATGGCGCGACGCGGGCCGATCATATGGGTGCGGATCGGAAGGCCGAATTCCGTCGCGACAGTTTCTGCGGCCGTGACCCACGCATCGCCACCGATGCCGGTCAGCAGCGTGAACTCGCCATGGCCGCAAAGATCGAGTGTGGAGACTTTCTTGCCGGAGCGTTCGAAGAGCCAGACGTGCGGCAGGCGCGCGCCGGGCCAGGTGGTGGGCTGATAATGGAGTTCGCGATCTTTCTCGAACGCAGGTTCGGGCTGGCCGTCGGTGACGACTGCGTCCGAAGCATAGCGCTGGTTCATCTCGACGCCATGTGCATCGAATTCGTAATTCTTGAAGGCAATCGCCTTGCGGAGCGCTTCGCGTTGCGCCTCGGCGGCGGTCGTAGCGTCGCAGCGCGCCTCCATGTTGCGCTGGATTTTCTCGTGGTCGACGCCGCCATCCATGCCGAGCGCCTCGAAGATCGGGCCGAATTCGCCGATAGACTGGTTGGCCCGTGTGACGATCTGGCGTGCGATCGGCGCCCTCTCCGTCGAGTAGCTGTCCAGAAGCGCCGGACCGGCCTGTCCCCGGATGACCTTGGCGAGCTTCCAGGCAAGGTTGAACCCGTCCTGGATCGAGGTATTCGAGCCGAGACCGTTGGATGGCGGATGCCGATGCGCCGCATCGCCCATGATGAACACCCGCCCCTTCTGCATCTCTGTGGCGAAGCAATTGTTGACGGTCCAGGTGTTGGCGCCCAGTAGCTCGATCTCGAGCTTCGGATCTCCGACAAGCTGGCGCGCAACTTCGGTCGCCAGTTCGGGCGTCACCTCGGGCGGTGGCTGGTTGATGTCGTAGCCCCACACGATCAGCCATTCGTTCCAGGGCCGAACCATGCGCACCAGGCCCATGCCGATGCCGCCGACATCGGCGCCCGGCTGCATGACCCAGTAGAGGACACTCGGCCGGTGCGCGACATTTTTGGAAAGGTCGGCACGGAACAGGATGTTCATTGATCCGCCGACGCCCATCTTGCCCTCGAGCGGAACGCCAATATGCTCCGCAACCAGAGAATTGCCGCCGTCGGCGCCAACAAGGAACTGCGAGCGGACAGTAAACTCCTTGCCGGTGATGCGATCGAGGCAGGTCGTCGTTACGCCTTCGTCATCCTGTTCGTGGCTGAGATACTCGGTGCTCATGCGCGCCTGCGTACCGCGCGAACATGCCGTCTTGAAAAGAATGGGCTCCATGAATGTCTGAGGCAGGTCGTTCATGAGCGACGGCGACGACAGGAGATGCTCGGCCTTGGAATTGGGGTGGGTACCCCAGCTTTTCATGCGGCCGATTTCTTCCCCGGCCAGGCTCTCGCAGAACACGTTCTCGCCCATCAGTTCCTGCGGCGAGGCGTGCATCATGGCTTCTGCCTCCACGTCGGGTCCGAGGTCTCGCAACACTTCCATCGTGCGCTGGTTCGTGATGTGCGCGCGGGGCGTATTCGACAGCCAGCGATAGCGGTTGACGACCATGTTGGCGATGCCGTAGCTGGACAACAGGGCAGCCGTTGCCGAGCCGGCAGGGCCAGTTCCAATGATCAGTACCTCGGTCTGGATATCGGTCACTACGTATCTCCCTCAATCTTGGCACCGGACAGCCTGCGGCGGACCGGGAACAGATGCAGCCCGCTGCGGGCCGAGATCAGCCCCCACAAACCCTTGGGCGCGAAAAGCATGATGATGATGGCCATGACGCCGAGCGTCATGAGGTACCAGCTGCCGTAGTCGGCCAGCGTCGAGCGCAGCATGTAGAACACGAGCACGCCCAGGATCGGCCCCTCGATGGTGCCGATGCCGCCGATGACGACGATGAAGATGACATAAGCGGTCCAGTCCGTCACGGCAAAGGCGGCGTCCGGCGAGATACGTGCCGTCTGCAGGAAAATCAGCGCGCCAGTCAGACCGGTCGCTGCCGCGGCGATCAGGAAGACAGCCCATTTGAGCCTGCCGGTATCCACGCCCACGGACTGGGCCGCCTCGACATTGTCTCGCACGGCCGAGAGCGCCAGGCCGAGGCGACTGCGCAGGAGCCAGTAGATACCGGCAATGACAACAACCGCCAGCACCAACGCAAGCCAATAGGCCAGTATATCGCGGGCCGCGGCATCGCGGACGCCGAACAGCGCCTGGATCGCATCGGTTCCGACAATGTTTCGCGTTGCCTCGCGCGGCAGCGATGTGCCGGTGCCGCCGCCAAGCGCCTTCCACTGCGCAACAAGCAGCCGCGTCACTTCGGCGATTACCCAGGTACCGATGGCGAAATAGGCACCCTGCAGTCGAAAGGCGAAGAATGCGGTTGGAATGGCCAGCAAGACTGCTGCGAGGCCGCCGAGCGGAATTGCCCATACCGGATCCCATCCAAGCAGGATCACACCGGCAAACATCGCGTAGGCGCCAATGCCGACAAACGCCTGCTGGCCAACGGACACCAGGCCGCCATAGCCTGCGAGCAGGTTCCAGAGCTGGGCCAGCGTCAGCATGGTGAGGATGAAGAACAGGTCCTGGATCAAGCTGCGCGACGCCAGGGCGGGCAAGACAATCCCGACGGCGACCAGCACCAGCATGGCAACGGCAGTCGCGGTTCCTGCCCTTGTCGCGGTTTTCAGTCGGTACATGGCGCGCTCAATCCGTGGCTCGGGGAAACAGACCCCGTGGCTTGAAAAGCATGACGACAAGGAACGCTATGTGGCCGGCCAGAATCTGCCATTCGGGATTTACAGCTGCGCCAACCGTCTGCGCCACACCGACGATGATCCCGCCGGCCAACGTCCCCCAGAGGCTGCCCAGCCCGCCGATGATCACCGCCTCGAAGGCATAGATCAGCCGCGCCGGGCCGATCGAAGGATCGAAGTTGGATCGCATGCCGAGATAAAGCGCAGCCAGTGTCACGACCACCATGGCAATACCCGTGGCAACGGCAAAAATCCGCTTCGGCTCGATCCCCATCAGCCCCGAGGTCACTGCGTCGTCCGAGGTGGCGCGAAACGCGCGACCAATCGCGGTATGATAGAACAACCCATTCAGCGCCAGGATCGCGGCGATAGCAGAGACGAAGGTCAGGAGCGGCATCACGCCGACAGTGACCAGTCCGAGATCAAGCGATGCTCCTTCGAGCGGGCCTGCGGTGATGCGCTGGCTGTCGGCGGAAAACGCCTCCAGCAGGCCGTTCTGCAGGGCGACCGACAACCCAAAGGTAACCAG
>JBBSOT010000101.1:0-13929 GCA_038259455.1 Hyphomicrobiales bacterium | reverse complement strand
GCTGGTTCTGGGCGTCGCGGCACTTCCCGACAATGCCCGCGCGCAAGACGCAAGGCCCGGCGACGCGGAAGCCATCGATGCAATCTCCAAGACCCGCATTGCCTATGTTCTGACGGGCGACGCTGGCGTCGACGCAGTTACCCGCGCCGGCATAGCCGGACTGTCGCGGTTCATGATCGAGAAAACCGCGCTTGAGCCGGGTGAGCCTGCAGGCGTCGACATAGCAACGGACGAGTTGTCCTTCTATCCTTTGATCTACTGGCCGATCGACGACCGGGCCGCGATGCCTAGCGAAGCGGCCATTGCGCGCGTCGATGCCTACATGCAGTCGGGAGGCACCGTTCTGTTCGATACGCGCGATCAGTTCTCGACGGGAATTTCTGCCGGATCGGCAAGTCCCTCGACCGAGCGTCTGCGGGACATACTGAGCGACCTCAACGTGCCGCCTCTGGAACCGGTGCCCGAAGATCATGTGCTGACGAAGGCGTTCTTCATCATGCCCGAATTCCCCGGCCGCTTTAACGGGAGTCCGCTGTGGGTCGAAGCCACGCTCGAAGAGACCAGCGGCGACAACCGACCGGTGCGTACCGGTGACGGGGTCAGCCCCATCATCATCACCGCCAACGATCTCGCCGGTGCCTGGGCAATCGACGAGAACGGCGATCCGCTGCTTCCAACGGTGCCGTCCGATCCGATGCAGCGCGTCTATGCGCTGCGCGCAGGTGTCAACATCATGATGTACATGCTGACCGGCAACTACAAATCCGATCAGGTGCATGTTCCCGTGCTGCTCGAACGGCTTGGTCAGTAAGGCGACATGATGAACTACACGATCGCCTTCGAACCGCTGCTTTCCTGGCCTTTGCTGGCTGCCGTTTTCATGCCGATTGCCATCATCGTGCTCGCCGGCCTTTGGCTGCGGCAGCGCGGCGCGCTGTTTCGCCTGGCGGCTTTGATCGCGCTCGGTGCTGCGTTGATCAATCCAGTGTTGCTGGACGAGGAACGCGAGCCGCTGCAAAGCGTCGTGGCCCTGATTGTCGATCGCAGCCAGAGCCAGGATATCGGCGAGCGCCAGACCGAGACCAGTGCGGCGCTTGCCGGGTTGCAGGAGCGGCTTGCCCGGTTCAAGCAGTTCGACGTCCGGGTTATCGAAGCCGGGCGCGCCGATGCTGCCGACGAACGTGCGGAGACGCGGCTGTTTTCCGCCCTCGACGGTGCCTTTCGCGACGTCCCGCCATCGCGCATTGCGGGCGCCGTTATGATCACGGACGGCCAGGTGCACGACGTGCCGGCCATGGCGGGCAGCTTTCCGGCGCCTCTGCATGCGCTGATAACCGGCGACGAAGAGGAGCGCGACCGCCGGATACGCTTCGAAAATGCACCGCGTTTCGGGCTTGTCGGCAAACCGCTGCAGATGAGCTATCGCGTTATATCGGCCAATGGTGAAGGCGGCCAGGTCGATGTGCGTGTATCGATCAATGGCCAGCCGGTTTCGACGGAGCGGGCGACGATCAGTCAGGAGACGGTACTCGACATCGTCATTCCGGGAGCAGGCCGCAACATCGTTGAACTGGCGATCGATCCGGCCGATGGCGAGATCACCGACACGAACAACCGAGCCATCGCCATTCTCGACGGCATTCGCGAAAACCTGCGGGTGCTGCTGGTGTCGGGCGAGCCGCATGCCGGCGAGCGCACCTGGCGCAACCTGCTCAAATCGGATGCCTCGGTCGACCTCGTTCACTTTACCATTTTGAGGCCGCCCGAGAAGCAGGACGGGACGCCGATCAACGAACTGTCGCTGATTGCCTTTCCGACACGAGAACTTTTCGTCGAGAAGATCAGCGATTTCGACCTGATCATTTTCGACCGCTACCAGCATCGCGACGTGCTGCCGATCCTCTACTATGATTATATCGCAGAGTATGTCGAAAACGGCGGCGCGCTGCTCATCGCAGCGGGACCAGAATATGCCGGCGAGCAATCCGTTGCCAGAACGCCGCTGATTTCGGCTCTGCCAGCCATGCCGACAGGGCAAGTGATCGAAGAGGCGTTCTATCCGCGGCTGACCGAGCTTGGCGAGCGCCATCCCGTTACCCGCGGGCTCGACGGATCCGCCGCCGAGCCGCCAAAATGGAGCCGCTGGTTCCGTCTTATCGGTGTCGACAGGCCCGAAGGGGAGGCCGTGATGAAGGGCCCGGACGACCGGCCGCTTCTCTTGCTCGACCGCAAAGGCGAAGGGCGTGTCGGCATGCTCCTGTCGGATCAGGGCTGGCTCTGGGCAAGGGGCTTTGAGGGGGGTGGTCCGCATGTATCGCTTTACCGCCGCATCGCCCACTGGCTGATGAAGGAGCCGGAACTCGAGGAAGAACGGTTGACGGCAGGTGGACGCGGCATGACGCTCGACATCGCGCGCCAGACGATGCGCGATGATCCGGGGCCGGCCCAGGTAATCACGCCATCCGGCGAGACGCTGACTGTGCCGCTTGCCTCTTCCTCGCCGGGGATTTTCGCCGGCAGCGCTGAAGTCGACGAGATCGGGCTCTACCAGATCGGCAATGGCGACCTCAGCGCGCTCGCTCATGTCGGGCCGGTGAATGCACCGGAATTCGCCGATACTGTTTCGACGGAAGAGGTGCTGAGGCCGATCGCGGAGGAAAGCGGCGGTTCGGTGCGCCGCATAGCGGGGCTGACCGGTGTTTCGCTGCCCGGCATCGTGCCGGTGCGCGGATCGTCCAACGCATCCGGCAATGACTGGATCGGGCTGAGGACGACCAATGACAGCGTGCTGAAATCCGTCTCCCGCGTGCCGCTCTTCGGCGGCTTCTTCGGCCTGGGCCTGCTGCTGCTGGCGCTTGGCTCGATGTGGTACCGCGAGGGCCGGTAATCTACTCTTCCGGTTCGGTCGTGAACATCAACGGGAAGCCATTGGCCTTGCCGGCATCGGTGGCGCGGGTTGCCTTGGTCTCGGCGACATCGCGCGTGTAGACGGCAACGACGCACACGCCGAGCCGGTGCGCCGTGATCATCACCCGGTTGGCCTGATCCTCCGAAAGCCGGAACTCGCCCTTGAGTACGGTGACCACGAACTCGCGGGGCGTGAAATCGTCGTTGAGCAATATGACCTTGAACAGCCTGGGGCGTTCGGTCTTCGGCTTGGGTTTGACGCGGGGCGTGGTGACTGTTTGGGGCATCTGGCGTGCTGGCGGCAGGAGCGCAATTCTTGAAAATTCGCACATTACAAAGAGACCGTCCAGCCGCGTCTCGGCAAAGCCCAGTTTCTGAACCTGGCATTGCGCAGCTTTCGCAGATTTCCGGTCGCGATGGGCAAACGCGTGTCGCAGCCTATGGAGGACGATGTGTCATGAACGATCTCAATCTCTCAACCCTGGAGGTAGGGAACGCTGCATTCAGCGGGGCCAAGCCTTGGCCAATACTCCTCACTGCCACGCCCCGTTTCCGGTCTGGCCATTGATCCTGCGACTGCTCGCTTCGCGCGCGCCCGGGATGAGGGTGAGCGAAGGTCGGGAAGACCGGCGGGTCGGGACCGCAGTCTAAGAATTATGAAAGGCGGTCTTGTGACCCGCCGATCCGGCGATTTCTGTTCCCGTCCGTTCCGCTGCGTCCCGCCCCAGGAATGCTATGCCAGGCGGGCGATGTGCGCCTTTATCTCCGGCGCGCGGGAGCCTTAGTACCCCCAGGGGAACCTCTGGACGGAACCTCCCCGGCCATGCAGCCACGATAGCCGCACGGCGGAGGCGCCGGTTCCTCCCCGCAAACCACCGTCATGATCGGCGTTCCCGGCGGGAGAAACTGCCGACGATGATAAGGCGGGTCGCGGGGGCGTGGATAAACTTTCTTGCCAGTGCGCACGGTTGCCTTCCCCGGCGCGGTTGCGCGCGATACGCAACGACCTACATTGAGGCTTCGTTTCCTCCCGGAGTCCTTTCATGACCGCGCAGCTCTTTTCCCCGATCACGCTTGGTGGTCTGGAGATCCCGAACCGCATCGCAATTGCACCAATGTGCCAGTATTCCGCCGATGACGGCTCGGCGACCGATTGGCACCTGCAGCAGTGGATGATGTACGCCATGACGGGCGCCGGCATGGTGACGCTGGAGATGACCGATGTCGAACGGCGGGGCCGCATCTCGCATGGTTGCCTCGGTCTTTATTCCGACGCCAACGAAGCAGCGGCCAAGCGCACCCTAGATGCAGCACGGCGTGTCGCGCAGCCTGGCGTCAGGTTTGGTCCGCAACTCGCCCATGCTGGCCGCAAGGCATCGTGCCAGCGACCGTGGGAGGGCGGCGGCCCGCTTGGACCGACACAGGATCCCTGGCCCGTGGTTTCGGCCTCGGCCATCCCCTACGCCGAAGGTTGGCAGACGCCGCACGCGCTGGACGAGGACGAGATCCAGGCGCTGATCGGTCACTTCGTAGATGCCGCGCATCGCGCCGAACGCATCGGGTTCGACTTCATCGAATTGCATGGCGCACACGGCTACCTGCTGCATCAGTTCATTTCGCCGCTGTCCAACCGCCGCACCGATCGCTGGGGCGGCTCGCTGGAGAATCGCATGCGGCTGATCGTCGAGATCGCGCGCCAGATCAGGCAGGCGGTCCCCGGCATGATGCTTGGCGCAAGACTCTCCCTCACCGACTGGGTCGATGGCGGACTGACGGTCGAGGAAGGCATCGAGGTGGCGCGGGCGCTAAAGCAGGAAGGTGTTGCCTACATATGCTGCTCGAGCGGCGGCAACTCGCCCCTACAACAAATACCGATCGGGCCTGGCTATCAGGTGCACCTCGCCGAGGCGGTGAAGGACGCGACAGGAATTCCCGTGCGCGCCGTGGGCATGATCGACGACGCCAGACAGGCCGAGGAGATTGTTGCCGGTGGCAGGGCCGACATGGTGGCGCTGGCACGTGCCATCCTGTCCGACCCGCGCTGGCCGTGGCGGGCGGCTGCAACGCTTGGCGAGGAGATCAGGAGCGCACCGCAGTTCGCCCGCTCGACCTCGCTGATGAAGAAATGGGTTGGGGCCGAATAGCTCAGGACCGTTCCCGGCCCGATTGCGACGGACCGGCTATCGCATTCACCTGCCGGCGAAGTCCGGCAGGCTTGGCAAATGCATTCGATCAGCCAGCGTGCTGCAAGCTGTTGCCTGTGGCCTTGTCGAACAGCACCACGCGGGCGGCATCCCATGAGAAGCGGACCGGCTTGTCGATGGCGACGTCTGCCTGAGCCGGCACCGTTGCACGAAGCGTCGTGTCACCGACGCGCAGCGTGACGATCTTTTCGACACCGTGGTTCTCGATATCGTGCACCATGGCTTCGATCGGGGCGCCCTCTTCCACCTGGACGTCCTCGGGGCGAATGCCGAAAGTCAGCGCCCGCCCTTCGGTCTCAACACCGCTGGCGCCGCCATAGGGCAACTCGAAGGTCTTCGCCGTCATCACGGCGCGGCCTGAAACCAGTCGGCCGTCGATCAGGTTCATCGGGGGCGAACCCACCGAGCGGGCAACGAAAGTGTTCCTGGGATTGTTGTAGATCTCGTTCGGCGTGCCGGTTTGGACCAGCTTGCCATTGTTGAGCACCCCGATCTTGTCGCCCATCGACATTGCCTCGATCTGGTCGTGCGTGACGAACAGAAAGGTCTGACCCAAGTTCATCTGGATGTTCTTGAGCTCGGTCCTGAGCGATTCGCGCAGCTTGGCGTCTAGCGCCGAAAGCGGCTCGTCCATCAGGAAGACGCGCGGATTGCGCACGATCGCACGTCCGATCGAGACGCGCTGCATCTCGCCGCCCGACAGGCGATCGGTCTTGCGCTCGAGCAGGTTTTCGATGCGCAACGTCTTGGCAACACGCGCTACCCGTTCGGCGATCTCTGCGTCGGCAACGCGGCGCAGCTTCGATTTCAGCGGAAATTCGAGGTTCTGCCGAACCGTATAGCGCGGATAGAGCGAGTATTGCTGCAGCACCAGCGCCACGTCGCGCTCGGCGGCCCCCCAGTCGGCGACATCGGCGCCATCGATGAACACCTGGCCTTCAGTCGGCTTTTCAAGGCCGGCGATGAGGCGCAGGGTCGTTGTCTTGCCGGCGCCGGTCTCGCCCAGCAGCACAAAGAACTCGCCATCGGCGATCTCAAGATTGAGATTGCGCAGCGCAGTGCGGTTGCCGAACTTCTTGGTGACGTTCCTGAGCTCGATATGGGCCATCAGAGTCGCACTCCCAGGGATTGGCCGGTCTTCGTGTCGAAGAAATGCGTCTGTGCCGGATCGATGCGCGCATAGACCATCGTACCCGGCTTGGCGACGAAGCCGGCGCGGGTGCGGGCGCGCAACATTTGCGGGCCGAATTGCAGATCGACGATATCATAGGAGCCGAGCGGCTCGATGATGTGCGCCTCGGCCTGCACAAAGCCCTCGGCGGGCTCATGTTCGATGAGAACGCCCTCGGGCCGGATGCCGAGCGACAGCGGCTTGCCTGCGCTGCCATTGAGCTTGCCCAGCAGTTCGGCCGGGAAGGGAAAGCCATCGGGCGCCCCCTCGACGGTGACGCTGGCCCCACCCTTGATTTCGCTGACCGTGGCGCCTGCAATATTCATGACCGGGCTGCCGACGAACTGCGCGACAAACAGGTTCTGCGGCCGCGACTAGACCTCGTTGGGGGTGCCGACCTGCTGCAGCACGCCCTCATGCATGATGACGATACGGTCTGCGAGGCTCATCGCCTCAATCTGGTCGTGCGTCACATAGATGGTTGTCGAGCCCTGCTTTACATGAAGCCGCTTGATCTCGGCGCGCATCTCCTCGCGCAGCTTGGCGTCGAGCGCGCCGATTGGCTCGTCCATCAGCATCGCCTTGGGTTGCCTGACCAGAGCGCGCCCGATGGCGACACGCTGCATGTCGCCGCCCGAAAGCGCAGACGGCCGGCGGTCGAGCAGATCGCCTATGCGCAGCACATTGGCGATCTCGCGCACCTGGCGGTCAAGCTCGGTCCGGTTCATGCGCGTGGCGCGCAGGGGAAAGGCGATGTTTTCGTAGACGGTCATGTGCGGATAGAGCGAGAACGACTGGAACACCATGGCGATGTCGCGGGCCGCCGCCTTCAGATGCTGGACGGTCTGGCCGTCGATAAGGATGTCGCCCTCGTCGATGGTTTCCAGCCCGGCGACAGCGCGCAGGGTCGTCGTCTTGCCGCAGCCGGACTGGCCAAGCAGCACGATGAACTCATTATCCTCGATGACGAGATTGAGGTCCTTGATGACCTGCACGGGACCGAACCATTTCTGGACGCCGCGGAGTTCGATCTGGGTCACGGGCGGCCCTCTTTATGGTCGGAGACGTCGAACACGCCTTCATTGTCAACGTCATCGACAACCGGTTTGCCGAACCAGTTGGTGCACATGAAGGTCACCAGGCCGACCAGAATGATCGTCACTCCGTAGCGATGCAGGAACAGGTTCCACGGCTGGCAGAGCGCCACGATGCCGAGCACCATGACGATTTCTGCTATGCGCTGTAATTTGTCGCTGCGGATCATTTGCGGATCGCTCCGAAGCTCATGCCGCGCAGGAGATGGTTCCTGAGCAGGAAGGTGAAGATGGCGACCGGCAGAAGGAACAGGAAGGTTCCCGACGCAATCACCGTCCAGTCAGGCAGGCCCGAGCCGACCTGGCTTGGGATGAATGGCGGTGCGGTCTGCGCGCGGCGGTTGGTCATGATGAGCGCGAAGGCATATTCGTTCCACGCCGTGATGAAGCAGAAGACGGCGGTTGCTGCGATGCCGGTAGCAGCTTCTGGAATAACGATCTTGAAGAACGCCTCCATGCGTGTGTAGCCGTCAACCAGGGCTGCCTCTTCATACTCCTTGGGTATCTCGTCGATGAAGCCCTTCATCAGCCACACCGAGAAGGAAAGGTTGAAGGCGGTATAAAGGATGATCAGGCCCCAATGCGTGTCGTTGAGGCCGACCGCCCGGTACATCAGGAACATAGGGATCGCCACCACCACCGGCGGCAGCATGCGCGTAGACAGGATGAAGAAGAGCAGGTCGCCTTCCCCTTTCACCTTGAAGCGCGAGAAACCGTAGGCGGTGAATGTTCCCATGCCGACCGCCAGCACCGTTGACGTTATGGCAACGATCAGCGAGTTCATGAAGCGGCTCGGATAGCCCGAGAGCTGCACCTCGCCGCGACCCGAGCGCACGACCTTTTCACCGCCGTCAAATACCAGCCGCTCCCACCAGGGGGCAGCCTCGTACTCCTCGGGCGTCGGCGCCGAGCGAAGCTGCGAGCGCTTGGTAAAGAGTTTCACGAAGGGCGAGATCTCGGGCGTGAACACCACTGTCGGCGGGATGGTTGTCGACAGATTGCGTGGCTTGAACGAGGTCGACACGATCCAGTAGATCGGCGCCAGGAAGATCAGCGTGGCGATCAGGACGCTGACGATGGCGACGCGATTGAGCGCCTTCTCGCCGGTGGTGCGGACGGCAGCCATCCTAGCGCTCCTTCACTTTGTTCAGGTACTTGACGTAGATGTTGGTGATCGCCAGCACCATGATCAGCACGATATAGGCCAGCGCGCAGGAGCGCCCGGTCTGCCATTCCTGGAACGCCATCTTGTAGAGCCGGATCGAGATGACCTCGGTCGTCGGCTGGCTGGTCAGGATATAGGCAAGGTCGAAGGTCTTGAACGCTTCCATGGTGCGGAAGATGATCGCGATCATCAGGATCGGCGCCACCAGTGGAAGGGTGATCCGGAAGAACGTATAGAGCGAGCCGGCCCGGTCGATCGCGGCAGCCTCGTAGAGATGCTTGGGCACCGCCGACAGGCCGGCCAGCGACAAGAGCATGACGAAGGGCGACCACATCCAGATGTCGGTGATCGCCACCGCGTAGAGCGCCATGTCCGGATTGGACAGCCATTCGAAAGTGCCAAGACCGAGCGCGTAATTGATGATGCCGAACGACGGATCGTAGAGCAGCTTCCAGAACAGCCCGACAACCGCCATCGACAGCATCATGGGCAGCAGGAGCAGCGTCGTGATCAGGCCCTTGAAGGGGATGTCGCGGTTGAGCAGCAGCGCCACGCCGAAGCCGACGATAACCTGGCCGATGACCGAGACGATCACATATTTCGCGGTGATGGCGAAGTTTGTCCAGATGAAGTCGTCGTTGAGCAATTCGCGGTAATTCTGCAGCCCGACAAAATTGGCCGGCGCCGGAGACGACGCGCGGAAATCGGTGAACGAGTAACCGAGCGAGTACATCAGCGGAAAGATGTTGAAGACGATCAGGAAGATGATCGTCGGGATGATGAAGAGGTTGCGGATCGCCAGATCGCTCATGCCGCGGGAAGCGGCGCGCGATTTCGGGTCCAGAGTTGTGATGGCTGCTGCGGTGGCCAAGGCCCGTTCCTTCCTTGTCCTGAAAAAGAAACGGAGGGGGCGATCCGACGCCCCCTCCGAACTCTGGAGCGTTTACTGCTGCACGCGGTTGTATTTCTTGAAGGTCTCGTTCCAGTCGTTGGCCAGCGCATCGAGCACTTCCTTGGCCGTACCTTCACCGGCGGTGATGTATGGATAGACCCGCTGGTTCATCTGGATCAGCAACTCGGCATATTCCGGCGTTGCCCAGAAGTCCTTCACCTTGAACATGGTCTCGTAGAAGGCCTTGTTGTAAGGCGTCGCGTTCTGGAACTCAGGTGATTCCAGCACTGCGGCAGACGCGGTGTAGCCACCGAGTTCGGCCCACTTCTTCTGGGTCTCGTCCTTGATGAACCATTCCAGGAACTTCATCGACTCTTCCTTGTTCTCCGAATAGGAGATCACGGAAATTCCCTGGCCGCCGAGCGCGGCGAACTGCTCGCCGCCAGGACCTGCCGGGTTGGCGAAGAAGCCGGTAACCTTGGCATTGGGGTTCGATGCCTCGTTGACCAGTGCCGGGAAGAAGGCGAAGTAGTTCATGCTCATCGCCGCCAGGTTTTCGGTGATCGCCTGGTTGTTCTCGACGAAGAAGGTCTTGGCCCAGCCCGGAGGCGTGAAGCCGTAGAGCTCGCGATACATCTCGAGCGCCTTGACGTTCTGGTCCGAATTGATGATCCCGTCGACCTTGTAGGTGCCGTAGTCGCCCAGCTCGCCGCCATAGGAGAAGATGGCGTTTTCGACGCCCATCACTAGGCCGTCATAGGAGTTGTCGGTGTAGATCGCGATGCCGTAGCGCTTATCGTCGGGGCGATGGAAGAACTCGGCGATATCGCGCATCTGGGCCCAGGTTGCAGGCGGTGCGAGATCGTAGCCGTACTTGGCCTTGAAAGCCTCCATCTCTTTTGGATCTTCGAACCAGTCCTTGCGATAGGACCAGCCGACCGCGTCGCCCTCTGCGGGGATCGACCAGTACTTGCCCGAGGCAGCCGGATATTCGGAGTAGTACTTGACCGTGGCTGGCGCCATGACCTTGGTGAGGTCGTGCTTGTTGAAGAACTCCGTCATGTCGACGTAGTGCCCGGCCTCGGAGGCCGCGCCGATCCACTGCGAGTCGCCAACGACCATGTCGTAGGCGCTGCCCTTGGCGTTGAATTCGGTAAACGCCTTGGTCTGGAAATCCGACCATGGCGTAGTCTCGACGGTGACCTTAACGCCGGTCTCCGCCTCGTAGATGTTGACGAGTTCCTGCAGGTAGTTTGCCGGATCCCATTCAGCCCAGAAAATGGTCAGTTCCTTGTCCTGCGCGAACACGGATGTCCCGCTGGCAAGCGTCAGTGCGAAGCCGGCGAGCATGCCGGTCAGTTTCCTGCTCATGATTACTTCCTCCCTTGTCGTCGTTTGCCCTGCGAGTGGGCGGTCCTCTTGTTCGAAATGCCAGAATTCGCTCCACCGCGAGGCGGTACCCGGCCCTCCTCGGCCGGTTCCTGAGCTGAGCCGGCCAATTGGCCCGATCCGCTCATTCTTCTAATCTGGTATTACCAATCCGCGAGTTCCGTCAAGCGCTTTCTTGATCTCTCATCGCTCTCTTGATTCCGCTTGCCACCCGAAAAGGCTATAATTTCATCTGGTTCGACAGCCGGCTTTCGTGGTTCGCAGAACCGGACTCATTTGACGCACAAAAACGCCCGGCCTCCGCCGCCAAATCTGGTCCAACCAGTTTCAGTACACCTTCTTAACCCTCTTGCGCGGTTATTTCCTCCCGAATGGCCGCCTCGACGAGCGCGGACGCCACCCATTTGGCGACGCCGCGCGCATTCTCGCCGTCCAGCCCCCAGATGTCCTTGAGTACGATAATCGCTTCCACGCCAAAAGCCAGTGACAGCGCCTGGGCAAGCCGCTCGAAATTCTCGGGTGACAACCGCGCCCGCAGCGGCGACAGGGCATCGGCCAGCAGATCGACGCGATGACCGCGCTGGAACCGGGGCTCCTCGCCAAGTGTACCGGCCTGGCTTCGGCTCCATTGTTCCAGCGACAGTTTCAACGCCGCCTTGAACGTCGCCTCGAAAGATTCGATGCGCGGCATGCCGGTGTCGATGAGATCGGCTACCCGTTGCGACGCTTCCGTCGAGTCCGACGACCATGTGAGAATTGGGCCCAGGCCCTCATCGACGACGGCGTTTACCAGCGCCGCCTGGCTTGGAAAATACCGGTAGGCCGTTGCGCGCGACACGCCCGCAGCTTCGGCGACTTCGCTGACCGAAGGCGTTGCGCCGGCCTGCATGAGGCTGACGGCGGTATCGAGCAGCAATCCACCCGTCCGAACTTTCGGTCCGCGTTCGGGATCGTCCAGACTTGCATCCGATTGACGTGAGACGAGCATATCATTATGATACGCCTGTCTCAAAAAAACGCAAGCGCGCCGATTCCGCTGGATGAATCCGAGGAATGCACGAACTGCGCCGGGAATGAGCGGGAGGAGGATTGCCGTGAGGCATATCCATGTCGTTGGAACGGCCGACACAAAAGGCGAGGAGCTTGCTTATCTGGCGGCCTGTATCGAGGAAGCCGGCGGCGAGCCGGTGATCGTCGATGTCGGTATCGGCGAGCCAACTATTGAGACCGACATTTCTGCTGCGGAAGTCGCCACCCACGGACCCGCCGATACATTAGAGGCCCTGGCCTTCGGCGACCGCGGCCGCGCCGTGGCAGCAATGGCCAAGGCATTTTCGCGTTTCGCTGCAAGCCGCACCGACATTGACGGTATTGTCGGCATTGGCGGCGGCGGCGGTACATCGATCGTCACTGCCGGCATGCGCGAGCTGCCGCTTGGCCTGCCCAAGATGATGGTCTCGACACTCGCATCCGGGGATGTCGCGCCCTATGTCGGCGTCTCCGACATCATCATGGTGCCTTCCATCACAGACCTCGCCGGGCTGAACCGGATCAGCCGGGTGGTGCTTGGCAATGCGGCGCAGGCCATCGTGGCCATGTCTTCGCGTGAGGCAACCACCGAAGACGGCAAGCCGGCGCTTGGCCTGACCATGTTCGGCGTCACCACCGCGTGTGTAACGGCCGCAGCCGACATGCTGCGCGCCGACTATGATTGCCTGGTCTTCCACGCCACGGGAACCGGCGGCAGGACAATGGAGAAGCTCGCTGATTCCGGCCTGCTCGCCGGGATGCTCGACATCACGACCACGGAAGTCTGCGACTTCCTCCTTGGCGGCGTTCTGCCCGCGGGTCCGGATCGCTTCGACGCCGTCGCTCGAACAGGACTGCCTTATGTCGGGTCGGTCGGCGCGCTTGATATGGTCAATTTCTGGGCCCCGGAGACGATCCCCGAGCGCTACCGCGACCGCCTCTTCTACAACCACAATGCCAACGTCACCCTGATGCGCACGACGGCAGAGGAATGCCGCCAGATCGGGCAATGGATCGGCAACAAGCTGAATGCCTGCGAAGGGCCGGTGCGGTTCCTGATACCGGAAAAGGGCGTATCGGCCCTGGACATCGAGGGAGGCGCCTTTTTCGATCCGGCTGCCGATGCGGCGCTTTTCGAGGCACTCGAGGCGACCGTGAACCAGACACCTGACCGCCGGATACTGCGTTACCCCCTGCACATCAACGATCCGGCTTTCGCTGCGGCGGCGGTGGCCGCCTTCCGCGACATTGCAGCTTAGCAGACGCCGAGCCTTCCCGATCACCAACGCCAGCAAGGACATGAATATGCCAGCCATTCCGCGCCAGAAAATCCTGGAGAAGTTCAAAGGCATGATTGCCAGCGGCGTTCCGATCGTCGGCGGGGGTGCAGGCACCGGCCTGTCGGCCAAGGCCGAAGAGGCAGGCGGCATCGACCTGATCATCATCTACAATTCAGGCCGCTACCGTATGGCAGGCCGCGGCTCGGCCGCCGGTCTTCTGGCCTATGGCAACGCCAACGAGATCGTCAAGGAGATGGCGTACGAGGTCCTGCCTGTGGTCAAGAACACGCCGGTGCTGGCCGGCGTCAACGGCACCGACCCGTTCGTCATCATGCCGCTGCTGCTCGCCGAACTGAAGACGATGGGCTTTTCGGGTGTACAGAATTTCCCGACCATCGGCCTGTTCGACGGCTCGATGCGCCAGAGCTTCGAAGAAACCGGCATGGGTTTCGGTCTTGAGGTCGACATGATCGCCGAGGCTCACAAGCTCGACCTGCTCACCACCCCCTATGTGTTCAACGCCGAAGAGGCGAAGGCGATGACCCGGGCCGGAGCCGACATCGTGGTGGCCCATATGGGTGTGACGACAGGCGGCTCGATCGGCGCCACATCGGCCAAGTCACTCGACGATTGCGTCGGCGAGATCGACGCCATCGCCGCCGCTGCGCGTTCGGTGCGCAAGGATGTCATGCTGCTGTGCCACGGCGGCCCGATCTCCATGCCCGATGACGCCAGATACATTCTGGACCGCTGCGAAGGACTCCACGGCTTCTACGGCGCCTCGAGCATGGAGCGCCT
>JBBSOT010000100.1:0-13929 GCA_038259455.1 Hyphomicrobiales bacterium | reverse complement strand
CTGCGCGCCGAGATGGTCGATTTCATCCTGCGTCACAAGGAGTTTCCGGCGGCGTTGAGAATGTCGATGGCCGAGCGGCTCTATCTCGAAGATCTCAGCGCCGAGCTCGCTTTCGGGCCGATGATACTGGCGCAGACCGCCAAGGTGTCGGTCAATCCGAAGACCGGGCGACCTTTCTATCTCGTGCACTGGGCAAGCTTCGACGGTACGGCAAACTTGCCCCTGATCTACATGGTGACTGTCGTGGATTCCTCGGAAGCGATGGTGCGCCAGTTGGTGGCAAGCGACGGAAAGATGAACGACAAGGTGGAAATACCGCTGCCGGTCGACGGTCTGCTCAACCCGGAGCTCGCACACAGGTTCGACGATTTTACCGAGAAGAATTCAGCTTATACGTTGTCGCCGGCGACAATCGCGGTCAATCTCGACAAGGATTTTGCCGAACTGCACCCCAAGCAGGTGCGGCGCATCGTGCTGGGTCCATTCTATTCAGCCGGCATCACCGAGAACAATTCGACCGTCGCTGAAGTGCTGTCCAAGGTGCGCAAGCCCGAGAGCGCCTGGCTTTTGACGTGGACGATCCAGGAAGTGTTTTCCAAGGCGGAGAAGCCTGGCCGCAAGGGGCTGTTTTCGAGCGAGCAGGCATCCGAGGAATTCCACATCAACACGGACGATCTGGAAGCCACGCGCCAGGGCGTTTCGAGCTATGAGAAACATGCGCTGATCCCTCACGAGGCCTATCAGGCGCTCTATGCGGTGGGTGAGGCACAGAAGATTTTTGCGGATTACAAGGTTCACATCCTGTCGAACGGGCAGGTGATGAGCGATGTTTAGCCAGGGCGCGGAGCAAAACCTGACGGGGAGGGGCATGCGATGGACACCGGCCTGACCACGATTTCGGAAGCCGATATCGACAAGCACCGGGCGACGGCGCAGTCGATGATCACGCGCATCGTGGTGATGGAAGATTCGTCGGGCCGCTCGGGCACCGCAATCGCGGGCACCGGCCGGCGCTTCGTCTCGACGGTCTCGACCGGCTCGGTGCGCCGCACCCGCGAGGTCGAACTGTCCAAACGGGTCGCGTCGGTGCGGCCAGACGACCAGCTGATGTCCATCCCGCAGCACACGCTGCTCTACCGGGCGCGGCGCGGTATTTCGATTGCCCTGGCCGTCGCGGCTGTCTTCGCCGAGGGCTCCGATCTCGAAAGCCTGCAGGCGCGCAATGCGCGGGCGCCGCTGGAAGGCGACGACGCGTCGACTTTCAAGCGGCTTCTGTCAGCGTCGGCTTACGTTTGTGCATTCACCTTTGCCTCCTATCTGCTGCAACTGATCGAGGCCGACGGCGAGGCACCGAACGACATCGGGGAACCGGACTTCCTGTTCGACACACCGCAGGACGCGCTGAAGGCGCTGGTCGCCGGGCTGGATGGCGCTCTTGCGGGCTCGCAGAACGATACCGACCTGGCGATGCGGGCCAAGACCTTTGCGCGCGTCGCCATCGAGGGCCTGCTTTCGCGCAAGAGCCGTTTTGACGGCATAGGCAGTTTCGAAGACGCGCATATCCGCATTGAGGCCGACGATTTCACGCTGGACGGTTTCGACGTGGCGCCCGGCCAGAAGCGCACCAAGCTGGTGATGAGCTTCAAGAAGCCGAACGAGATCATCGGCAACCACATCGCCAAATACCAGTCCATGAAGCTTGCCAAGATGCTGATGGCCTATGATTTCGACCGTCAGCTCAATCCGTTCGTGGAACTTGGCGGGTTCCTTTTTACCTTTATCGGCGATGGCGCGCCTGGGACCGGCAAGACGATCCTGATCCAGATGCTGGCCGGCCTGATCAACGATTACTGCCAGATCGCCGGTTATGCATTTCACTACGAGAATTTCGGCGTCGACCAGATTTCGTCCTACCAGGGCAAGTCGGGGCAGAACTGCAAGCAGTTCGTCAACAATGTCATCAACCCGCGCGCCATCGGCTTCGGCACGGTCGACGATATCGACCAGGTGGCGGCAAAGCGCTCGGACGACCGCGCCTCCGCCGGCCAGCAGGAAGTCACCGGCGTGCTGATGGAAAGCTTCGCCGGGGCGACCACGGTGGTTCGTGGCAATTGCTCGTTCGGCATGTTCTCCAACTATCCCGAGAATGTCGACGACGCGCTGCGCCAGCGGGCCGGTGCGCGATGGCTGGTCGATGGCCCACAGACGCGCGACGACTATATCGACATCTTCGTGCTGCTTGCCGGAAAGAACCACAAGATCCCGCTGGGCGATCATGAGCTGTTCGAAGCGCAGGCGATTCAGAAAGCCGTTACCGCAGCGTATGAGGAACATTCAAAGCCCCAGGAAGAAGGGCTGCAAAAAGTCTATGACCGCTATCTCGACGAATTCGGCGAGCCCAAGACCCTCTCGGACATCGGCACCTACCTGCATCTGATCAAGCAAGCCGAGCCACGCTTCACCGGCCGCGCGATCAAGAATGTCACTGACGCCATCAAGATGCGCGCCATGGACATCGAGCTTCCCGACGACTGGTTCGAGACGCCGGAGACCTTCATGCACAAGAGCTACGATGACAAGAAGGCGATGATCGAGGAACTGCGCAGCCCATTCTCGATGGCCATGGTGATGCAGGAGATCAACCGCTACGCAGATTCGGAATTCCGCTATTCCGACCGCTCGGACGATGCCGACGTGTCAAGGTTGCTGCGCGATGCACGGCTGCGCGAGCGCGCAGCGCGTGAAATGGAGGAGATGAAGAAGAGCGGGAGGTGGGATGCGTAGGGCAGTGCCACCGCAATCGAGAAAGCGTCAGCCATGACCGCGCCACTCAAGCCCGATCTGCTGCGAGACAGCGCGCTGATCTACGGTCGGCTCTTGACGGTAGACCAGCTGCATCTCATCGAGCGTTACAACAAGGCGCTTGTCGCCTTTGGCATCAAGCCGACGAAGCTGAAAACCTTCGAGATCGATCGTACGGGTTTTTCGCCACAGATTGCGAAAGAACTGGACGACTACCAATATCTCGATCCGAATGAGGTCAATCGGCGCTTCATCATCCTGACGCCGGCGCAGGCAGATCTCCCGGTGGTTCACACCGCCTTCTCCAACACCTCCCAACTGGTGTTCGAATTTTTCGACAAGAATGCGCGCGCCATCAATGCGCTGACGATCAAGGACGTGATCTACGGCGAGATCGAGGATTCGGTTTCGCAGGTCGATGACATCGAGGATTTGCTGTCGATCAATCAGGTAGAGTTCCGGGTGCTCTCGGCCGAGGATGTCATGGGCAAGGCTGCCGAGCTCGGCAAGCTGGCCAACCGGCTCGAGCAGGAGCCGGATGCCTGGCGCGACGACCAGATGCTGAAGCGGATGGTGGAACTGGCGAAAATCTGCGGCGACATTCGCGAGAACGCGCTGGTGCCCGACCAGGTGATCTTCCGTCACAACGCCTTCTGGACCAGTCATTTCGGCGGTGTCTATGTGTTTGTCGATCCCGACACGACGACGGTGATCAGCGACCCGACAGCGCCGGGCTTCCGCCGCTCGCGGCCGTGGCAGGTGAGCTATCTGCCGATCAACGACGCCGACAAGGTATTCGACTTCCTGGCATCGTCCGGGCGTGTCGAACTGCCGCGCGGCTCGTGGATCGAAACCTCGAACTATCTCGAACATCGGGCCGAGATGGCGATCCGCTCGCTGATCGGGCGGGCCGAGCCCGACCGTGACCTGACGCAGGTCGACAAGGTGTGGCTGCAGACCTGGATCCTCAACAACGCCGATCTCATCAACAAGGATGGTGTGTTTCCGTTTCTCAACGCCGCCAAGCGGGAGATCGCGCAGCTCGGGCGGCTGAAGATCGAAGATCTATCTCCGCAGCATCGCTTTCTTGTCGTGCGGGCCAAACCGGACCATCCAGACGCCTGGCTGACCAACCGGTTGATCTCAGACTTTGTGCCGTCGGATTTCGTGTCACGCTATGTTTTCAACAAGCAGGGCTTCTATACCGACTATGAAGGCTGGTCCGATACCTGGCGACGCCATGTTGTGGCCACGCTCAAAACGACATATCTCAAGGACAAGGCGGGTCTTCGGGCGCGCCTTTACGGGCTTGTTGATTGATGGGGCCTGACTTCAGGGGGTTACAGCATGCTTGATCCGATCGTGAATTTCTTCACCCGGATTTTCCAATGGATCGGACGCGGGATCGGGTTGGTGATCGGCGTGATCCTATGGCCGTTCCTGTGGGCCGGAAGCTGGTACACCCGTCGAGGCTGGATTCTGAAGAGTGTTCTCGGGCTCGCCGTCGCAGTGTTGGTGTGCCTTTACGCGTATTTCTTCTGGACCACGCAACGCTGGAACAATTTCGACCCCGATTATGTATCCGGATACAACCTGGCCAACCGTGCAACATCGGCCGGCGAAGAGGTTGCGCCCGTGGCGGGCGCCAGCGCCTCGGCCGGCACAGCCAAGACCTGCACCCGCTCTGCGATCACCGACGTGACCGCCGACCTGATCGATTTCAACGTCAACCAGAACGCCTGGGTGCCATCGATGATCCTGTCGAAGGTCGGGTTGTTCGGCGTTCCGTGGCGGCACACGCCTTTCTTCGACAACAAGGCGGCGTTCCAGCTTGGCGTGAACCAGGCGATCCGGCGAACCGCGATCGAACTGGTCGACACACTCGGTCGCGTGCGCGGCACCTCGCAGATCGATCAGGATCTGCAGGACGCGCGCGGCGCCGTGACCTTCGACGAGGAGACATGGTATTTCGGCATCAGCCCGTTCGGACCGAAGACGCCGACGCCGAGCTTCTATCGTTCGGCGATCGGCAAACTGCGCAGCTTCAACGCGCGTCTGGAGGCCTGCAATGCCACCTTCGATGCGCGCGCCGACAATCTGATCACCTTCCTCGACCGGATCGCCAGCGACATCGGCTCAACGTCAGACATGTTGCGGATACGGTCGGAGGAGTACAATTCCGGCTGGTTCGACACGCGCGCCGACGACCGGTTCTGGTTCGCCTACGGCCAGCTCTATGCCTATTACGGCATCCTCCATGCGTCGCGCGCCGATTTCCAGGAAGTCATCCAGACGCGCGGCCTGGCGCCGCTCTGGACGCGCAGCGAGGAGCGACTGCGCGCTGCCCTCAACATCAGGCCGTTCATCATCTCGAACGGCAATGAATCGGGCTGGATCATGCCGGCGCACCTGGCGACGATGGGCTTTTATGTGCTGGGCGCGCGCGCGAACCTGGTAGAACTCAGGTCTGTGCTTGATCGGTAGGGCGGTAGGCCCAGTCACGCGACCCACCTTCTACGGACACTTGTCGTCGAAACGGACTGTGTAGACGCGACGCACGGGGGTGCCGGGGTGTCGTGGGGCTTCCACCAGTATCGTGGCAAAGGACGCGCCCCTTGGGTCAAGCCAGAACAAGACAGGATCCTTGCTATAGTCGCCGGCGATAGACGTGAAGCGGATCAGCCGGGCGCTGATGGCACCGGTCCTTGCGCTTGAATAGGCGCGCAACATCGCGCCATAGAGATGTCGGTCGGCCCAGCTGCTCTCCTGTTCGGGCATTGGTTTCATGTGCCATTCGCCTAAAGCTTTCTCCAGCTTGGCAAGGTTCTCATTTTCCATGCCGCTATAGGGACTGTGGAGTTCGACAAAGGCCTCCAAATTCAACGGTATCTGAAAGGAATCACGCTCGAACTCGTTGCTTGCCTGCCTGCCATTGGCATCGAACCAATTGCCGTTTCGGTGCAGATGGATGCCGGCATAACCGAGCGGTGGCTCAGCATCGGGCTCGAATGAATAGAGAATCCTGATGGAGAAGTAGCCGATCTTCCCATCCTGCTCTGCATTGCTGTGGTTGATAAGAAACCAGTTCGGACCAGTGTCGGGTATAGAAGTGCAATTTTCACTCGTGAGATCGAACACAATTCGCCTTTGGCGCGCAGCAGCTTTGGTGGCCACGCTGTTAACCCAGGCAAGTGCGCCGAACTCCGTTTGGTTATAAAAGCTCGCGCGCGACCTGCGTTGCGCATCGGCTGGATTCGGAAAGATCAGAACGGATAGTAATGTACCGATGAGAGTGGCGTTGCGCAGGCCTCTCATGGTCGCGGATTCTTCACGATGAGTGGAATGACGAGCGTTACGAGAATGAGTATCCCGGATGCGAGAAACAGCTTGTTCTGCATGAAGTCGAAGCGATCAACGGCGATGCTGAGCGCCCACGCTGGAAAAGCAACCAAACTGACGAAGCCGATCTGGGCAACACTTTTGACGTTCTCCAATATGCGAAGGTATACGATCGATATCAAAGCCAGCGCGACGAAAAATCCGATCACATAGATCAGTTTGTCATTCTCAAGCGGTATCGATGCGTTGATTGCCAAGAACGCCGCGCTCACTTCCGCAGGGATGAGCTTCTTGATGCGGTCCGCATAGGTATCTTCCGGTTTGACTTGCCTTTCCATGATTGCCCTCACGAAACCAAAGGTTGCCTAAGGGAAGGTTGCAACTTCAACTTGGGTTTGTAAATACTAAAAATACACCATATACGTGCATAATGTTTCAGTCGGGTCGCTTTTCGCGCATTCGGCGGCTGTGTTGAGACGGCGCGCCGGGTTCGGCTGTTGCTTGTATGCGACACGCGAGCCGGTCGGAAATGCGATCGGATCCTCGTTGGGCAGTTTTCTTGACAGGAAACAATCTTGCATGTTGGTTGACTGCCGTGCCGCAAGAAGGTTACATCATCGCCTTGATGCAGCGAGCCGGCCAACGTGTCTCGCGCCAAGCAACCGACACTGATTCTCAACCGTCCAATCCAAGGAAACGCCGTCATGGCTGAAGTGAAATCCGACATCGAGATCGCCCGCGCGGCGAACAAGAAGCCGATCATGGAGGTCGGCGAAAAGCTTGGTATTCCGCATGCGCAGCTTTTGCCCTACGGCCACGACAAGGCGAAGGTATCTGCCGAATACATCCAGTCCGTGAAGGGCAACAAGGACGGCAAACTGATCCTGGTGACAGCGATCAACCCGACGCCGGCGGGCGAGGGAAAGACGACAACGACAGTGGGTCTCGGCGATGGACTCAACCGCATCGGCAAGAAGGCCATGGTGTGTATTCGCGAAGCTTCCCTCGGGCCCAACTTCGGCATGAAGGGTGGCGCCGCCGGCGGCGGCTATGCTCAGGTCGTTCCGATGGACGACATGAACCTGCACTTCACCGGAGATTTTCACGCCATCACCACGGCGCATAATCTTCTCTCGGCGCTGATCGACAACCACATCTACTGGGGTAACGAACTCGGCATCGACAGCCGGCGCGTGGTGTGGCGCCGCGTCATGGACATGAACGATCGGGCGCTGCGCCAGATCAACGTTTCGCTGGGAGGCGTGGCCAATGGATTTCCGCGTGAAGCCGGTTTTGACATCACGGTGGCGTCTGAGGTCATGGCGATCCTGTGCCTGGCACTCGACCTCAAGGACCTGGAAAAGCGTCTTGGCGACATCATCGTGGCCTATCGCCGGGACAAGACGCCAATCTACTGCCGCGACCTGAAGGCTGACGGCGCGATGACCGTGCTCTTGAAGGATGCGATGCAGCCCAACCTCGTGCAGACGCTGGAGAACAACCCGGCCTTCGTGCATGGTGGTCCCTTCGCCAACATAGCGCATGGCTGCAACTCGGTTGTTGCCACGACGACGGCGCTCAAGATTGCCGACTATGTCGTGACCGAGGCCGGTTTCGGCGCCGATCTGGGGGCTGAGAAATTCTTCGACATCAAGTGCCGGAAGGCCGGACTCAAGCCGGCAGCGGCGGTTATCGTCGCAACCGTTCGCGCGATGAAGATGAATGGCGGTGTCAAAAAGGAAGACCTGGGCGCCGAGAATGTCGACGCGGTGAAAAAGGGCTGCGCCAATCTCGGCCGCCACATCGAGAATGTGAAGCAGTTCGGCGTGCCCGTGGTGGTGGCGATCAATCACTTCACGACAGATACCGAGGCGGAAATACAGGCGATGAAGGATTTCGTCGCCTCGCAGGGTTCCGAAGCGATCCTGTGCAAGCATTGGGCCAAGGGTTCGGCAGGCATCGAGGATCTCGCCCACAAGGTGGTGGAAATCGCCGAATCCGGATCGGCGCAGTTCTCGCCGCTCTATCCTGACGAGATGCCGCTGTTCGAGAAGATGAACACCGTCGTGAAGCGGATCTATCGCGGCTCGGAGGCGATTGCCGACAAGTCGGTGCGCGACCAGTTGAAGGCCTGGGAGGATGCCGGCTACGGCAATCTTCCGGTGTGCATGGCCAAGACGCAGTATTCCTTCTCGACCGATCCGAATTTGCGCGGTGCGCCGACCGGCCACACGGTTCCGATACGCGAGGTCAGGCTGTCGGCCGGCGCCGGTTTCGTCGTCGCCATCTGCGGTGAGATCATGACGATGCCCGGCCTGCCGCGCGTACCGTCCTCGGAGAAGATCATGCTCAACGAGAAGGGCGAGATCGAAGGCTTGTTCTAAGCCCCAGACACGAAGATCCGGTTTTAACGGGGCCGCCTTGCCGATGCAGGGCGGCCTCGATCCGTTTCGGCGCCAGGGGACTGCTAAATGATCGGGCGCGCTTTTGCCGGATTGCCGACGACCGTGGCGCCTGCCGGGACATCGCGGGTGACAACCGCACCGGCGCCGACAATCGCGCCGTCGCCGATGCTGACGCCGCCCAGAATGATTGCGCTGCCGCCGATCCAGACGTCATTGCCGATCGTGACGGGGCGGGCGATCTCCAGTCCGGCGGCGCGTTTGGCCGCATCCTTGTGGTGTTCGGCGCAATAGATCTGGACGCCAGGGCCGAGCAAGGTGCGGTCGCCGATCGAGACCTGGGCGGTGTCGAGAATCGTGCAGCCGGCATTGAGGAACGTGTTTCGGCCAAGCAGCACATTGAACCCGTAGGCGCAGTGGAACGGTGCCTCAATGCGAGCCTTGGTGCCGGCATCGCCAAGCAAGGCGCGCAATGCTGGCGCGATGTCGCCGCGTGCGTCGGGATGCATCATGTTGTGCTCGAACAAAGCACGTCTTGCGGCGCCACGCAGGCTTTCCAGCTCGTCGTCGATACAACTGTACCAGTCGCCAGCCTTCATCCGGTCGCGTTCACTCATCCCGGCCCCTCCACATTGCGCGCCGATGTCACCACAGGCGCGTCGCCACTGCAATTTGGCAACGCGTCAGGATGGTTTGCCATGGGTCGCCTTGCGCGCATCGATGGCCAGGCGCCGGGCACCCGTTCCCTGCCTGCCGAGCCGGTCCTCGGGGTTGTACAGGGGACATCTGTCGATCGACATACAACCGCAGCCGATGCATCCGGCGAGACCCGTCCGAAGCTTCTTCAATTGCGCAATGCGACGGTCGAGTTGTACGGCCCAGCCTTCTGACAGAATGCGCCAGTCGTGGCGGGTTGGCGTGCGGCCTTCGGGCAGGGCAGCGAGCGCTGCCGCGATTTCGGCCAGCGGGATGCCGACATCCTGCGCGACCCGAATGATGGCGATGCGGCGCAGCACGTCACGGCCGTAGCGACGCTGGTTGCCCGAGGTTCGATGGCTGGCGATCAGCCCGCGCGCCTCGTAGAAGTGCAGGGCCGAAACGGCAATGCCGCTGCGCCGGGCAACTTCGCCGACGGTGAGTTCCTTGCGCATGTAAAACTCCGCTTGACCTCAACTTTACTTGAGGTTGTAGCAAGGGACCCAGGTTTTCGCAAAGCGAGGGAAATCCATGGGAAAAGAGACCGCAACAGGAGATTGGGCTGCAGGATCAGCCGATCTGCCGCATCGCTTCGCCGACGGCCATGGCCGCCGACAGGGCAACATTCAGACTGCGGCCGCCGCCCTTCATGGGGATCAGCAGCGAAGCATCGGCGCATGCGTGGACATGATCGGGTACGCCCGCCGATTCACGGCCGAAAAGCAGGATGTCGCCGTCCCGATAGGTGAAATCGCAATAAGGCCGGGCGGCACGGGTCGAAAACAAGAGCAGGCGGCGCTGCTCGCCCCGACGCCATGCCTCGAAGCTGTCGAAGTCAACGTGACGGGTGAGGGCGGCCATTTCGAGATAGTCCATGCCGGCGCGTTTGAGGTTGCGGTCGGAAAGGTCAAAGCCGGCCGGCTCAATGATGTCGACCGCAATGCCGAGACAGGCTGCCATGCGCAATATGGTACCGGTATTGCCGGCAATATCGGGCTGGTAGAGTGCAATGCGGATGCCGGACTGCGGGTTCATCGGTTCTCCATCTGTGGCAGACGCGCAACAGCTGCGGCGGAACGTCGCAAATCTGCAGCGCCCGCAGTAGCCAATCGATGCTCGCAGGTCTATACGACCCGCCGTGTCAACTCGAACCGATGGAGGCGTAAATGGACTGCATAATGGCAATCGATCTACATCGCCCCACCCGTGGGCTTCTCGCCTGACGGCGGCTTCGGTTCGACGCATCCTCTAATTTCCAGAGCATTCTCGTTTCGATTCCCGCCGGAAAACTTTCCGTTTCCGAAGGAATCCAGCCATGTTTGGCCTATTCGCACGTGGGCAAAAGACCCCGCCGAAATCAAAAGACTCCAGAAACACCGGCAGATCGCTGGGCGAGGCCAAGCTATCGGCCTGGGCTATCATGGTCGGCGAACGACGAACAGATTCTGATCCGCCCCGAGGCGCGCGGCGTCCCAATCGCGGCATGCTTGACGACCTGCCGCAGCCGGAGCCGGCAGAACTGGCGCCGATGCCGACGGTCCGTTCCTTCGTCGAACTTATCGGCCGGATGCTGGCAAGTTGACCTGCCATCGCTGGCGCGATGGCAGGAGATCAGAAAACGCCTGTCGGCGAATCCGTTCCGGTGACCTACATAGGCCGGAGTGACGCTGGCGAATCGACTGGATCCTTGCCTGTTGGGCACGGCTTCAAAAGTACGCAGAACCTTGCAGCCATGGGCGGCGCGGTTCGGGCATGATCAAGAGAAGAATGATGTTTCGCTGGTTTGAAAAACGCATCGATCCGTTCCCGCCGCAGGAACCCGAGGAGCCGCCGCGCACGCTGCTCGCCATTTGCATGCACTACACAACAGGTACGTGGCGCTACATCGCCATATCGGCTGTCCTGACGTCGATCATTGCCCTGACCGAAGTCTGGATGTTCGGATTTCTGGGCCGGATCGTCGACTGGCTGTCGGCACAGAACCGGGAAACATTTCTGCAGACCGAGGGCTGGCGGCTTGCCGGCATGGCCTTTGTCGTGCTGATTGCGCTGCCGGCCACGGTGTTTGCCCATTCGCTGTTCAACCAGCAATCGCTGATGGGCAACTATCCGATGCGTATCCGCTGGCAGGTGCACCGTTACCTGCTCAAGCAGTCCATGAGCTTCTATCAGGACGAGTTCGCGGGCCGCATCGCCACCAAGCTTATGCAGACCGCGCTGGCGGTGCGCGAATGCATCATCAAGCTTGTCGACGTGCTGAACTATGTATCCGTCTATTTCCTCGGCATGCTGTTCATCGTCGGTTCGGCCGATTGGCGGCTTGCCGCGCCGCTCGGCGTGTGGCTGCTGAGTTATGTCGCGCTGCTCAGCTATTTCATTCCGAGGCTGGGCAAGGTGGCTGAACAACAGGCAGACGCCCGTTCAGTGATGACCGGGCGTGTCATCGACAGCTACACAAACATCCAGACCGTCAAGCTGTTCTCACACAGTCGCCGGGAGGCCGGGTACGCCAAGGAAGGGATGAACATCTTCCTGGAGACGGTTTACCGTTCGATGCGGCTGGTGACGCAACTTTACGGCGTGCTGTATTTGCTCAATTCGCTGCTGCTGGTTGCGGTCTCGGCACTGTCCATCTGGCTCTGGCTCGGCGAACTTGTGTCGATCGGAGCGGTGGCCGTGGTCATCGGCCTGGTGCTCAGGCTGTGGGGCATGTCGCAGTGGATCATGTGGGAAGTTTCAGCGCTGTTCGAGAATATCGGCACGGTGCAGGACGGGATCACCTCGATCTCGATGCCGCGGCTCGTGGAGGACCGCGAAGCAGCGACGGAGATCGCCGTTCCTTCCGGGAAGATCGAGTACAGGTCGATCGGCTTCCACTATGGCAAGGGCAAGGGCGTTATCGAGAATCTGTCGCTGACGATCATGCCGGGGGAAAAGGTCGGTATTGTAGGCCGTTCGGGAGCCGGAAAATCGACACTGGTCAATCTTCTGCTGCGCTTTTACGACCTTGAGAAGGGCAGCATCCGGATCGACGGGCAGGAGATCGCTTCGGTGACGCAGGAGAGCCTGCGCTCACAGATCGGCATGGTGACGCAGGACACCTCCCTGCTGCATCGCTCTGTCCGTGACAACATCCTCTATGGCCGGCCTGATGCGACCGAAGAGATGATGATCGAGGCAGCTCGGCGTGCGGAAGCGCTCGACTTCATCGCGGGTCTGTCCGATGCGAAGGGTCGAAAGGGCCTAGACGCGCATGTCGGCGAACGCGGGGTGAAACTGTCGGGCGGACAGCGGCAACGCATCGCCATTGCCCGCGTTATGCTGAAGGATGCGCCGATCCTCATTCTCGACGAGGCTACCTCGGCGCTCGATTCGGAAGTCGAAGCTGCGATCCAGGAGAATCTCTACAGGCTCATGGAAGGCAAGACAGTGATCGCAATTGCACATCGGTTGTCGACAATTGCCGCCATGGACAGGCTGGTGGTGATGGACAAGGGCGAAATCATCGAAGAGGGCACGCACGACGCGCTGGTCGCAAAGGGCGGGCTCTACGCACAGCTCTGGGCGCGCCAGTCCGGCGGGTTCCTGCTTTTCGACGAGGCGCCAGAAGCTGAGCCCGAAGGACAAGCGGCGGAATGACGATCAACGAGCCTGGCTTTCGCGAGAACCTCTGGCGGCGCTTTGAAGGCGCCGTCGATGCGTTCCATGATACCGACCGCGAAGTGCTGCCTGCGACGGCCTGGCAGTTCATTCTCTACTTTGCCAGACAGGCGAAGGGGCCTTTCGCGCTGCTGCTGGTCATGGGTGGGCTTGCTGGGGCCGTGGACGCAGCGCTCTACTGGTCGATCGGTTGGCTGATCGACCTGCTGGATTCAGCCACGCCGCAGACCCTGTTCGTCAATCACTGGCCGGAACTGGCAGGCTTGCTGGCGCTGCTTCTTGTAATCCGGACCGTCGTCATGATCGGTTCGGCGCTGGCCGAGCAGCAGGTCATCGTGCCCGGCTTCTATTCGATGGTGCGCTGGCAGTCTTTCAGGCGCGTCATCGAGCAGCCTTACGACTTTTACCAGAACGATTTCGCCGGACGCATCGCGACCAAGATCATGCAAGGGGGCGAGGCGGTCGGCGACTTCATCGTCAATGTGCTGCAGACAATGTGGTCGTTTGTAACCTTCGTCGTCCTGGCGATTACCATCCTGTCATCGGTCGACCCGTGGATGGGCGTCGTGGTCGCGATCTGGGTGACAAGCTATGGCGGCATCGTCTGGTACCTGCTGCCCGAAATGCGGCGCGCCGGTCGCGCGACGGCTGACGAACGCTCGGTGTTCAACGGCCGATTGGTCGACGCCTTCACCAACATCATGTCGGTCAAGCTTTTCGACAGCGGACGGCGCGAACATGCCTATGTGCGCGACGGGCTGCAGAGCTATTTCGAGGCTGTGGTTCGGCTGACCAGAGCCGTGACCTCGGTACGTTCGGCCATCGCGATCATCAACGGCATCATGATGAGCACGGTGGCTGCCATCTGTATCCTGAAATGGACCGGCGGCGGGATATCGACGGGCGCCATTGCAGCCGCGCTCGGACTGGTTTTCCGGCTCAACCAGATGTCGGGCTGGATGATGTTCAACATCAATGGACTGGTGCGCAACTATGCAACCGTGCAGGATGCCACCCGCACGATCTCAGT
>JBBSOT010000099.1:0-14020 GCA_038259455.1 Hyphomicrobiales bacterium | reverse complement strand
ACCGGAAAAATCGGCCTTGAGAATCGTCGAGAACAGCAGCGTCGGGTACAAAAACCAGTAGCCCAGCTGTTCGAGCCCCGGCCATGCTGCCTTGTCGATCACGCTGGCTCGCCGCAGTAAATTGCCGCCGGCGATCAGCAGAAAGACGGGCAGGATGCTTTCAAAAATGGCGAGCATCGATCATCCGCGTTTGAAATGGTGCGGGCAGGCTTAGAGTATCCGTGTTGGTCAAGGAAGCCCAGTTTCGTCCAGTCTGGAGCGTTCCGGATCCTGGCCTCAGGCACGGCAGCGCGCCCGGTCAACGCGTCAAGCAGTGGGACGACTGTCCCCAGCTAAACCATTTGTTAACCTTAACAAATGGTTTACGTTGAAACTAAAGTACTGCAGGCCCAGTCTTTCAGGGGAGCAATGAACAGGAATCCGATGCGGCATCTTCCAACCATAGTCATGACGCCAGCCAATGCGGCAACCAGCGGTGCATCGCATCCGGGTGTCGGCTGATGCGCTGGGTGCTGACACTCTGGGCGGTGCCGATGGGCATATTCTGGGGCTGGTACTTCCTGTCGCTCAACGACATCAACTTCGGCGTCATGATGTTGTCGCGGCCTTTCCACGACCTGTTTTTCCAGCTCTATGCCGATGTATTGGGGGTCGAGCCGTCGACGATTCCGCCGGTCGTGGCCAAGGCCTGCATCCTGGACACGGCAATCCTGATGGCGATCTGGGCGTTTCGCCGCCGCCACAACCTGCTGGCCTGGGGGCGGGGAATGCGTGCCCGCTATCTCGGCGTGGAACCGTCGCCCAGCGCGTGAAGCCGGTCGAGCACGCCTTGCAGGATGAAGGCGGCCGCCGCCGAATCGATCTTGCCCGCTCGTTTCTTTCGGGAGAAATCCATCTCGATGAGGGTGCGTTCGGCCGCCACCGTGGACAGGCGCTCGTCCCAGAACAGGAACGGCATATCCGACAGTTTCGCGAAATTGCGCACGAATGCCCGGGACGCCTGAGCCCGGGGACCCTCCGATCCGTCCATGTTGATCGGCAGGCCGATTGCGATGGCCCCGACATTTTCCCTGGCGATCAGGGCGAGAAGGATGGCCGCATCGAGCGAGAACTTCTTGCGGATGATGACGGGGCGCGGATGCGCAAAGGACAGGCCGCGATCCGACACCGCGATGCCGATTGTCTTTTCGCCGAGATCGAGCCCGGCGATGGTCTTGCCGCCGGCAAGCACCTCGGCAAGGTCGGTTGATTCAATTACCGCCACGCAGACCGGCTTTCCTTTGACTTGGGTTGAGCCGGTTCTATCTTCTGCAAAAGCAAAAATCGAGGACCCGAGATGAAACTGACCTGGTACGGCCATTCTGCCTTCCGCATCGAGGCAGGCGAGGCGAAGATCCTGATCGACCCCTTCCTGTCGGGCAACCCGGCTTGGGATGACGGCTGGGAGGGTCCTGCCGAGGGCGTGACGCACGTGCTTCTGACGCACGGCCACAACGATCATTTTGGCGATGCACTGGCCATTCTGAAAAAGACCGGCGCGATGCTCGTCGCCAACGCGGAAATCTCCGACTATGTCGCCGGCAAGGGCGTCGAGAACGTCAATCCAGCCAACCACGGCGGCACCGTCGATTGCGGCGGCTTCACCACGACGCTCGTCAACGCCGTGCATTCGTCTGCATTGACGCTCGAGGACGGATCGGCGGTCTATCTCGGCAATCCAATTGGGCTGGTGCTGCACTTTCCAGACGACAAGACGCTCTATCACATGGGCGACACCGACATTTTTTCCGACATGGCGCTGATCAACGAACTGCATGAACCCAGGATCGGACTTGTGCCGATCGGCGATCGCTTCACCATGGGCGGCGCGGTGGCGGCGCTGGCCTGCCGCCGGTTCTTCAATTTCGAGACGATCGTGCCGTGTCACTATGCAACGTTCGGGTTGCTCGACCAGGATGCGATAAAGTTCACGGACGGGATGGAAGGCTCCGGCGCAAATGTCCTGGTGCCGCAGAAGGGCAAGGCGGTGGAGCTTTAGCCGCGTGGCGAAGCTCGATCCTGGCGACCGGGACACTGCCGCGACCGCGCAGTTGCGAATGATGACGTGGCTTGCCGATCCACTACGTTTCGTTGTGTTGCAGGAATACAACCTACTGCCGGTTGTCATGAGCCATAAGGGCGGCATCTTAATGCTCGTCCGTGCGGCGGACGGAACCGGGAGTTGTTTCATGAAAGTGTTTGGTCGATTCGCTGCTGCTGCGGCAGCGGTTCTGGTGTCCGGCGGCGTTTCGAGCGCGGCCGACATGATGGCTGCCGAGTATGTGGAAACCGCCGCTCCGGCACTGACCGGGTTCTACGGCAGCATGCACGCAGGCTACTATATGCCGAGCGATACGGACCTGACGATCATTGGCCAGCCTTCGGGCTACGCCGGTGCGGAAGATGGCTATCGGGTCGGCGGCTCGCTGGGCTATGATTTCAATGCAAATATCGGTGCTGAAGTAGAAGTGTCCTACGCCACGGGCGATATCGACTCGCTCAATTTCAACGGTCTTTCCTTCGGCACCAACGGCGACGGAACCTCGTTGACGATGATGGGCAACGTCATCGTGGGCCAGCATTACGGCGCCTGGCGGCCTTATGTCGGCGCGGGCGTTGGCGCAGCACGTGTCTCGATCGACTCCGACTTCCTTTCGGGCCTGCACGACGACGACTGGGCCGCTGCCGGACAGCTGCTCGCAGGTGTCGACTACAGCTTCACCGACACGGTTTCGCTCGGTGGCCGCTACCGCTTTCAGTACATCGGCTCGACCGATTACACCGATGGTGACGAGGATCCGGTCGAACTGGATGCTCTCAAGTCACATTCAATCGAGGCTGTGCTGAAAATCCGCTTCGCCAACTGATCGAACGCGTGCGACGGCGGGCTGAGTTCGCCGTCGCATCTCGTCACCCCGCTGCGCTTCGGCTCCACGAAAGCCGAGCATCCGATCGCGGATTGGACAGCACCTGTTGCGTGGCGCGCCGCGCGCCGCTATAGCCCGGACATCCCGATCACCCGGTCCTCCGGAGCATTCTGATGTCTGTCGATATCCCTACCGTCAAGCGTGTCGCGCGCCTCTCCCGTATCGCCGTCAGCGATGAGGATGCCGAGCGCATGACCGGCGAGCTGAACGTCATTCTGGGTTTTGTCGAACAGTTGAACGAGGTCGATGTAAGCGGCGTCGAGCCGATGACCTCGGTGATACCGATGGCGATGCGAAAGCGCCAGGATGCGGTGACCGACGGCGACAAGGCCGCCGATATCGTGGCCAATGCGCCCGAAACCGACGAGAATTTCTTTCTGGTGCCGAAGGTGGTGGAGTAGCGGCCAATGATGGTCGAGATCTCTGCGGAAACGCCGCTGCAGGACGATGTGCGCGCCATGGTGGCCGAACTCAACGCCACCATGATCCCGCTGACGCCGCGCGAGTTCCAGTTTCAGCTGACGGTCGAGCAGATGGCCGACCCCTCGGTGACGATGCTGATTGCGCGCGACGAGGCGGGCGCGCCTGTCGGCATGGCCTCGCTCAAGGATCATGGCGGCGGGCTCGGCGAAGTGAAACGCATGTTCACGCGCCCGGCCGTGCGCGGCAAGCGCGTCGGTGTGCAGCTTCTGCAGCGGATCGAGAAGCTGGCGCGCGACAAGGGTATTTCGCGCCTGGTGCTCGAGACGGGCGAGGCGCCGGGCTTTGAAGCTGCCTACCGCGTCTATGAACGCGGTGGATTCACGGTTTGCGGTGCGGTGCTCGATTATCCCGATTCCGGGTTTTCCCGGTTTTACGAAAAGAAGATTGCCTGATGAGTGATGTAACGAAACTGACGATTGCCGAAGCCAGGGCCAAGCTGCGCGGCAGGGAAATTTCGGCCGTCGAGATCACCGACGCCTATCTGGCGGCGATCGACCGGGCCAACCCGGCGCTCAATGCCTATGTCGCGGTGACCCACGACAAGGCGCGCGCCATGGCGGCGGCCTCCGACGCGAAGCTGGCGAAGGGCGAGGGCGGCGAGCTGGAAGGCATCCCGCTCGGCGTCAAGGATCTGTTCGGCACGGAAGGCGTGCACACGCAGGCAGCGAGCCATGTGCTCGACGGCTTCAAGCCACGCTACGAATCGACGGTCACGGCCAATCTCTGGGCCGACGGAGCGGTGATGCTGGGCAAGCTCAACATGGACGAGTTCGCCATGGGCTCGTCCAACGAAACCTCCTATTACGGCCCCGTGATCAATCCCTGGCGGCGTTCACGGCTGGACACGACCGTCATGCCGACCGCGCATCAGGGCGATGCCGGCTTCGTGTCGGCAGGCGGCACGAAACAGGTGCGCACGCTGGACAACGCTCAACTGGTGCCGGGCGGTTCCTCGGGCGGGTCGGCGGCGGCGGTTTCAGCCTTCCTGTGCGCCGGTGCGACGGCCACCGATACGGGCGGTTCGATCCGTCAGCCTGCGGCGTTTACCGGCACGGTCGGCATCAAGCCGACCTATGGCCGCTGCTCGCGCTGGGGCATTGTCGCCTTCGCCTCGTCGCTCGACCAGGCCGGCCCGATCGCCCGCGACGTGCGCGACGCTGCGATCATGCTGAAATCGATGGCTTCGGTCGACCCCAAGGACACGACGTCCGTCGATCGCCCGGTGCCGGACTATGAGGCGGCACTCGGCAAGTCGGTCAAGGGCATGAAGGTCGGCATTCCGAAGGAATACCGCATGGATGGGATGCCCGGCGAGATCGAGACGCTGTGGCAAAAGGGGATCGCGTGGCTGAAGGATGCCGGCGCCGAGATCGTCGATATCTCGCTGCCGCACACCAAATACGCGCTGCCCGCCTACTATATCGTGGCGCCGGCCGAGGCATCGTCGAACCTGGCGCGCTATGATGGAGTTCGCTACGGCCTCAGGGTGCCGGGCAAGGACATCACCGACATGTATGAGAAGACGCGCGCCGCCGGTTTCGGCCGCGAGGTGCAGCGCCGCATCATGATCGGCACCTATGTGCTGTCGGCCGGCTATTACGACGCCTACTACCTGAAGGCGCAAAAGGTGCGCACGCTGATCAAGCGCGACTTCGAGACGGTCTTCGATGCCGGCGTCGACGTCATCCTGACGCCGGCGACGCCCTCGGCGGCCTTTGGCGTTGCCGATCAGGACATGGCGGCCGACCCGGTGAAAATGTACCTGAACGACGTCTTCACCGTGACCGTGAACATGGCCGGGCTGCCGGGCATTTCGGTTCCGGCCGGTCTTGATGCCAGGGGCCTGCCACTTGGCCTGCAGTTGATCGGCAAGCCTTTCGAGGAAGAGACGCTGTTCCAGGCAGGCCATGTGATCGAGCAGGCGGCCGGGCGTTTTGAAGCCGAGCAGTGGTGGTAGGCAAGGCGGACTTGGAAGCTCGAGCGCTTCACGCCTGAAAGGGCGCCGGCAGATCGACCGCCGGCCCTTTCGGAAGTGTATCTCCCGTTTGTCAAACCGGTTCGCGCACGATAAAGGGATCAAACATTTCTGCCGGAGCACCCTGCTTGCGCCCGATCTCGGACAGCCGACAACGCATACTTGTGACGGGCGGCGCCGGGTTTCTCGGTTCGCACCTGATCGACCGGCTTCTCGAACAGGGCCATGAGGTTGTCTGCGTCGACAATCTATTCTCGTCGACCAAGCGCAACCTCGATCACATGCATCTGAATCCGCGCTTCGAGTTCCTGCGCCACGATGTCTGCTTTCCGCTCTATGTCGAGGTCGACGCGATCTACAACCTGGCTTGTCCGGCCTCTCCGATACACTACCAGCATGACCCCATCCAGACGCTGAAAACGTCGGTGCATGGCGCCATCAACGTTCTGGGGCTGGCCAAACGGCTGAAGTGCCCGATCCTTCAGGCCTCGACCAGCGAGGTCTATGGCGATCCGGTTGTGCATCCGCAAACCGAGGAATACTGGGGCAACGTCAATCCTATCGGCACGCGATCATGCTATGACGAGGGCAAGCGTGCAGCCGAAACACTGTTCTTCGACTATCACCGGCAGCATGGCCTGGACATCAAGGTGGCGCGGATATTCAACACATACGGCCCGCGCATGCACCGGCAGGACGGTCGCGTCGTTTCCAACTTCATTGTCCAGGCGCTGCTCGGCCAGCCGATCACCATCTATGGCGATGGCCGCCAGACACGATCCTTCTGCTATGTCGACGATCTGGTCGACGGGCTGATGCGCCTGATGGCAAGTCCTCCGGGGGTGACCGGGCCGATCAATATGGGCAATACCCGCGAGTTCGCGATCCTGGACCTGGCCGAGATGATCATCGACATCACCGGCTCGCGTTCCGAGATCGTTCGGCTGCCAATGCCCAGCGACGATCCCCGCCAGCGCCAACCCGATATATCCAAGGCAAAAGCGCTGCTTGACTGGGAACCGACGATTGCGGCGCGCGACGGGCTGGAACGGACAGTGGCCTATTTCAGGGCGTTTCTGGGCGACGAGATCATCGGCCGATAACGGTGTGAGCGTCGCGCAAGGCTGTCTTGTCAACAGTATATGAGGCAAAGCTGATTGCATGGCGTCAACATGGTTTGATAGCGTGCGGCAATTGGAGCGTTCTGCTTGTTCTTTGAATCGTCGAAAATCATCTGGTTCTTCCTGCAGCCGCTGAATCTGGCCATCATGCTGCTTGGACTGTCTGTGCTGGCCGGCGCTTTCGGTTGGCTCAAGCTCGCCGGGACGATTGTCCTCATACCGTTCATCGTGCTGCTGCTGTCGGCCTGGACGACATTGGGCGCGCTGCTCATCAGCCCGCTGGAGTCGCGCTTTGCACGCCCGGACATGCCCACCAAGATTGCCGGCATCATCGTGCTCGGCGGTGGCTTTGAAGGTGCGATCAACAAGGCGCGCGGCGGCTACGAACTGAATGGCAGCGGCGACCGCTTTGTCGAGACAGCCATTCTGGCGAGACGCTTTCCCGCCGCCAGAATCGTTGTATCGGGCGGCAACGGATCGCCGTTGCTTGACGGCGAGGGCGATGCCGCGACCGCGCCCCGGCTGTTCGCGGGGCTGGGCATCCCCGCAACGCGGCTCGTGCTTGAGGGGGAGTCTCGCAATACGTCCGAAAACGTCGCCAACATTCGCGACCTCGTAAAACCGGAACCCGACGATAGCTGGTTGCTTGTCACGTCTGCATTCCACATGCCGCGGGCAATGGGGCTTTTCAAGAAAGCGGGATTTCCCGTCGTGCCATGGCCCGTCGACTACCGGACGTCGGGCGAGGAAGGCATCGGCCTGTTTGGCGACAATGCACTCGATTCGCTGCAGACCACGACGACGGCCTTCCGCGAGTGGTGTGGCCTGATCGCCTACAAGTTTACCGGCAGGATCGACTCGGTGTTTCCCGGACCAGCCGGCTGATCAGTCCTGCGAGTTGGTGAGGACCGCCTGTCGGGCAGCCGAAAAGAACTGCCGCCTGACAAGAACGGCCAGAAGCAGCACGGTCGACAGCATGAAGACCACCGGACCGATGAACCATCCCAGATAGCCGATCGAAAAGAAGATGCCGCGCAGGCCGGCATTGAAATGCTTGCCGGCCAGAATGTTCATCTTCGCCGCCCGCCGGACCGCAATTTCGGTCTCTTCGGGATTGGCGGGCTCGTCGTGCGGCACAGGAACGGCTCCGATGAGGATGGAGCAGTAGTTAAAGAGCCGATAGGACCAGCCGAACTTGAAGAAGGCGTGCGCGAGGATCAGGATCAGCCCGATCACCTTGACCTCGAAGAGCTGGCGCGAAGGGGCGTTTCCGGGCGCCAGGTCGCCGAGCACCGCCAGGACCTGATCGCTGGCGCCAAACAGCGCAAAGCAGGCGCCGAGCGCCAGCAGCGAACTGGAGGCGAAGAAGGCCGTGCCCTGCTGGAGACCGAGCATGATGCCAGTGTCGATCATGCGCAGTTCACGCCGCGCCATGACGTGCATCCAGGCCTCGCGCTGGGCATTCATGGCGACGGTCAGCGAGACACGCCCGAAGAACCTGCGGCCGAGCGCCAGCACATAAATACCCCACACCGCGAGGAAGAAGCCGAGCGCTGCCAGATCGGCACCCGATAGAAGCATGTCGTTGCCCATATTGGTTCTCCCGGCAAGAAAACGATGCCCATGGCCCGTACGGCACGGCCAGCCGGCATCATGCCGAACAACAGAGCCGGTGCCACGCATGACCTTTGCTATTTCTGCAACGATTGCGCAATGTCGTCTGCGGATCAGCCAAGGTCGGCGGGCGCCAAGCCAGCGCGGCGGAATTGGCCGAAACAATCAATGACAGGCACGCTCGCTGGTAGAGCGCGTCAAGGGAGACAGTGCAACCGTGTTTTTGTCGGTATTCGACCTGTTCAAGATCGGCATCGGAGCGTCGAGTTCGCATACGATGGGCCCGATGACGGCTGCCGCCCGGTTTCTCGAGGAAATCCTGACCGGCGACTGGCCGCGCCCGGCCGGCACGTCGGTCGACCGCCTGGCTGTCAGCCTGCACGGATCGCTGGCCTATACGGGAATTGGCCATGGTACCGACCGCGCGGTGATCCTCGGCCTCGCCGGGCAGACGCCGGTGACCGTTGATCCGGACAAAGCCGATGCCATTGTCGATGGCATTTCAGCGCGTAAGAAAGTCGAGCCTGCCGGCCATCCGGCATACCGCTTCGATCCGGCAACCGATCTGGTGCTCGACAAGAAGACGCCGCTTCTCGGTCACGCCAATGGCATGATGTTCAACGCTTATGATTCAGGCGACCGGCTGCTGTTGAAGCGCGTCTATTATTCCATCGGCGGCGGCTTCGTGGTCTCGGAAGAGGAACTTCAGCGGCTGAAGGCGCGCGGTCCCGACAAGCCGGTGACCAAGGTGCCGTATCCATTCGCCAATGCCGTCGAGATGCTGGACATGGCGGCAAGAAGCGGGCTGTCGATCGCCGAGATGAAGCGGACCAACGAAGAGATCCACATGCCGCGCGAGAAGCTCGACGCACAACTCGACGGCATCTGGGACGCGATGCTCGGCTGCATCGAAAGGGGCCTGTCGCAGGACGGCATCATGCCGGGCGGGCTGAAGGTTCGCCGCCGGGCAAGGCAGTTGCATGACAAGCTGCAGGAGCAATGGAGCCAGAACCGTCCCAATCCGCTGCTCGCCAATGACTGGCTGTCGATCTATGCGATGGCGGTGAACGAGGAGAACGCCGCCGGCGGCCGCGTGGTGACCGCGCCGACAAATGGTGCAGCAGGCACATTGCCAGCGGTGCTGCGCTACTGGCTGCATTTTCATCCCGAGGCCGACAAGGCGAGCATCCGCGACTTTTTGCTGACAGCCGCGGCGATCGGCGGCATCATCAAGACCAATGCCTCGATCTCGGGCGCCGAAGTGGGCTGCCAGGGCGAGGTCGGTTCGGCCTCGTCGATGGCGGCAGCCGGCCTTTGCGCAGTGATGGGCGGGACGCCCGAGCAGGTGGAGAACGCTGCCGAGATCGCCCTCGAACACCATCTCGGCATGACCTGCGATCCGGTCGGCGGGCTGGTTCAGGTGCCGTGCATCGAGCGCAATGCGCTGGGCGCCGTCAAGGCGGTGACGGCCGCATCGCTGGCGATCAAGGGCGACGGCACGCATTTCGTGCCGCTCGATGCGGCGATCGAGACCATGCGCCAGACCGGCATGGACATGAGCGAGAAATACAAGGAGACCAGCCTCGGCGGGCTGGCGGTCAATGTCGTGGAGTGCTGACGTTTCCGGCTGCGCCATCGGTCGATGAAGCGGACCGCGCGCCTGTGCATAACCCGGCCAGCGATTGAACCGGCGGGGCGACGACGCTAAGTCTGTCTCATGTCATTGAATTTGGTAAAACTATGCGTCGGCTGCGATAGCGTCGAGGATCTTGAAGAATGGATCGCCTCCAGGCTTGACGAGCGGCGACGTGCCGGTGATCCGGTCGAGTATTTTCACACCACCCGCATGGTGCCGACGCGCGCCACCGAACTGGTTGACGGCGGATCGCTCTACTGGGTCATCAAGGGCAATGTGCAGTGTCGCCAGAAATTGCTGGAAGTGCGTCCCTTCGTCGACGGGCAGGGCATTTCGCGATGCCATCTCATGCTCGATCCGGGGCTTCATCGCACCAGCTGGCAGCCGCGACGGGCATTTCAGGGCTGGCGCTACCTGAAGCCTAGCGAGGCGCCGGCCGACATCGGAACCGGCGGCGACGACCTTGCCGAGATGCCGCCAAAGCTGCGCCGTGAGCTGGCCGAACTGGGATTGCTGTGAATGCGCCGGCTGCTGGAGGATCGGATTTGACATCGGGCGCGCGGACATTTTCCGACTATGGCCAGGCCTTGCAAATGTCGCTGGAGGAAGAGATTTCCGGCGAGGTCTATTTTGCCCGCCTGGCCGAGTTCTTTTCGGGACGCCGGAAACAGGCGCTGCTGATGCTTGCCGAGATCGAGGCGGTTACCGCCGAGGCGATCCGTCCGCTGGCAAAAAGCCATAGGTTGCAGATCGCCGCTCCCGACAAGCTGCATGCCACCGGACTGGCGGAAGCCGATGGTCGGCGGGGTCTTTCCTGGGGTGCGTTGATCGACGAAATGGCGACGACATTTCCGGCCTATGTCGAAGAGTTCGAAGCCATCGAGCGACTGGCCCCCGCGGAAGACGGGAAAGCGATCAAGATACTGGTCGATCACGAAGTGGCGGCGGTGTCCTTCGCCACGCTGGAAGCACAGGCCGACCCCGCGAGCCTGCGGCCGCTCGAGGAATTCCTGTCGAGCCACCGTCGCTCCGCCGAGCCGGACGCCGGAGCGTCCTGACGTGTCCGCGGCACATCGTCCAGCGAAGTCGGGCTTGCATGCCGGCGGTCAACGCCACATCTTGAGGGCATGAAAGAAGCCAAGCCGCCCGTTTCAACGAAGTCGAAGATCGCTGCGACGGAGCAGCGTTCAGGCACGAGCGAGATCGATACCTTCCTGAGGCAGGCCAAGGCGGTGGCTGCAACCAAAGGGTCGGGCGAAGGACGGCTTGTACTCGCTCTCGACGCCACGATGAGCCGGCAACCGACCTGGGATCTCGCCTGCTCGTTGCAGGCCGAGATGTTCGACGCGGTCGGCAAGGCCGGGCCGCTTGCCGTGCAGCTCGTCTATTTTCGTGGTTTCAATGAATGCCGGTCTTCCAGGTTTGTCACCGACACGGAGGCGCTGAAGCGGCTGATGACCGGGATCGACTGCCGTGGCGGCAGAACGCAGATAGGCAAGGTTCTGTCGCATGGCCTGAAGCAGGCGGAGGCGCACAAGGTTGCAGCGCTGGTCTACATCGGCGATGCGATGGAGGAGCGGATCGACGATCTGGCCGACAAGGCCGGGCGTCTTGGCCTGCGCGGGGTGCCGGTCTTCGTGTTTCAGGAAGGTCGAGACAGGGATGCCGAGATGGCCTTCAAGGAGATTGCACGGCTGACCAAGGGCGCGTGGTTTCGGTTCGACCATAATTCCGCCGCCGCGCTGGCAAAACTCCTGTCGGCAGTGGCCGTGTTTGCGACCGGCGGTGTCAAGGCGCTGGAAGCGAGGGGCCGTCCCGAGGATAGGCTGATGATCGACAACATGCGTGGCGGCAAGACCTCATGAGCGCAGTGCTTGCTGTAGTCGGCGTACTGCTTGTCGCCACCGCGCTGGTTGCGGCGTTCCTGCGCGTCGATGCAACCCGGCTGGCGGGCGGCCTGCGCGCGGCCGGACCTGTCGTTCTGGGCATAGCCGGGGTGGTTCTGCTGCTGACCGGCCGCGCCGGTGTCGGCGGGATGCTGCTTTCGGGGGCCGCGGCCTGGTATGCGTCAACGCGTTCGCGGCGTTCAAGGACCAAGGCGAAAGGCCAGCGGTCGACCGTCAGGACCGCAGCACTCGAAATGGAACTCGACCACGATACGGGCGGCCTCGAGGGCGTCGTGCTTGCCGGCACGCACGAATCGCGGACACTCGGATCGATGAAACTGCAGGAACTTGAGGTGCTTTACCGGGAACTTTCTGGCGACTCGGAGAGCCGCCAGCTTCTAGAGACGTATCTTGACGGACGGTTTCCCGTCTGGCGCGAACACGCTGAGGCGCACAGTGGCGACGGGCAGGGTGTTTCGCCAGGTTCGGGCACCATGACTAAGGAGGAGGCTTACAAGATCCTTGGTCTTGAAGCGGGGGCCGCCACGGCGGATATCCGCAAAGCGCACCGCCGCCTGATTCAGCGCCTGCACCCCGATATCGGCGGCACTTCTTTCCTTGCGGCGAGGATCAACGAAGCCAAGGACGTCCTGCTCTCCAATCACGGCTAATTCTCCTTAAACTCTGTACATTCGGGAGTTACAAAGCGATCCGGCGACCTATTGCTGGACCGCGTAGCAGTCGATCTTCTTCTTCTTCAGCGCCGAACAGGCGCTCCAGGCTGCATCCTTGGAGCCAAAGCCGGCGTAGCGTGCGCGGTAGTAGGTGACGCCGCCCTTGTTGAAGGTAACGGTGAAGCCGGAGGCATCGGCCAGGATGCCGGGCGCCATCTTGTTGGTGCGCGCCAGAAACGCCCGGGCTTCTACCTCGCTCGGCGAAGAGGCGACCTGAACGGCCCAGCCCGATGGCGGATTGACCGAGGCGGTGTTGACCGGATCGATGTCGGCCATGCGCGCTTCGATCGGGGCGGCATATGCCTGCTCGACATAGACCGTCTCTTCGGTGCTGTCGGTGGTCACGACATCGATATCTTCCGGGCGCGACAGCGGGGTCGGTGCGTTTTTCTTCGGCAGGATTGCCTGGACCAGCGAGCGGACCGGCGAGGTCGCCTTGGCAACAAGGTCGCCACCGCGCCTGGAGGAAGCCTTCGGCAGATACTTCTTGATCAGTTCAGCCATGTGCGCATCGCGCGAACTGCCGGTTCTCCCGCCCATGACGACGGCGACGATGCGCCGGTTGCCGTCATTGACCGAGGATACAAGGTTGAAGCCGGAAGCGCGGATGTAGCCGGTCTTGATGCCGTCAACGCCCTTGATCTTGCCGAGCAGGCGGTTGTGGTTGCCCATGCGGCGCTTGTTGTAGGTGAAGGAGCGAGTCGAGAAATATTTGTAGTACTGCGGGTAGTGCTCCCTGAGCGCGATGCCGAGCGTCGCCATGTCGCGGGCTGTTGTATACTGCGCGGTATTCGGCAGGCCGTGCGCATTGCGGAAGGTCGTCTCCGACATGCCGAGCTTGCGGGCCTTGTTGGTCATCATGCGGGCGAATTCCGCTTCAGTGCCGCCCAGCAGTTCGCCAATGGCGGTGGAGGCATCGTTGGCCGACTTTGTGACCAGCGAGAGGATGACCGTTTCCACGGTGACCGATCCGCCGGCCCGCACGCCGAGCTTTGTCGGGGGCTCCTTGGCAGCGTTCTTCGAAAACGGCACCTTGGTGGATTTTGAAATCCTGCCGCTCTCCAGCGCCTCGAAGACGAGATAGAGGGTCATCATCTTGGTGAGCGAGGCCGGGTACCGACGCTCGTCGGCACTCGACGAGAACAATGTCTTGCCCGTGTTGGCATCGACGACGATCGCCGCATATTTCGAATTGGCGGCCGCGGGGCTGACAATAGCGACGGCTGAAAAGGCAAGCGCTGCGACGAGGACGACGGCCGGCTTGAATGAGGAAAAGATTCTACGAACTGCTTTGGCCGACGCTTTACGCACTGTCACACCCTTTGAACTGGATTTTCACTTGAGGCTGCAAAGGTCCCTGCCTCGCTTGAGGGGGAACAGTAGGCGGGCAGCGTTACCAATCCGTTTATGGTAACCGGCACGTTCATACTTTCGTGCGGTTTTGAATCGCATTCGCCGAAATTGCGGTCGAAGCGGGCTGGCAGGCAGGATGCGCAGCTGCCGACCGGGCCAAGTCATCGACCGCGGGCACCTGTTCAAGCCGCAGCCGCCCCCTCGTCGTTCACGATAGCGGGAAATAGTCGGGTTTCGCCGACGGGTCATATT
>JBBSOT010000098.1:0-14115 GCA_038259455.1 Hyphomicrobiales bacterium | reverse complement strand
CGCGCCAAGGCGGTAAAGTTCGGCCTGCAGGGCGCGTTGCTGCTGGCGCAGTTCGCCCAGCCTCGACGATACGCCGGTATCATCGATGCGGATGAGGCTCTGGCCTGCGTCGACGCGATCGCCCTCCCGCACCATGATTTCGGCGACGAGGCCCGGCTCAAGGCTTTGCACGACCTGCACCTGGCTCGACGGGATAACCCGGCCTTCCCCGGTGGTGATCTTCTCGATGTTGGCCCAGGAGGCCCACAGAACGGCGGCGGCCAGGATCACACCGATCGCAACCAGGATCCTCCACGCACCGGGCGTAACCGACGTTTCGACGGCGCCGCGCGCGTCGTTGGCGAAATTCATGTCGACGTTAGACATCGGGCGATCCGTCGGCAGCCGGCGCGGCAACGATCTTGCCCTTGAGAAGGGAGGCGAGAACCTTCTGCTTGGGACCATCGGCAACGACCCGCCCCTGCTCCAGCACGATCAACCGATCGACAAGGCCCAGCAACGACGTACGGTGGGTGGAAATCAGCAGCGTGGTGCCGGGTGTCAGCCAGCCGCCAAGCCCTCGGATGAAGGCTGCTTCCGTCAGATTGTCCATCGCGCTTGTGGGTTCGTCGAGAAACAGCACCTTCGGGCGGCCGAACAAGGCACGGGCTATGGCAACGGATTGGCGCTGGCCGCCGGAGATGGCGCGGCCACGTTCGCCCACCGGCATCGAATAGCCGAGCGCATTTGCCTGCGCAAAGGAAGCGACGCCGGAAGCCTGGACGCAGGCGACGAAGTCGGCCGGATTGTCCTGCCTGCCGAACAGGATGTTCTCGCTCAACGTGCCGGAAAACAGTTCCGGCTCCTGCCCGACATAAACGACCGCCTTGCGAAGGTCGGCCATCCAGCAATGCTTGACGTCCGTGCCATCGAGCATGACTGCCCCGCCGTCGCACGAATAGAGGCCACCAAGCAGCTTGCCGAAGGTCGACTTGCCGGACGCCACCCGCCCAACAATGCCGACGCGCTCGCCCGGTGCAATCTTGAGCGAGACGCCATCGAGTGCATTTGACGGCTGGTCGCGATAGGCAAAGCTAACGTCTCGCAACTCGATCCTGCCCTGGTCGATCTTGCCGCCGGCGTCAGGCAGGATCTTGTGATCCCGCTCCAGTTTCATCATCGCGTTCAATTGACGAAGCGACGAGAAGGACGTCTGCGCCCGCGCCAGCGTCATGGCGATATTGCCGAGCGGCGCCAGCACGCGTCCTGTCAGGATATTGGCGGCGATCAGCGCGCCGATGGTGATGTCGCCGGCGGCCACAAGATAGACGCCCCAGATGATGACGACGACACTGACGCCCTGCTGCACGAACATGCTGAAAAACATCGCCAGCGACGACCAGAACCGCGTCGCCGAACTGGCCCGCACCGAACCGGCAACGGCGTCCTCCCACTTTTTCTGCAGCGCGCCCTCGCCCGAGATTGCCTTTACCGCTTCGATCCCGACCATCGACTCGACGAGGATCGCGTGCCGGTTCGACTTGGTGATCTGGGTGCGGTTGACCGAACGCGCCAACGGCCCCTGGACAGCGAGTGTCACCAGCAGCACCACGGGAACGGCGATCAGCGGCACCAGTGCAAGTTCACCGACGATCATCCACAGAAGCCCGAGAAAAACGCCAATGAAAAGCAGGTCGATTGCCGAGGTGATGCTGGTCGACGTGAAGAAATCGCGGACCGATTCAAACTCGCGGATATGATTGGCGAACTCGCCGGCTCGGCCCGACCGGCTGGCCATGGTCGCGTCCAGTGCCTGCTCGAACAGAGTGGCCGACACCTTCATATCGACGCGGCGCCCGGAGTTTTCGATCACCGTGGCGCGCAGCATGCGCAACAGGAAATCCGAGCCGAGAGCGATCAGCACGCCGGCGGCCAGCGCCCACAGGGTGGCCGTTGAATTATAGGGAATGACGCGATCATAGACATTCATCACGAAGAGCGGCAGCGCCAGCCCAAGCAGGTTGATGACGAACGCCGCGAGAATGACATAGGCCCAGGTCGCCCAGAACCGGATGACCACCGACCACAGCCAGTGGCCCGGCGCCTTGCGCATGAGCGAGGCATCGGTGGCCACCGCATCCTGCTGCCTGCGGTCAGCGACATAGATGACCGTATCGAGCGCCTCGCGATCGATGTCGCGCAGCCGCATGGTCCTGGTCCCGGTAATGCCAGGGACGATGAACGGCACCTTGCGCGCGCCCTGGCGCCGTTCCAGCAAGATGCCCACATCGCCACTCTTGAGCAGGACAATGAACGGGCAGACCAATCCAGAGACCTGCGAGGGTGGCCGTTCGACGATCTTGGCATCGAGGCCCAACCGATCGGCTGCGCGCGCGAAAAGGTCGAGTGTCAGAATGCCATCGCGCAGCGGCAGGCCACGCAAAACCGCAGCTTTCGAGAATGGGCGGTTGTGGCGTCCTGCCAGAAATTCGAGCGCGGCCAGCAACGGATCATGGATCTCGGTCGCGTTCGCCTCGACACCATCCGGGTCCTCAAGAAATCTTCGTCGCTGTTCCACCTGTCACCGTGATCTGCATGGCCTGGGCCAATCGAGCCGATCCTGGCCCAGTGAGTATAGTCTCCGACCGCCTAGTTCTGGCTCAAGGGCGGGATCAGGTAACTCTTGGACGAGCTCTGGAAGAGGTCCGGCAAAGGCCCGCTCTCCATTTCCGGAACGCTCGGCGCCGTAACATCCAGTGTCTCGAGAAGAGTGCCCATCAGCGCCAGCAGTTCGTAGCTTGAGAAGACGTGCAGCGCCTCGATGTTCGACAGTTCGAACTGCGTATTGAACCGGGCATTTTCGGCATCCAGCACGTCAAGCAGGCTGCGCTTGTTGGCGTTGTACTCGTCCTTGTAGGCCGCGACCACCTTGGCGTCCTGCGCCGATTCAAGCCTGACTGCCTCGACCTGCGCACGGCCGTCGACGAGGCGCGCCCATGACACTTCGACCTCCTCTGTCAGCTGGCGGGCCAGAATGAGCTGTTCGGTGACCTTTTCCGAGTGGCGCTCGCCCAGTTCGGCGACGCGGTTACGTCGCACGCCTCCGTCGAACAGCTTCCAGCGCATGACAACCCTGCCGCCATACTCGTTGTTCTTGCCTGGCGTCCCCTCAAGGTTCTCGCCGCGCGTCGCATTGCCCTCCAGGTAGACCTGCGGAAGCAGAGTCGACCGGAACTGCTCCTTTGCAAAGTAACTTGCATCCGAGTCCGCGAGCGCCGCCTTGACACGCGGATTGTTGTGCAGCGCCTGGTTGGTGACCTCGGCGACGTTCTTCGGAATGCCCCTGGCGTAGGACACGGCCTGCAGCTTGGAGGGAGAATTGCCGACGGCGTTCTTGAACTTGGCGTAGGAGGCCGCTTGCGCGACCTTGATCTGCGCGACGAGCGCCTTGGCTGCCTCGACCCGTTCTACTGTCTGCTCGACATCGCCAATGGGCGACTTGCCGCCCTCGAACCGTTCGCGAATGACGCCGAGCAGCATCTGGTGACGGCGGACATTTTCCTGGGCGAGAGCCAGAAGGTCATTGTGGCGTACGACATCGATATAGGCTTCGACGGACGACAGGCCGACGGCCTCGGAGCGCACCAGAACCCGATAAGTCTCTGCCGAAATCGTCGCCTGGCTGCGGTAGATGTCGTTTGCCCGTTCCCACCCGTCGAAGAGGACCTGCCGAATGCTCAGCGTCACCTGGCGTCGATTGTTCCACTCGTCGTTGACATCGGGACCAAGGCCGTTTGGCCGGTCAATTCTCTGAGCGCCGATATCGGCGTTGAGCTCGATCTCCGGATAGAGCCGGCCCCTGGCCTGATTGAGACCATATCTCGAAGCACGCTGGCTGGCTTTGGCTGCATCAATTCTCGGATTTGTGAGGACTGCCTGCTGGACCGCTTCGCGCAATGACATCCCATGCGCATGGCTGGACGGAACCCAAAAACTGCTAGCGACTAACAGTCCAAGAAAGATCCTAAACATGTACGCAGACCCCCACAGCCCCTTGATCCTACGCTATTCAAGTCGAAAATGACAGCTTGGCCCCCGGCGAGCCCGCCACTAAAGCTGCAGTTGTGACAAATTTATTCCCTTACGTCACCTGTTCCTTCTGCCATAGCGATTCACTTGCTCGCCGCAGTGTAGACACCATCCCAATCAGGGCCTGGCGGATTTTCGGCAAACTCGGCAATTCGCGCCTTGTAGATCGCCAGGTATTCCGTGACCTCGAAACCGACGCGCTCGGCGAGCGGGCCGATCCGGTCAAGCGCTTCGATGGCCTCCCCCCAGCGCTGCTGACGGTAGCTTGAAAGCATCCGCGTATTGACCTCGCTCAACGCGAGGAAGTCCTGGTTGCGCAGCATGTCTTCCAGCCCAAGGAGAGCGTGGATGCGCTCTGGCTCGAGCTTGCCCTTGACGCGGATCTGGTCGATTTCCAGTGTCGCGACGGTCGGCGACACCACGCTGGCGGTGTTGTCGCCAAGAATGATCGGCACGCCATAGGGTTTGGACTGCCCCTCCAGCCGCGACGCGAGATTAACCGTGTCACCCAAGGCCGTGTAGTCGAAGCGCATGTCGCTGCCCATATTGCCGACGACGCATTCGCCGGTATTGATGCCGATGCCGATCTTGATCTCGTGATGGGGTTCATCGGAATCGGCGTTCGCTTCTTCACGGCTCGTCGCGTTCAGTTCATCGACGCGCTGAATCATGTCGACGGCCGCATAGCAGGCCCGCAACGCATGGTCCTTCAGATCGACTGGAGCGTTCCAGAACGCCATGATGGCGTCGCCCATATACTTGTCGATCGTACCGTCCCGGTCGAGAATGGACTTCGACAATGCTGTCAGGAAATGGTTCATCAGCCGGGTCAGACCCTGCGGGTTCGACTTGTAGCTTTCGGAGATCGTGGTGAAGCCACGAACATCGGTGAACAACAGCGTCAGATCGCGGGTCTCGCCGCCAAGCACCAGCTGGCTTGGATTGTCTGCAAGACGATCAACCAGGGCCGGCGAGAGATACTGCCCGAATGCGCTTCTGATCTGTCGCTTCTGCCGCTCTTCGCGAATGTAGTTGGCGGTCGCCATGACGATGAAGATCGCGGCGATGGCGCCAATGGGGAACGTCGCATCGATCAGCAGACGGCTGGCCTGGAAGGCCCACAGTGAACCGCCGCCAATGACGGCAATGACCACGATGGCGGCGACGAAGGCGTAGATGGCGCCTGACCTGGGAACAAACCAGATGATCAGCAGGCCGATCAGCAGGACAATCACCACCTCCATCCCCAAGGCGTAGTTCGGCCGGAACAGAAACTGCTGGGTCAGGATGTTTTCGATGATCTGGGCGTGGATCTCGACCCCTGGCATGAAAGCCGCGACCGGGGTCGCCCGGAAATCCTCAAGGCCGACGGCCGACGTTCCGACCAGCACCATGTGCCCGGCGATGCTGGCCGGCGCGGCCGAGCCGTCGAGCACGCTGCCCGCCGAAACATAGCGTGCCCTGTCCGAGCCGTTGAACCAGGGATGCACCTTTCCGCTGCCGTCGGTTGGAACGAACACGCCGCCGACCACAATGCCCGAGATGCCGGCGTCGTCGGTGCGGATCGCGAAGGCCTGACCGCCCGTGGCGATGCGCAGGATTTCAGCGGCCAGCCCGAGCCGCAGCTTGCCTTCGACCATCATGACGAGCGGCATGCGCCGGAAAATGCCGTCAGGATCCGGCTCGACCGTGAACATGCCGTGGCCGGCCGCCGCGTCTGAGATGACCTTCAGGTTTTGCACAAGCCGCGGAAACTTGAGCAGAAAGGGCGTCGGATCGGCGCCAAGCGCGGCGTGCGGAATCTCTGGAATATCGTCATTCACTCCCGCGTCGATTTCCGTGTCGTCGCCATGACGGACGCTGGTCTCTCCAACCACCACGCGGGAGCGACGAATGGCATCGGCCAGGAGCGTTTCGTTGGAAGGTTGCGCAAGGAGATCGGCCTTCACCTCGGGCGAGAGCGACGCATTGTCTTCGGCGATCTTGTCGGGTGACAAGCGGTCAGGCTCGGCAAAGACGATGTCGAAACCGATCGCGATTGCGCCCATCGCGGTGAGTTTGTCGACGAGCCTGGCCACGACAGATCGCGGCCATGGCCACTGGCCGACAGATTCGAGACTGTTCTCGTCTATGTCGACGACGACGATGGGCTGCTTGTTCTGAGGGCGCGGATAGAGCCGCTGGTAAAGATCGAAACTCTGGTTGCGCACGGTCGACACGAAAAGCGGATCGGCGACCCTGGCCGAGACAAGCAGGACCAGGAGGGCGAGGCCCGTCAGACGTGCAATCGCTATGCCGACAGAGCCGGATGATCGGAACAACCGAAATTGCATTACCGGTTCGCTGTGCTTGCAGTCGTGACCCCCCTGGTCAGGACTGCAACGATTGATCACCGTGAGGTCGCCAGAGTCAATCACCCAGCGTCACTTGGCGACCTACGCGAGGAAGGACCGTCGCAGCAGTTTTCCTTGCATCGTGACTGCTTGACGTCGCGCTGCACCTTTCAATGCAGGGGCTGAAAGAGCTAATAGGGTAAGGCAACGGCTGCTCATGCGATGAAGCGCCGGCTTGCGATGAAACCGGAGAACTGCCTGTGGCCGAAACACTGATCGACATCGAAGCCACTGGGATCGCCGCGCGTTTCGATCCAGCCTTTGGCATGCTCGCCGAGCTTGAGGTCACGCGCGACGGTCGCACCGTCTCGATGCTGCACAAGGCACCGTGGCTTGGCGAGAAAATGCCCGACGATGCCGCACCGCATCTTGGGGCGCTGGCCGGCGACTTCTTCTGCGCACCGTTTGGCGATGCCTCCGCCGACGCCGCGCCGGGACACGGCTGGCCGGCCAATTCGTCATGGTCGACAATCGAGATGACCAGGCAGGGCAGTGAGACCATCGCGCGCTTCAAGCTCGATCGCCTGGCCATGGGCGCATCGCTCATCAAGGAGTTGCGTCTGGTCGATCACCATCCGTTTCTGTACCAGCGTCACATATTCAGCGGCGGCCGTGGCGATCAGATCTCGCTCGCCAACCACGCCATGCTGAAACTCGACAATGGCGCGCGGCTCAGTTTCTCGCCCAAGCGGTGGTGGGAAACACCGGCCACTGGTCTTGAAACGGACCCGGAGCGCGGACGCGGCGTGCTGGCCTATCCGGCGACGTCAACCGATCTGCACAAATTTCCCCGCGCCGATGGCGGCGCGGCCGATCTCGCGCGCTATCCGATCGGCCAGCGCCACGAGGATTTTGCCGTCGGCGTCGAGGCCGAAGGCCGCTCGCTCGGCTGGACGGCGGTGGCACGAAACGTTGAACGCGACCTCTATCTGAGCCTTCGCAATGCAAGCCGGCTGCCGATGACGATGCTGTGGTTTTCCAACGGCGGTCGCGACTATGCGCCCTGGAGCGGGCGGCATCTGGGCGTGCTTGGCGTCGAGGAAGGCATCAACCGGTCCTTGATGGGTTATTCGGCGAGCCAGTCTCCGAATGCGCTCGATCAGGCCGGCGTGCCGACAGGCGTGACACTGAAACCGGACGGCACGCTTGACGTGCGCCATGTCACCGGTTCGTTGCCCTGGGAAGACGATGCGGAGATTACCGGGATCGAAGCCACGCAGGCCGGCATAGAGATCAGCGATTCAGCCGGATCGACGCGGACGATCCCTTGCGACACCGGTTTTCTGCAACTCTAACGTCCGGGGTCCTGCGGCAGGACCCCGGATAGTGCCCAAAGGTCAGGGCAGCGTGTAGGCGGTCTTGACCGTGGTGTAGAATTCAGCGGCGTAGCGCCCCTGTTCGCGCGGTCCGTAGGACGAGGCTTTCCGGCCGCCGAACGGCACGTGGTAGTCGACGCCCGCCGTCGGGAGATTGACCATCACCATGCCGGCCTCTGCATTGCGACGGAAATGCGAGGCGTGCTTGAGGCTGGTCGTGCAGATACCTGACGACAGACCGAAAGGCGTGTCATTGGCCGCGTCGAGCGCTTCTTCGTAGTTCTTCACCCGCATGACGCTGGCAACCGGGCCAAAGATTTCCTCGCGGTTGATGCGCATGTCAGCCGTCGTCTCGGTGAACAGCGCCGGCTGCAGGTAGAAGCCGGGCTTGTCGCGGTTGAGCCGTTCGCCACCCCATTCCAGCTTGGCGCCTTCGGCCTTGCCGATATCGATGTATGAATTGTCCTGATCGAGCTGCGACTGGTCGACAACCGGGCCGATATGCGTGCCCGACTGCAAGGCGTCGTCAACGACCAGGCCCTTCATCCGCTCGGTCATCGCAGCGACGAACTTGTCATGGATGCCCTCGGTGACAACGAGACGCGACGACGCGGTGCAACGCTGGCCGGTGGAAAAGAAGGCACCGTTGATGGCGCATTCGACCGCTGTGCCCAGATCGGCATCGTCAAGGACCACCATCGGGTTCTTGCCGCCCATCTCAAGCTGGAACTTGCGCATGCGCTCGACCGAAGCGGCAGCGACCTTCTTGCCGGTGCCCACCGACCCGGTGAAGGTGATGGCGTCGATGCGGTCGTCATTGAGCATCGCATCGCCGACCACCGAGCCACGCCCCATGACCAGGTTGAAGACGCCTTCCGGAATGCCGGCGCGGATGATGATATCGGACAACGCCCAGGCCGATCCCGGCACCAGGTCAGCCGGCTTGAAGACCACGCAATTGCCATAGGCAAGCGCCGGCGCGATCTTCCAGGCCGGGATGGCGATGGGGAAGTTCCATGGCGTGATGATGCCGACGACGCCGATCGGCTCGCGGGTGACTTCGACTTCGACGCCCGGCCGCGTCGAGGCGATCTTCTCGCCTGCCAGACGCAGCACCTCGCCGGCAAAGAAGTCGAATATCTGCGCGGCGCGTGCAACCTCGCCGACGGCCTCCGGAAGCGTCTTGCCTTCCTCCTGCGCCAGCAACCGGCCGAGTTCGTCCTTGCGCGCCAGAATCTCGTTCGCGACCTTGCTCAATATGTCGTGGCGTTGCTGGATGCCCGAGCGTGCCCAGGCCGGAAAGGCAGCGCGCGCCGCAGCGATGGCATCGTCGGCCTGCTTGCGCGAGGCGCGCGCATAGCGGCCTACAATGTCGCCCGTGTTGGAGGGGTTGATGTTTTCCCCGGCATCATCGCCATCGATCCAGCTGCCGCCGATAAAATTCTGATGTATGGTCATGTTGTCGCCAATTCCTGTTCTTGTGCCGAAAATTCCTGCCGACCCGTCGCTGACTGCCCGGTCCTGCGAACGGCTCTTTGCCGCGAGCGCCTCATATAGGGCAGTTGCGCCGAAAAATCCCGGATAATGCGTGGGCAAAGCCGGTCGAAGCCCGGAAACGGCTTCTCTTTCCGGCGACGCGGTGGCAAATTCCACCCGGGACGAAAACGCCAATCGACTGTCGGACATGAGCCAATCGGCAGCACACGCTGCGTCGATCAAGTCTGGTAACAGCCGACGCAATGCAAAATCAAGGCAGGACGCGGACAGTGACGCAAACCAAGAAGATCATCAACGAGGGCAAGAACGCCGTCGACGAAATGCTGTCCGGTATTCTGGCGGCACATCCGCGTCACCTGAGTGCCGTCGACGGCAGCCCGCGCGCGATCATCGCCCGCGACGGGCCGCGCGACGGCAAGGTCGGACTGGTGATCGGCGGCGGATCGGGTCACGAACCGACCTTCCTGGGCTTCGTCGGCAAGGGACTGGCCGACGCCGCGGCCGTCGGGAACGTGTTTGCCTCGCCGCCACCCGACCCGATCCACGAATGCGCCAAGGCGGCGAACGGCGGTGCCGGCGTGCTGTTCATGTATGGCAACTATGCGGGCGACGTGATGAACTTCGACATGGCCGCGGAAATGGCGGCGATGGACGAGATTGAGGTCCGCACGGTGCTGACCACCGACGACGTTGCTTCGGCACCCCGCGACCAGATCGAAAAGCGGCGCGGCGTTGCCGGCAACTTCTTCGTCTTCAAGGCAGCAGGAGCGGCCTGCGACATGATGATGTCGCTCGACGAATGCGAGCGGATCGCGCGCAAGGCCAACGACAGAACCTACACGATGGGCGTGGCGCTTGGTCCCTGTTCGCTGCCGCAAACACGCAGGCCGAATTTCGAGATCGGCGAGGACGAAATGGAGATCGGCATGGGTATCCATGGCGAACCCGGCGTGGCGCGCGGCAAGCTGCAATCGGCCGATGCCATCACCGACGAGATGCTCGACCGCATCCTTGAGGAGATGCAGCCGGCGCGCGGCGACAAGGTCGCGGTCCTGGTGAACTCGCTCGGCTCGACGCCGCTGATGGAACTCTACATCATGAACCGTCGGGTCGCACAAAGGCTGGATGAGATCGGCGTCACCGTCCACGCCACCTGGGTCGGCCACTACTGCACCTCACTGGAGATGGCCGGTGCCTCGGTGACGCTGTTCCACCTCGACGACGAGATGCAGACGATGCTCGACCATCCGTGCGACTGCGCCATGTTCCGCGCCGGCTGAACCAGGAAACACAACCATGACCACTATCGATTCCGCCCGTCTTGTCAGCATGTTCTCGCAAATCGCCGCCGCGCTCGACGCCGACAAGGACCGCCTGTGTCAGTTGGACGGCGTGATCGGCGATGCCGACCACGGCATTGCGATGGAACTCGGCTTTTCGGCGGTGCGCGATGCCTTGGGCGAACTCGATGCGTCGACGCTCGACCCGACAGCCGTCTTCAACACCGCCGCGAAGGCCTTTCTGAATGCCGTTGGAGCATCGTCAGGGCCGCTCTATGCGACCGCCTTCATGCGCGCGGGTGCCGCCGTCAAGGGCAAGCAGACGTTGGACGATGGAGACATGGTGTTGGCGCTTCAGGCCATGGCAAAGGGCATTCAGGATCGCGGAAAGGCCGAAACCGGCGAAAAGACGATGATCGACGCCTGGGTCCCCGCAGCCGAAGCTGCAGGGAATGCAACGGCCGATGGCGGTGGGCTCGACCGGGCGCTCGATGCGGCATTGAAAGCCGCCACAGAAGGCGCCGAGGCGACAAAGAACATGGTGGCCAGCAAGGGGCGCTCGGCGCGGTTGGGCGAACGATCGCTCGGACACATGGACCCCGGCGCAGCGTCCGCCGTCACCATCATCGCGGCAATGCAGGACGCGCTGCGCGACGATTAGAACAGGCTAATCGACAAGCAGCGTACCGACACCGCTACCGGTTCAACGGGCCGAACGGTAGGACGCGTCGACCTCGTTCATCTTGTCGACTTTCCGTGCGGATCCGCCACCCTGGAACTCATTGGCCAGCCAGATGTCGACGAGCATCTTGGCCACCGACGTGCCGGTGATCAGCGCGCCCAGCGTGATGATCTGGGCGTTGTTGGACGCGATGGCACGCTCGGCGGTATAGGGATCAGTGACCGCCACGGCCCGTATGCCCGGCACCTTGTTGGCGGTGATCGCCATGCCCGCGCCCGTGCCGCAAATGAGGATGCCACGCTCGAACTCTCCACCGGCAACCCGTTTGGACAATTCAAGGCCGATATCGGGATAGTCGACAGGATCGAGTGTGCTGACGCCGATATCCTCGACGGTCAGCTTTTGCGCCCGCAAATGCTCGACGATAGCGTCCTTCAGGGGCAAGCCGAGATGGTCGGCACCGATGATGATTTTGGTTTGCCTGGTCATTTCCTTTGCCTTTCAGCGCGTCTCACAAAACAGCCGAGAGACGGCGCAAGATGTCGATGTAATCGTGGGCCTGCCAGGCTGCGCGTCCGATGAACAGGCCGTCGATGTTCGGCCTGACGATCAGATCGGCAGCATTATCGCGATTGACGCTGCCGCCATAAAGCACGCCCGGAGCGGCTGGCAAGAGGGCGCTTGCCGCGCGCTTTATCACGGCGTGCTGGGCCTGCGCATAATCGGGCGGGGCCGATACCCCTTTCTCGCCAATGGCCCAGACCGGCTCATAGGCGAAAAGCAGCTGGCCTACCGGCATTTCTTCAGTGTGGAATTGCAGGGCAGACGTGACCTGCGCCGTCAGCACGTCCGCTGCGCGGCCGGCATCGCGCTCGGCAAGTGTTTCGCCAACGCAAACAAGAGGCACCAAACCGTGCCGCAGGGCCGCCGCCGTCTTGAGGCCAACGGTTCTGTCGGTCTCGCCAAAATGCTCGCGCCTTTCGCTGTGACCGATCTCGACCATGTCGAGACCGCAATCGCGCAGCATCAGGGGTGAAATCTCGCCGGTAAACGGACCACTGTCTTCCCAGTGCATGTTCTGGGCGCCGACCCTGACATTGCATGAGCCCAGCGCCCGCTTCACCTCGCGAACCGAGGTGAAGGACGGCATGATGAAGGGCTGGATGCGCGGATCGCAGTCCTGCAGGAACGCAGCCAAATCATCGGCGAATGCAAGACCCTCGGCGAGCGTCTTGTGCATCTTCCAGCTGGTTCCAACCCAATAAGGCGTCACATCTTATCCTTGTAGGACTTGCGCTGAACCGAGACCGTCATAAAGCGAACCCCGCCGCAATTATTACCTTAGAGATGTCGCCATGACGCCGCCATCGACCGTCAGCACGGCCGCGTTGACCTTGGTCATCTGGGCCAGATGCAAAAAGGCGTCGGCAATGTCGCTCGCCGACACCTCTACGCCAAGCAAATTGCCGGCCATGTATTCTTCCGGCGAAAGCCCGCGCGCCTGCGCCCGTTCGACAATCATCTCTTCCGTCATCAGCCCGCTCCTGATGCGGCCGGCGTTCACTCCGCTCGTGCGAATGCCCTCGTGCCCGTGATCGACGGCATATTGTTTCATCAGCGCCAGCGTGGCTGCCTTGGGAAGCCCGTATGGCCCGAAATCCTTGCCCGGATTGACCGACTGGTTGGAAATGTTGAACAGGATGGTGCCGCCCCTGCCCTGCCGCCGGAATATCCGGAGCGCCGCCTGACAGGCATTCTGATGGCCAAAGAAGTTGAGATCGAAGCTGCGCCGCAGTTCCTCGATTGGCAGATCGCCGATCGCACCCTGCTGCGCCGATCCGGCATTCGACACCAGGATGTCGAGGCCGCCGAGATCCTTTGAGATGGCTTCAAATACATCTGCGACCGACTTCGGGTCCGTCACGTCGCAGAGATACGAGGTGCAGCCCTGCGACGCCGAAAGCGTCTCCAGAGCCTGGCCATTGATATCGAGCGTCGCGACAGTGGCGCCGGCCCTGCCGAACACCCGCGCGATTTCACGCCCGATGCCGCTGGCCGCACCGGTGATGGCGACGACCTTGCCCGCCAGCGGGCCAGATACCGGTTCGATGGATGAATGGGGCTCGATCGCAGTCATGGTCAGGCGGCCTTTGCCTGCTCCAGATCGCGGAACATGTCGTGGGCCTTGTCCGCCTTCTCGCCATGGTGGACGACGGCAGCCAGCGCCTTGAGCATCGCCGTCGGGTTCGACGACTGGAACACGTTGCGCCCCATGTCGACACCGGCCGCACCCTGATCGATCGCCAGCCATGCCATCTCCAGCGCCTCGCGCTCCGGCAGTTTCTTGCCGCCGGCAATGACAATCGGCACCGGGCAGCCAAGCGCGATGCGCTCGAACCCTTCCTCGACATAGTAGGATTTCACGAACTGCGCGCCGATCTCCGCAGCGATGCGGGTTGCCAGCCCGAAATAGCGCGCGTCGCGCACCATATCCTTGCCGACGCCGGTCACCGCCATCGTCGGAATGCCGTAGCGCGTGCCGGTGTCGATCAGCTTGACGACGTTGGCGATCGACTTGTGCTCGTATTCGGAGCCGATATAGACCTGCGCCGCCATGGCGACGGCACCGAGCCTTATCGCGTCGTCAATGTCGACGGCGACAAGTTCGTTGGACAGTTCGGTGAGGATGGAATTGCCCCCGCTGCAACGCAGGACGACCGGCTTGTTGACCTCTGGCTGGATCGTCGCGCGCAGACCGCCGCGGGTACACATCAAGACGTCGGCATGTTCAGAGAGCGGCGCAATCGACAGGTCCATCCGCTCCAGACCGGTCGTCGGCCCCTGGAAATAACCATGGTCGAAAGCCAGCATGACAGTCT
>JBBSOT010000097.1:0-14131 GCA_038259455.1 Hyphomicrobiales bacterium | reverse complement strand
GCGCGCGCCGGTCGCGAGGTGATCCTTTCCGGCGGTTCCGTCAACACGCCGCAGTTGTTGCAGCTTTCGGGGGTCGGCCCGGCGGGTTTGCTTGGGCAATTCGGCATTGGGGTGGTTCACGACAACGGCAATGTCGGTGCCAATCTGCAGGACCATTTGGGCATCAATTATACCTTCAAGGGCAGCGTTCCAACGCTCAACCAGATACTCAGGCCATGGTGGGGCAAGCTTATGCTCGGCTGCCGCTACCTGCTCCTGCGCGATGGGCCGCTATCGCTTTCGATGAACAATGCCGGCGGCTTCTTTCGCACCGACACCTCGCTGACACGCCCGAACATGCAGCTTTACTTTCAGGCGTTCTCGACAGTCCTTCCGCGCGGCGGCGAAAGGCCCATACTGACACCAGATCCATGGCCGGGATTTTCCATCGGCCTGTCGAACTGCCGGCCCTCAAGCAGGGGCGAGATCATGATCCGGTCGAACAATCCACTCGACTATCCAAAGATCGTCGCCAATGCCTTTTCGACCGAAGGCGATGTCGCCGAAATGCTCGCTGCCGTGAAATTCGTGCGCAAGATCGCCTCGATGCCGGCGATGGCGGAAATCATACAGGAAGAGATTCTGCCAGGTCCGTCAGTCACTTCCGACGAGGATCTGATTCAAGACTTCCGCAGACGCTCAGGAACCGTCTATCACCCGGTCTCTACCTGTCGCATGGGCCCCGACCCGGCCCGAGCGGTGGTCAATGCACGCCTTAAAGTGCATGGTCTCGAATCATTGCGCGTCATCGACGCCTCGATCTTTCCCGACAATATTTCCGGTAATACCAACGCCGCGTCTATCATGACCGGATGGAAGGGCGCCGATATGGTGCTGGAGGACCAGACATGAAAATCACCGACGTAAAGACCTGGGTTGTCGGCAACCCGCCCCCAGGTATTGGCGGCAAGTATTTCATCTTTGTCAGGCTCACCACCGACGGAGGCGTGGTCGGCTATGGCGAGGCATACAACGCCACTTTCTCGGCCCACATCACCGCGAAGATGATCGAGGATCTGGCCGAGCGCTATCTTCTCGGGCGCGATCCGCATGACATAGAGGCCTTTTTCCGGCGCTGCTATTCATCCGGCTTCACCCAGCGTCCCGACGTGTCGGTCATGGGCTGCTTCTCGGCGCTCGAAATCGCTTGCTGGGATATCATCGGCAAGGAGGCGGACAAGCCTGTTTACAAGCTGCTCGGTGGCCGCGTGCATGAGACACTGCGCACCTACACCTATCTCTATCCACACTCGGGCAGCGTTCATACGGAGGATGTGCAGGGCAATAACGTCTATAACGACCCGGACCTCGCTGCCGCCTGCGCGCTGGAATATGTCGAGCAGGGCTTTACCGCGGTAAAGCTTGATCCTGCTGGTCCCTATACGGCCTATGATGGACACCAGCCGCGCCTTGTCGACATCGACCTGTCGGCGCGCATGGTCAAGGCCATCCGCGAAGCAGTCGGCACCCGCGCCGACATCTTGTTCGGCACCCACGGCCAGTTTACCGCGTCTGGCGCTTTGCGCATGGCACGCGCGATCGAGCCATACGATCCGCTGTGGTTTGAGGAGCCGGTGCCGCCAGATATGCCCGAGGTGATGGCGCAGGTCGCCCGCGGAACGTCGATCCCCATCGCCACCGGCGAGCGCCTGACAACCAAATCCGAGTTCGCCCGCGTGATCGAGAATCGTGCCGCCACGATCCTGCAGCCGGACCTCGGTCGTTCGGGCGGCATTCTCGAGACCAAGAAGATTGCGGCCATGGCAGAAGCCTACCACATCCAGATCGCGCCGCACTGCTACTGTGGGCCAATCGTCGGCGCTGCCAACATCCAGCTTGCCGTGACGCTCCCGAATTTCCTTATTCTGGAATCGCTCAAGCAGTGGGACGGTTTCCACGCCACGCTCCTGAAGAAGAAGATCGAGTGGCAGGACGGCGACGTTATCCCTTCGGAAGAGCCCGGCATCGGCGTCGAACTCAACGAATCGGTGTGTGAGGCTCATCCCTACGCGGGCAAGGAACTTCATCTGCAGATGATGCAGACGCCACTGATGCCCTAGAGACTGATGCGCGCCGAGGACGCAGACGCAATGACCACACAAGAATCCTACGCCTTCATCGGCCTCGGCCATCTCGGAGGTCATCTCGCCGCCAGCCTTCTGCGCAACGGGTTTGCAGTCGCGGTCTTCGACCAGGATCCGGCGGCCGTCGCCCGATTGGCGCGCTTGGGCGCCACGCCCGCGTCCAGCCCTGCCGAAGCCGCCCGAGCCGCCGGCAACGCCATCACCTGCCTGCCCTCGCCGAAGGTGAGCGAGGAGGTGCTTGCCGGGCCAGGCGGGCTGCTCGAAGGGCTGCCCAAGGGTGGCACATGGATCGAGATGTCGACCAATGGCCGCGACGAGATCGTCCGTCTCGCAGCCCTCGCCGCATCCAGTGGCATTGAGACGCTGGAATGCCCGGTGACAGGCGGCGTGCATCTTGCCGCGGCGGGCAAGATAACCGCGCTCGTTGGCGGCGACGCGGGGCTCTACGAGCGTCATCGTCCAGCCATAGAAGCCATGTGCGCAAAGTCCTTCCTGATGGGCCCGATCGGTTCGGCGGCGGTGATCAAGGTGATCACCAACATGCTCGCCTTCATCCATCTGGTCGCCGCCGGCGAGGCGCTGATGCTCGCCAAGCAAGGCGGACTCGATCTCGCGCAGTCCTTCCACGCCATCGCCGCTTCGTCGGGCACCAGCTTCGTGCACGAGACAGAGAGCCAGCTTGTGCTCAACGGCTCCTACGATATCGGCTTCACCATGGATCTGGCGCTCAAGGACCTCGGCTTTGCCACCACGATGGGCGAGCAGTTCGGCGCACCGCTGGAACTTGCCACGCACGTCCAGGAAATTTTTGAACGCGGCAAGGCGGCTTACGGCGGCCAAGCGTGGTCGACGCAGATCGTCAAACTGCTGGAGGATGCCACCGGCGCTGACCTGCGTGCAGAGGGTTTCCCAGCGAAGCTGGAACTATGAGCCGGCAGGCGATGCGATAATTTGCCGTCAATACGGCTTTGGCACCGATGCTAGTTTTCAGGCTCCGTTTGCGGCTCAGGATCAGGTTCGGCTTCTATCCGCACCTCGTCGGACACGTTGATCTGACGCAGCAACGCGGCTGTCGCGAGCAAGGCACCCAGATTGGCGATCATTGGCGCGATGTGCCGCTGGTAGTCTAGTTTCCGCGAGACCGAGGGCAGAGTGAAAAAGTCCTTTTCATGCGGGATCAGCAGGTAGCCGGCGCCGCCAGCCAGCGCCAGACGCGCCGGCCGGTTGGGCCATCCTTCGATCAGCCATTGAAGCGCCTGTGCCATCCTGCCCGTCACCAGCGGACGCGCCGCCGTCACATTGTCGGTAATGAATTTGTAGCGTGCGTCGATGGCGTCGTTGCCGCTCATTAGTTCCCCGGACTTGCCACCAAACATCTTGCGCACGAATCCAAAGACAGTGCCGCCGCGTGGTGTGGCGATCAGCACGCCCGGAAACGGCGATGCAGCACCAAAAGAGAGCACGATCCCCTTGAAGACCTGAACGGAATTTTTCTTCCCGCTGCGTCGCAGCGTCGTCTCGAACAACTCGAAGTTGAAATCGTCATACCTGCCCGAGATCACATCGCCGAAACTGAACAAGGTGAAGCTGGCGGTGACGCCTTTCGGCAACTGATCGAAAGTATACGGCTTCTCGCCATTCCTGTATCGGAGTTGGTCGACGAATACGAAAGCGGCAGGCAGCACCCTTTCCCTGAAAGAAAGCCGCAGTCGCCGTGCCGGTTTAACGGCTTCCCGGTACGCGAAATAGAGACCAATAAATCCGAAGAAGTAGAGGAACATGTGCGGTGCCGAAACCCACTGTTCAAAGGGGTCGGCCAGCAGGTTGAAGGTCAGCGCCACCACCGCAACTATCGCCACCACCGCACCGAGAAACACCGGCACCCGCCATAACAGGGCCCGCATCACCTGACGGCGCTCGGCTTCGTAGCCTTCAATGTCAACCTTGATGCTGGCAACGACGTCGTCGCCCGGCATGAAATCCTGAATGTCCATCGCCACCCCCGTGTGTGAATGGCTATACCGTCTTGTGCAGCATTTGTCCTCCCGCCGCCTCGCCAAAAAACGGCTTGAGCCACGCTGGAAGGTATAGAACCGTGCCTCCGCTCAACGCATCGATCCAGACGATCCTTGCATCTGAGCTGTGGCCGCCGGCTTACGAAACGCCGGATTCAAAGGCGAAAACAACACTCTCGGTCGCCAGACCGTCGCCAGCACCACCGAAATCGGGAACGGCATAGGCCGCCACTGCGCTAAGTCTGGCGCGTGGCAGGAAAGCGCGACCGGGATCGCCGACCAATACGTCGATGCCGACAGCCCGGCAGCGTTCGAGGAACAGTGTCACGCGCCAGGCCAGTCGCCTGTCGTAGAACAGATCGCCTACGGCCACGATGTCGACTTGCGGCGGCGCACCGTCAAGAATGTCCCGCTCGATCAACTCGACAGCGACCCCGTTCAAATCCGCATTGAGCCGCAACGCCACGGCGGCATGGATGTCGATTTCCGCTGCCAGCACGCTGGTCGCTCCGGCCAAGGCTGCCGAGATGCCGACGATGCCGGAACCTGCACCGAGATCGAGGACGCGCCGACCGCGCACGGTTTCGGGGCGATCGAGAAAATACCGGGCCAGCACCGTCCCGCCGGCCCACTGGTAAGCCCAGTAGGGTGGCGTTCGCGAACCGGCTCCCGCCAGGCGTCGCAGCCCACTGCCCGGCTGCGCCGCGTACAGCCGGATTTCGGAAACCAGCGGCGCCGGTGAGACGCGAAGGTTCTCCTGGATGAACTGCGCAATGTCAGCAGGCGGTTGATTCGACAATCCGTGGCTGCTCACTGTTGCCTCCTGGTCCATCATAGGCCACCGCACATCGCCGAGAGTTCATCAAGATCGCTTGGAGCGATGCTTTGGTGACATGGCTCCTGACACCCTCCTGTCAGCAGCCACAGTTCACGTCATCCCGCAAGCTGTCCGCCCCTTCCCATTTCTGCGCTCCGATCCCATATTCCGCCTATGGCAAAATCCACGAGAAAAGACAGCGGCTTCGAAGAGGCGCCGCAGACGGAACTTTCCGGCACGCCGCTTACCGGATCGATTTCCGACTGGGCCGGGCAGATAGCGGAAGAGGCTGCAAGGGCGCAGCCAAAAGCCAAGAAGGTTCCCGAGCGTTCATCGGCGCCCACCAAGACAGCGCGCGGCACATCGATGGGCGGCGCTGCCACTGCCAGGGAGCGCGCCGCTGCCGGTCTGAATCCCGTCGCCGGCATGGATATTTCTCTGGAGGACGCAGATACGCTCTCCAATTCCGGCGTGACGGCCACAGTGGCGGCGCTGTCGGCCCTGATCGAGTCTGGCAATCCCCTGCACAAGAACGGCGAGATGTGGGTGCCCCATCGCCCCGCCAGACCGGAGAAATCTGAAGGTGGCCTCGCCATCAAGATGGTCTCTGACTTCGAGCCGGCCGGCGACCAGCCCACGGCCATCCGCGACCTCGTATCTGGCGTCAAGGAGCATGACCGTACCCAGGTTCTGCTTGGCGTCACCGGTTCGGGCAAGACCTTCACCATGGCCAAGGTCATCGAGGAGACACAGCGCCCTGCCCTTATCCTGGCGCCAAACAAGACGCTGGCCGCCCAGCTCTACTCTGAGTTCAAGAAGTTTTTTCCCGAGAATGCGGTCGAGTATTTTGTCTCATACTACGACTATTATCAGCCGGAGGCCTACGTTCCGCGAACCGATACGTTCATCGAGAAGGAAAGCTCGATCAACGAGCAGATTGACCGGATGCGCCACTCGGCAACGCGATCGCTGCTCGAGCGCGACGATGTCATCATCGTTGCGTCCGTGTCCTGCATCTACGGTATCGGCTCGGTCGAGACGTATACCGCCATGACCTTCCAGATGGAGGTTGGTGACCGTCTCGACCAGCGGGCGCTGCTCGCCGACCTAGTTGCCCAGCAGTACAAGCGCCAGGACATCAACTTCGTGCGCGGCTCGTTTCGTGTGCGCGGCGACACGATCGAGATCTTTCCCGCCCATCTTGAGGATTCAGCCTGGCGGATCTCGTTGTTCGGTGACGAAATCGAGACAATCACCGAATTCGATCCGTTGACAGGCCAGAAGACCGGCGACCTCAAGTCCGTCAAGATCTACGCCAATTCGCATTATGTGACGCCGCGCCCGACGCTCAATCAGGCGATCAAGTCGATCAAGGAAGAGTTGAAGGGCCGTCTCGTCGAACTGGAACGCGCCGGCCGTTTGCTCGAGGCCCAGCGGCTGGAGCAGCGCACGCGTTTCGACATAGAAATGCTTGAAGCGACCGGTTCCTGCGCCGGCATCGAGAACTATTCACGCTATCTTACGGGTCGCCGCCCTGGCGATCCGCCGCCGACCCTGTTTGAATACATTCCGGACAACGCGCTGGTCTTTGTTGATGAGAGCCACGTGACCATCCCTCAGATCGGCGGGATGTATCGCGGCGACTTTCGGCGAAAGGCGACACTGGCCGAATACGGCTTCCGCCTGCCCTCCTGCATGGACAACCGGCCGCTGCGCTTCGAGGAGTGGGACGCCATGCGCCCACTGTCCGTTGCGGTCTCGGCAACGCCTGGCAATTGGGAGATGGAGCAGGCTGGCGGTGTCTTCGCAGAGCAGGTTATTCGCCCGACCGGCCTGATTGATCCGCCAGTCGAGGTGCGGCCCGCGAAGACCCAGGTCGACGACGTGGTTGGCGAAATTCGCGCCACCACCGCGGCCGGCTACCGCACGCTTTGCACGGTCCTCACCAAGCGGATGGCGGAAGACCTGACCGAATATCTGCACGAGCAGGGCGTTCGGGTACGCTACATGCATTCCGATATCGAAACCCTCGAGCGAATCGAGATCCTGCGTGACCTGCGGCTCGGCGCGTTCGATGTGCTGGTCGGCATCAACCTGCTGCGCGAGGGCCTCGACATCCCCGAATGCGGCTTCGTCGCCATTCTCGATGCTGACAAGGAAGGCTTTCTGCGTTCGGAGACGTCGCTCATCCAGACCATCGGCCGCGCCGCGCGAAACGTCGACGGCAAGGTCATCCTCTATGCTGACCAGATCACCGGTTCCATGGAGCGCGCCATGGCAGAGACACAGCGTCGTCGTGAAAAGCAGGTGGCATGGAACGAGGCCAACGGCATAACCCCAGAAAGCGTAAAGTCGCGCATCTCCGACATTCTCGAATCCGTCTACGAGAAGGATCACGTGCGCCCTGACATTTCGAATTTTGCTGCCGACGGTCAGATGGTCGGCAACAATCTCAAGGTGCATCTGGAAGCGTTGCAAAAACAGATGCGCGATGCCGCCGCCGATCTCGATTTTGAGAAGGCCGCGCGTTTGCGCGACGAGATCAAGCGGCTGCGTGAAATAGAACTGTCGGTGTCGGATGATCCTTTGGCGCGCTATGCCGAGTCCGAAAGCCCGGTTTCCGGGCGTGAGAAAGGCAGGCACAACAAGGGTCGCGCCATCCACCGTACGGTCGACGAAAACGCACCAACCAGGCAGGAGGCGCGCACGGCTGAGCGTGCGGCGTCTGGCAAGACGCTCTTTGCCAAGCCCTCCATCGATGACATGGGTCCGGGCACCGATGCAACAAAGCCGGCAGGTGCTGTGTCGCGATCGCTGTTCAAGAAGCAGTCTCATGACGAAGCCCATGGCGCCGATTATGGATTGCCCGACGAGGCGCCAAAACTCTTCCGCAAGAACTCGCTGGACGAGATGACCGTTCGCCGGACCGAGAAGCCCATCGAAGGTTCGGCCCCCGCTAAACCTGCCACCTCGAAGGACAGCGATCCCAAACCCGTCGTTCGCGAACGCAGCGGCATTGGCTCCTACGAGGATTCGCGGGATACTGGCCGCCAGAAGCGCCGAACCGGCAAGACGGGCCGGCCGGGGCGTTAACGTCAGCTCCGGCCCGCATCACGGATAGGACAGATGAGAGCGACACCTCGGCGGCAAGGCAGCAGCAGGGTACGTGGCGGCCCTGGCGTCAGCCTTTGCCGGGCGCTGTCGAAACTCGGCTGGTGCTCGCGCACGCAGGCCGAAGTGCTGATCGCCGAGGGCCGCGTGGCGGTAGCAGGATCGGTTGTCCGTAATGTCGCGCTGCGCGTCGACCCCGACCGCGATCACATTTCGGTCGACGGCAAGCGCGTGGTCGGCGAGCGCAAGGTCTACGTCATGGTCAACAAGCCGCGCGGGCTGGTCACCACGCGCGACGACCCGCAGGACCGGGCAACGGTCTATGCGTGCCTGGAGGGTGAAGAGCTGCCCTTCGTGTCGCCGGTGGGCCGGCTCGACAAGGCCAGTGAAGGGCTGCTTTTGATGACCAATGACACCCAATGGGCGCAGCGCCTGCTCGATCCCGTCTCGGGTGTAGACAAACGATATCACGTGCAGATTGCCGCCACGCCCGACGCAGCATTGCTGGCGCGATTGCGAGCCGGTGTCGTAAACGGCGGCGAGACCCTGAAAGCGCAGTCGATAGAGGTCCTGCGCTCCGGCACGCGCACGGCGTGGCTTGAAGTCGTGCTTGACGAAGGGCGCAACCGCCACATCCGCCGGATGCTCGAAGCCCATGACGTCGACGTGCTGCGCCTCATCCGGGTCGCCATCGGCCGGCTGCCGCTTGGTAATCTTGCCAAGGGCAAGGCACGCCATCTCACTGTGGAGGAACTTGCGTTGCTGCGCGACGGCTGAGGTCGGACCGTAAAATTGTTTTCTTGCTGTCGGCTTTCAGGTGAGAACTTCGTCCTTGAACGCAGTCAACCAGATAGGGAACAGACGATGACTTATGTAGACGGATTTTTGCTCGCCGTACCGAAGGCGAAACTCGAGGCGTACAAGAAGTTGGCGCACGATGCGGGCGCGGTCTGGATGGAGCACGGGGCGCTGTCCTATGTTGAATGCACGCCCGATGACGTTCCCTATGGCAACCTGACGTCTTTCCCCCGCGCCGTGCACGCCACCGACGACGAAATCGTCATATTCTCTTGGATTACCTATGAGTCCAGGGCCAGGCGAGACGAGGTCATGAGCAAGGTAATAGCCGACCCGCGAATGGATTTTGAAATGGCGAGCATGCCGTTCGACGGCAAGCGCATGATTTTTGGCGGCTTCGAGACTTTCGTCCAACTGTAGCGTGCGTGCCGCTTGACACCGGCACCGATCAACGCAATTGAAATCCTCATGGGGATCGCGATCTCCCCAAGAGGCTCTGGCCCAAGTATCGCGTCCGGCAACCGGTAGACGGAAGGACGCGTCATGCCGTCTTCAACTGCAATCGCAATTGAATGGATTGCGCGCCTGATCGGCACGCAGAACTGGCCAGACACCAAGGCCAGGCAATGACAACGCCAGTTGCCCGCCCCCTCAACGATGCTGCACGAGTTCCATCGCATGGCATACCCTTCGCCGATGCGGTGCGGGTCTGGCTGCGCATCGCACTGTTGAGCTTCGGCGGGCCTGCCGGCCAGATTGCTGTGATGCACCGCATATTGGTGGAGGAAAAGCGCTGGATCGGCGAGAACCGTTTCCTGCATGCTCTCAATTACTGCATGTTGCTGCCCGGCCCGGAGGCGCAGCAGCTTGCCGTGTATGTCGGTTGGCTTCTGCACCGCACCAAGGGCGGTCTCGTCGCCGGTTTGCTGTTCATCCTGCCGGGCTTCCTGTCTATCCTTGGCCTCAGCTATATTTACGTGGCCTTCGGCGACGTCGGTTTCATTGCCGGCCTGTTTTTCGGGCTGAAGGCGGCCGTACTGGCCATCGTTCTGCACGCGGTGCGTCGCATTGGTGGGCGCGCATTGAAGAACGGAGCTCTGGTGTCGATCGCATGTGCCGCCTTCGTCGGCATTTTCTTCTTCCACGTGCCATTTCCGCTCATCATTCTAACGGCTGCCATCATCGGCTATGCAGGCGGCCGCGCCGGATCGCCGCTGTTTCGCCTTGGCGGCGGCCATGCCGGTGTTGAAGGCGCAACGCTGACCGACGCCGATTCCAGACTCGGCGACGCAATCCCCGATCATGCGCGTCCAGATCTGGCATGGTCCCTGAGGATGTCGGCAATCTGCCTGACCCTGTGGCTCCTGCCGGTGGCTATGTTGCTCGGTCTTCTCGGCCCGGAGAATGTGTTCAGCCAGATAGCTCTGTTTTTCAGCCAGATGGCCGTCGTCACGTTTGGTGGCGCTTACGCTGTCCTCGCATGGGTCGCCCAGGAGGCTGTCCAGAATTATGCCTGGCTGAAACCCGGCGAAATGCTCGATGGCCTGGGGATGGCCGAGACTACGCCCGGTCCCCTTATTATGGTGGTGCAGTTCGTCGGCTTCTTGGCCGCCTTTCGACAGCCGGGCGGCGTCGACCCGATGCTGGCGGCAACACTGGGCGCGATAATAACGACTTGGGTCACCTTCGTTCCGTGCTTTCTCTGGATCTTTCTCGGAGCGCCCTACATCGAACGTCTGCGCGACAACAAGGCGCTTACTGGCGCCATGTCCGCAATAACCGCAGCCGTGGTTGGCGTTATCATGAACCTGGCGATTTGGTTCGCGATGCATGCACTGTTTCGTGAGTTGGTTGTCTGGAGCGCATGGGGCATCACTCTGGATATTCCGGTCTGGTCGACACTCGACGTTGCAGCGATTGTCCTGACGCTGGCCTCCATCGTCGCCCTGTTTCGCTTCGGCGCGCCGATGCCTGCTGTCCTCGCAGCATCCGCCTTGGCTGGTGCGGCTTTGCACCTGGCGCGCTGAGCTCCTACTTCGCCGCGCGCAAGCGACCTGGCAACCCATATGCCGCCGAGGCGTTGCTTTTCCGACAACAGGAAAGGAGACTCAAATGGCCGCAAAAAAATCGCTCACGGCATACGCCCTCAACTGTTCGCTGAAGCCCTCCTCAGCTGACGAAAAATCCTCAACCGACAAGATGCTGTCCGAGGTACTGAAGGCACTTGGGAAACTTGGAGTGACGTCGGATCGGCCGGTTCGCGTCCTGGACCACGACATCAAGCCGGGCGTTCTGTCCGATATGGGCGAAGGTGACGGGTGGCCAGCACTCCGCGAGCAGATAATCGCGGCTGACATCTTCGTGCTCGGACTGCCGATCTGGATGGGCCAGCCTTCAAGCGTCGCCAAACGGGTGCTGGAGCGGCTGGATGCTTTTCTCGGCGAGACCGACGATCGCGGACGCATGCCCGCCGCTGGCAAGGTGGCGCTCGTCGCCATTGTCGGCAACGAGGACGGTGCGCATGCCTGCCACGCCGCCTGCTTTCAGTCGCTCAACGACGTCGGCTTCACCATCCCGGCGAATGCCGGGCTCTACTGGGTAGGCGAGGCGATGGGTAGCGTCAATTTCGTCGACCTGTCCGAAACGCCGGAGAAGGTCGCCGGCATGATCGAGATGGCAGCCTCGAATGCGGTCCATCTTGCCGCGCTCCTGAAGTCCGACCCTTATCAGGGTGTTGAGGAGTAGTGGTCTTGCCGGACGACAGACGAGGCAGTTTCGCAACCGATGATTAACCAGCACAAAAGCTCGTGAAACTGAACCGGGATGCCGTTTTGACGACCTGCGTTATGCTCGCAACAGTGAGCATCACGCTCGCGAAATGATACCGGGAGCAGCCATGTACGTCCGCTCAATCGCGCTTGCCTTGCTCATATCGACCGCAGCCAACATGGCAGTCGGTGCCACAATCCCCAACCCGGCCCCAGCGAACGGCACGGATGCTGTTTCGAAAGCAGGACACCGGCGTCCTGCCGACTGCCACCGCAGCGTTCGCACCCATTGGATCAACGGCGTCCTGCTTCGCCATCGTCATGTCGGCAAGGATTGCGCAGTGCGCGAAGTCAAGCGACTGAAGGCGAAGTGATCGCGGCGCCGATCGGAACGTCCCGACCGGCGCCGCTAGACTCCCTTAACGGCAGGGCCCGCTGTCTACAACTCGCCAGCCGGCTGCGTCAGCCTCGCATGAGTTGCCGAACGTCTGGAAATTGCCACGCTTGCGGGCGCAAACCGGTCTGTACTCACGGGTGCAGAACCGCGGCTGCTCAGCGCCGCCACCACCGCGACCACACTCGCCGCGACGGATGACGTTGTAACCCGCACGATCGGCCACACAGCTATTGGCAAAAGTCTTGCGTTCACCGCCGCGCCGCGCGCAGACGGGCTGATATTCTCGCGTGCAGTATTGCGGGCCAGGCCCAGGTCCGGGCCCCGGCCCGGGTTCATCGACCACTACGGTGCATGCCGACATCATGATCAGGCCGCACAATGCGACGGCCATGCCGCGCAGGAAGGTTAGACTGGAAAGGTTCAAGGGAAGCTCCTCCTCATGCCCGTTTCGGGCCACGCATTCAGAAAGTCAGGGCCAGGACCCTGATCTGCGGTACCATCTTAATGCATCGGATTGAAATGCAGAATCGATTTCGCACACGACGATGCAAGGGTCTGATCTGCATCTGTTTTCATCCTCCCGGGGGCACGTCACACAAGGCGTCGTCCTGGTGGGACCTCCGCCAATCCCGCGACCGATTGCGGAAGCGATTGCCGGCCACTGCCTTTAAGTAAGGACGATACAAGGTTACCTCACGCAACCTGCAGGGGGCGGCTTGTCAGAATTGTGTTTCCATGCGATAAATTCCGTGTTCGGGCATTTGCTGACCCGGAGATCTGGAACGTTTTGATCGACCCTTTCCCCGATACCGTGAATCTCTGACAGCCCTGCCATGGCGGGGGGCCAATGGATGCCGCCAGAAAACCACCGTACCTTCGAGCCGAACCGACGCGGCGAACAAGGGACAAGTCATAGCAACGGGTGAAGGAGTTCTCCCAATGGCCCAGACCGGCACTGTAAAGTTTTTCAACGCAACCAAAGGCTTCGGCTTCATCACGCCAGATGGCGGCGACAAGGACGTGTTCGTGCACATTTCAGCGATAGAGGCCTCGGGCCTTCGTACGCTCGTGGACGGCCAGAAAGTCACTTTTGACGTAGAACCCGATCGCATGGGCAAGGGCCCCAAGGCGGTCAATCTGCGCGCCGAATAGTCTTTCCGTCGCCCTGATGGGGCGGCAAGTTCCGACGAAGAAGGCATGGTCGGCCAAGCCGCCATGCCTTTTCTCGTGTTGAACCAGGCATTCATCCCGGCCGGCCCTTGCAAGACAGCCTGAGGCTGGTGATCGGCGCCTGCCAAAATTTCCGCTTGCCGGATGCTACAAAATAAAGGAAAAATTTCTGCTTCGGGCATTTGCCGGCCCGGAGGCTTAATTGGTTACGCCTGAGAAAAAGGGGTCCTGGCGTACCGCGCAATGAGAGGACGACGGCAAAATGTCCCGGCGCGGCGAACAATTTCGTCTCCTCCTGTGAACGGCCGAACCAGCACGGAAAATCCTCCGGCTGGCATTGTAAGCATTGGGATAGAGGAGTTTCCCATGCCGCAGACCGGCACAGTCAAGTTTTTCAACCATGCAAAAGGTTTCGGCTTCATCACGCCGGAAGACGGGGAAAAGGATGTCTTCGTTCACATTTCTGCCGTGCAGGCTTCAGGCCTTCCCGGTTTGGAAGATGGACAGAAAGTGACATTCGAAACCGAGCCGGACAAGCGCGGCAAAGGTCCCAAGGCTGTCAACCTGTCGGTCGGCTGATCTGGCAAAAGCTCCGGCCTGTTCGCTGCCGGTGGCTCCGACGACAACTGCTTCAACTCTTCTGCCTCGTGGAGCGGGGCAGGACCGCTCCGTTGCACCTATACAATGGCTGACCGCGGCAGGCGGCCACGAATGTCGTTCAGCCACCGTTCAGGGACAACCTCCTATTTGTTGTGCTCGGCCATGGCATCACCATTGGTGAACCGCCGGCGCAAAGGAGATGACATGAACGGCTTTTTCAAATCGGCTGTACTTTCTTGGGGCGTCGCCGCGGCGACGCTGGCCACCCTTCCCTCGGCCAATGCCGGCGAACGGCACTGGCGCAGGCACCACGATTATCACCGCTCCGGTGG
>JBBSOT010000096.1:0-14147 GCA_038259455.1 Hyphomicrobiales bacterium | reverse complement strand
GAATGACCGTGAACAACGGCGTCGAGGCGTTCAGAATTGAGGCCACGCCCGAAGCGATGTGCTGCTGTCCCCAAACGATCAGCGAGAAGGGGATCGCATTGTTCAGAAGGCCCATGCCGAAAAAGGCAGCCCAGACCCGTCGATCCTGCGGTAGCCGCTCTTTCCGCAGGCGCATAATGATCAGTAGAATGACAGCGGCCAGCGCCACGCGGGACACGACCACGGTGAATACGGGCAGTTCCCGCACCGCGATTTCGTTGAAGAAAAACGACCCGCCCCAGACGGCGGCAAGGGCCAGCAGCATCCCCCATTCCAATGGGGTCATGGGACGATGGGATGAAGGTGGGTGCGACACAGGTAATCCTCCGGTTCAGCTATTTGGGCTGCTTTCCGAAGGAAGATGTCATTTTAGGATAAGGCCGCGCGACCCGCTTCTTGCGCTTAAATCGACAAAGGTCAGCCTTGTCCGCAATGCTGCCGGTCGGCCAGGACAAAAACCTTTGGTCAGAATATGTGAGACAATAACGCTCGGTTTGGAACGTTCTAAATGGGTCGATTCCACCCGGGACAGAAACGTATGAGTTTTGTTTTGATCGACCATCGCGAAGAGCAATTCTGGCTGATCTATAAATCGCCTCGGCATCCTGACAAAGGCACTGTGGTGGTCACTTTCTTTCGAGGCAGGGTCATGGCCAGCGCCGCAGAACCGACAGCGAGTGCGCCTGCAAGGCCAAACATGGCAGACCAAGAGTATCCTGCCGCTATTCCGGCAAAGAGCGCGCCGACGGCTCCAATGCCGTCCATAATTGCGAAGGCAAAGCCGAGCGTTGTACCTTCTTGCCGGTCGCTGTGATCCACCGCTGCCGCAAGAACCGCAGCGCGGATCGCATCAAGCGCCGCCACAGTGACTGCCATGATCGCTATGGCGATCCCAAGACTCGGCTGAAAAATTAGCCCGAAGCACACCACCCCTGCCAGGCCGTTCCCCAGCACCACGACTATCCGCCGCCCGGCGATGTCGGAAGCCTTTCCTACCCAAGGCTGCGCGACGGCTCCGGCAAGCAGGAGCGCCGCGAACACAAGTCCCACCGAGGCGGGTGCCAGGTCATGAGCCGAAACGAGGTAAAGCGGGATCATGCTCAGGAGAGCGGTAAGTGCCATGTTGTAGAGACAGATCATCGCGATTATCCGCAAGCCAGTCCCACGTCGCCATAAGCCCATCAGCCCGCGCAGTTCGGCCCAACGGAACGGAGTTCGTTCGGCACGTGGCACGGTGCGGATGACGAACACGAAACATATGCCCAGAAGGATGGTTGGGATCACGGATAAAGCGAGCGCACTCCGCCAGTCGACAAAGGTGAGTAGAACGCCGATGCAGAGTGGGGCCAGCACTTCGGCGAGTGAGCCGCCGATGGCGTGGACGCCTAGGGCCTCCGCCCTTTGCTTTTTACTTTCGCGCGTCAGTAGCCCCGCAGCGATAGGATGCCATGCTGCATTGCCCATTCCCGCCATAGCAAGCAAGATTGCAAGACTCCAGAACTCCGGGGCCAGCGCTGCGACCAGATAGCCGACCGCGACCCACCAAAATGTGGCAACCAGTATTCTGCCTTGATCAGAAACATGATCCGCGATGATACCCGCAGGGATATAGGCAAGCGCACCGCCCACGTTGAAGATTGTGAAGAGAAGTCCGACCTCGGTGGGGGACAGGTCCATGGCGATTCCAGCCGCCGGAACGACGATCCAGAGCCCAGCGATTGGCCAATCATCGGCGAGATGTCCCGCTGCGAACCAGGCATGAAAAGCGCGAGGCTTCATTTCGTTCATGGTCTTGGACTCCAGATCCTTCGTCGGACCTCGGCCCGACCGGCACTAGTCTACAGCAACCATCCTTGGCTGAATGTCGATGTTGGACTATCATGTGTCGAGAAAACGTCAGGAGCGCGGATTTTTCGATGCCATCTGTATTGATGCCACCGTCACAACCTTTGCCTGCTAATGCCCCTACCCCGTACTTGGGCGAGACTGTCCGCCCAGAGGCGGGTGAGTCTTCCGACTGGCATACGCACGCATTTGGCCAGATCACCTCAGCCCTTTCGGGCTCGATGTATGTTGGCACGCCAGACCGTGTGCATCTTCTCTGCTCAGCGATGGCCATCTGGATACCTCCCGACACGCGGCACTGGCTGCGCTACGGGGCCAGAAATGAGATGATCTATGTCGACGTCAGTTGCGACGAGGCTGAACGCCTCGGGGGAAACTGCCGCGTCGTGGGAATGACGCCGCTTCTCGAAAGCCTCATGACGGCGACCGTTCCGGGCGCTTCGCCCGAACGCTCGGCAGCACATACAGCGACGTTGCACGCCCTTTTGAGACAGGAGTTTATCGCCGCCACAGACGTGCCGCTGTCGGTTGCAATGCCGCATGATCGAAGAATCGTCGGGGTGGCACGCGCGGCGCTTAATGGCCCTGGCGAGGTTGGCAAGTCGGGCGACTGGCTCTCTGAAGTTGCGGCCGGGCGCAAGACGATTGAGCGGCTCTTCGTGACTGAGACTGGAATGACCCCCGCACGGTGGCTACGCCATGTGCGTGTCCTACACGCGATCACGCGCCTGGCCGCGGGCGATAAGGTCGGCATGGTCGCGCTGGACATGGGCTATGAGTCTGCCAGCGCCTTCACTTATATGTTTCGGAAAACTATTGGTGTGTGCCCTAGTCGGTTCTCATGAGAAGCTTTTTGAATGGGCGAGCGGACCTTCGATTCCAACTGCTCGGCCGACTGCTGTGCGGACAATGCTGCTATTTGTCGACCCAATGCGAAGGCCCGCTTGTTTCGCTTCAGCAGGGTCGACGGCGAGCATCTACGCATGGGTGGCTAGACCGGTCAGGCTGGTACTAACGCCCTTTTTGCCTGGCGAGCATGATTGCTAGAGCTGCGGCTGCCCCGAGACCGACCGCCCCAGTGATCCACGCAATGCCCACACCTTCAATCTCGCCAATCCAGCCTAGGATAAGCAGGCCCACCATTGCACCCAACTGCTTGAGAAGAGATTGGACCGAAAGGATCGTTGAGCGGCGATTGTCCGGCACATAGGCGTGCAGGATGCTTGAGGCGGGCGATTCCGACAGTCCCAATACAACTGAGAAAAGAAGAAACGCTGCGATGAAACCGACGAGCGACTCTTGCAGGGCCAATGCGATCTGACAAACGATGAGCGCTCCAAGAACTGCTGCGAGAGTCGCCGCATGACGGCGTCTAAAGAGTCGGCCAACCCGTCCGGCGAGGCTCGCGCCCATTGCAATCGCGAAAAAATATCCTGCCGTCAAAAGTCCCACCATGGCGGCAGCGCGTTCGGGATCGAGCATGGCCTGCACTACAGTGGGCCAAAGCACCTCGACCGGATTGGTGGCGAAGAGCATGAGACTCAGGATCGCGAGCAGCAGAAGGAGCGCCCGGTGCGAGATCGCGAGCCAAGCACCGTCGCGGATCGTGCCCGGCACGGCGCGTATCTCGCGCAACACGACCGCCCCGTTTAGGGTGCGGGCCGGTTCACGGATCAGAAGGACCGTGTAGGCAAACACGACGAGTGTCAGCGCGATTCCGGCAGCATAGGATACGTCGTAGACTGTCCACCCGATCAGTGGGTCCGAAGGGTCATTCCCTGCGACAAGGCCGGGAAGAAATCCTCCCACAATCGCCCCAAATCCAAGACCCGCGAAATTTGCCGTCTGCGCACGGGCCAGCAGCGGTTGGATTTCGACACTAGGCGCGAGAGCATGCAGTCCTTCCACGTACCAGGCGTCTAACGTTCCCGACCGCAATGCGCGACCGAGGCCCACCAATCCGAACGACGCAGCGAGCGGCCAGAACGCGTTGGACAAAATAAAAACGACGGAGGCCATCAGGCTCGCTACCGTCGCGAACAAAAAGACAGGCTTGCGCCCCACCCCATCGGCTAGGCCGCCGAAGGGCAGCTCGGCAAGCATGGTTACGGCGGCGTAGATGGCGAAGAGCGCTCCGATCTCGCCAACACCCAAGCCCCTTCCTTGAAGAGCAAGAGCCGTCACAGCAACGATCACCCCCATGGCGAAACGGTCTAGGAATTGGTGCCCTTGAAAAAGATACACGTGACGACGCGCGGGGGTCGTCAATTTTGCAAAGGGTAAATCTTCGTCAGACAGCATACCGGGAGCTTCAATCAGCAAGGTACGCATTGCAACTGTCATCCTGGATCGTTCACCGAAGCAGCTATTCGTGTAGTCCGCAGCATCGGTCATATTGGGCTCTCTACCGGCATTCGCTGCACACGGCTTGAAGGGCCGCTTCGCTGTTTTGGCCAGACCATACGCGCCAGATGCGCCACCTAACGCTGTTAGAAAGGCGCCAGATAGCGCTGAAGATCACACAAATGCGGTCTTTTCTGCCGATGACTGCGTATCAGTTCTGGCCAAGGATTAGTTACAGGATAGGCAAAGGTTGAGGATGCTCCGCAGCGATGCGGATGTTAAGCTTTTAAGATGACAGCGCTATTGAATCATCGTGTCGAACTCGCACTTCGATGCCTCACGGGCGTCGAGGTCGTCGCGATATCATCGGTGCGCAGTTTCCCGCGACATGCGCACGACCATTTCGGTTTGGGCATCATGCGGACTGGTGGGCACGTATCCTGGTCGGAGTGCGGTCAGGTAGAGGCAGGCAAAGGCGATGTCATTGCGGTCAGCCCAAACGAGATCCACGATGGTGTACCCATCGGCGGCACGCGGAGTTGGGAGATGGTATTCATCGAACCCGTAGTCGTTGCGCGGATGGCGGGGCGGTCTGCCGCTGGTCGCGAGATTGGTTTTGCCGCCCGCCAAGCACCTGCTCTCCGAAATCACCTGGAACATGTGCTCAGCGCTTTGCGAGATTGCGATGCCGGGGCTGCTGAAGAGACACTGACAGTGCTTCTGTCTGAAGCCCTGTCGCATTCCCGGCCTATGGGTGATCGCATTCCATCGCCCGCGACAATGCTGGTGCAAGAGCGCATTCGCGACCGGCCGGATGCGCCGCCTTCGCTTGATGAAGTCGCGACTCTGATGGGAATGCACCGCACAGGCGCGCTGCGCCGCTTTCGGAGGGAGGTAGGGGCCACGCCGCATGACTATGCAATGCAGATACGCCTTCGCCTTGCTCGACGAGCCCTTGCCGCAGGAGACAGTCCCGCAGAGGTCGCGGTCGATCTGGGTTTTGCTGATCAAAGCCATCTTACGCGAGCTTTCGCGCGTCAGTTCGGTTTGCCACCGGGTCGCTACAGGTCGGTCGGGGCCACTATCGTTCAAGACTAGAAGCGCCGTCGCGGGGTATGAGACCCCATGATTTTTTCTTACCATTCCGAAATCGGGAAGACCTTCCCCAAGCTCTTCACTGGCCTCGCGCTTGTCCGCAGCCTTCCCGAAACGATTGATCTGACCGATATGGTTTCTCATCTCCAAAGCGATGCTCTCCGACACCTTGCGGGTGGCCCTGAAGGCGAATTGCCTGCGATCCGTGCCTGGAGGGCGGCATTCTCCACGATGGGGCTGAAACCAACCCAATATCGATGTGCGTCAGAAGCGCTTTTGCGGCGGCTCCGCAAGGACGGGGAGCTGCCATCGTTGAATCCAATCGTAAACATCTGTAATGCGGCCTCCGCCGCCTATGGCGTTCCGGTTGCGGCGTTCGATCTGGACCGGATTGAGGGCAACCTGACCGTGCGGCCTGCGACGAGTGATGAGACCTATCTCACTTTCGGCGGCACAACCGAACACCCCCATCCCGGCGAGATTATTTTCGCCGATGACGCTAGCGCGGCGCACGCACGGCGCTGGACCAATCGGCAGAGTGCGGCCTCGGCCGTTTCGCCCACCACGAGAACAGCCCTTCTTGTGATTGAAGGGCTGCACGACGATGCCGAGACCGATGTTCTGTCGGCAAGAGATGTCCTGGCAGATGTGCTCGGGGAGTCAGGTGCCGTGGTGCGGACAGGGAGCCTGCGCAGCGGCGATGGACGGTTCCAGACGGAAGAGGCCGAAACATGAGTTGGGAGTTTCTCGCAACCGCGCTCGTTGTGGTGCTGATACCCGGCACGGGTGTCGTCTACACGCTGGCGGTCGCAATCGGTCAGGGTTTGCGCCCAAGCCTGGTTGCCGCCATAGGATGCACGCTTGGCATCGTGCCACACATGGTGGCCTCGATCTTGGGCCTTGCTGCCCTTCTTCATGCCAGCGCGCTCGCATTCCAGCTCGTGAAGGCCGCAGGCGTCGCCTATCTCCTATGGATGGCATGGAGCGTCTGGCGCGGTCGTGGCACGCTGACAGTCGAGGGGCGGACGACCCGTGTTCCGGTTAGAAAGCTGATCCGGGATGGTATCCTGCTGAACCTGCTGAATCCCAAGCTGTCCGTATTCTTTCTCGCTTTCCTGCCTCAGTTCGTTCCGATGGATGCGCCGGGTGCGGCTTTGGAAATGACGGGGCTGGCCCTGATCTTCATGGCAATGACGTTCGCAGCCTTCGCCATCTACGGTGCCTTTGCCGCTTCTCTTCGCGACCGGGTTCTGTCGAAGCCTCGTGCTATGGCATGGCTGCGCGGCACTTTTGCAATGTCCTTTGCCCTTTTAGGATTCAGATTGGCCATTACCGGGCAATAGAAGCGCGTTCGATCACCTTATCCTCACTCGCTGCGTTGACTGCGAGTGAGGGCTGTCGGATAGAAACCTCTTGCCAGAGGCTAAGGGGAAATATTGGTCAATTTCATCGCCGTCAAAAACATATGAACTTTTGCACTGCGGCGGCTACGAGAAGCGCTTGAGCCACATTGCAGAGCGCTCCGCATCCCGTGCTTCATAGGCTTTCAGTGAATATGCAGGACTTTGATCGAAGTTGCCTTCGACACCTTCACCAAGCGCAGTCAAGCGCATGCTGTACCAGGCAGTAACACTCCCTCGGGGCGGCGCATCAAAGGTAGGGAATTCTGGATCGCCCGCCACGTCGCACAGCCAGGCATTGACGAGGGATGGGTCGAGCACGAGCGCACGGGCGAGACTGATTGCGTCTGCCGCACCGTTTTGTAGGGCATCAACAGCCTGATTCCTGGTCACGAATCCGCCCGTCAGCGCGATGGGAACAGACGTGGCTTTTTTGGCACGCCGCGCAAACTCGATGTAATAAGGTCCGGAGGCGGATGTGCCGTCCGAGCTTGATGCTGCGCCCGGGAAATATGTCCCTCCGCTCACATCAATGAGGTCGATTGAGGTTCGGTCGAGTAGTCGCACAACCTCCAATGAATCATCTTCCGTCAGTCCTCCAACCAGTTTGTCCGTCGCATTGATCTTGATGCCGATCGGGAAAGACGCACCAACGGTCCTTCGCACGGCGTCAATCGTCTCACGGATGATGCGGAACCGTCCTTCGACCCCTCCGCCATAGGCGTCGGTCCGGTGATTGAAGAGAGGCGAAAGAAACTGGCTGAACAGGAAGCCGTGGCCCGCGTGGATCTGCACGCCACCAAAACCAGCCTCCTTTGCGAGGGCCGCGGCGGTCGCGTAGGTGGCCGGTAACTTGAAAATATCTTCGGCGGACATGCCGTCACACCGAAGCCCTTCGACATCCAGAGGGGATGGCCCCTTGGGTTTGCTGATCGGCGTATGGGCAAGTGCGCCAGCATGGCCGAGCTGTGGCCAGATAAGCGCGCCGTTGGCCGATCCGCGTTCCGCCAAAGAGCGTAGGGCGGCCATGTCGGCATCCGACGTCAGGACGAGATTTCCCGGCTTCTCGGGAAAATGCGGAGACACTTGAACCTCTCCGATCAATGACAGCGCGGTGCCTCCTTCGGCCCATCGTTCATAGAGCCGCATCTGCGCCTCGGTCGGATTTCCAACCCCATCGCCAAGAGAGTCGGACATTGCCGCTTTGATGATCCGGTTTTTGAGTTCAACGCCGCAGGGCAACTTCAAGGGCCGCCCCAGAAGCGATTTGGCATCCTTGTCTGTCCGGTCCATATGATGTCTCCATCGTAATATTTCGATATTTCGGTTTATTCGCGCATGCTTTCGTAGATCGGGCAATATTTTTGGCACTACTGCTTCAGGAGTTCATCCTGGAAGGCAGCGAGAAACGCCCGGATATTCTCTTCTTCACGTCGGTAGAATGTCCACTGTCCGTGCCGTTCCGCTGTTACGAAACCTGCCTGCTTCAGTAACCCCATGTAGTTGGAGACCGTGGATTGCGAGAGCTGCGCTTTTTCCTGAATGTAGGCAACGCAGACACCATCAAGATCGGCGTGCTCCGGCAGGGCAGACGGGAAATTTGAGCGGTCCTTGAGCCATTCCAGAATCCTGCGCCGGACAGGATTGTTCAAAGCGGATATCGATCTCTCAAGGTCCATATATCGAAATATCTCGATTTAAGGCCGCGCCGTCAAGCGGTTTCGCTCATTACTCACTCTTTGCCAGTCTTTCGGAAAACTCCTGCCAAAATCTGTTCGCTAAAATAGGATCAGTTTGAGCCTGTTTGTGTTGCTGGAACACTCTCGTTACAATCTGAATGGAAGAATTATCGTAGTGGAGTTTTCGGGTGAAAAAGATTGGATTGATCGGTGGTTTGAGCTGGGTCTCGACAGCAGAATACTACAAGCGAATCAATGAAATCACACAGATTCTTGCAGGCGGCGTATCTTCAGCTCGTATCGTTCTGGAAAGCGTCAATCGACAGGATTACGTTTCTGCCGTCATCGACAGGGAAGACGAAGGTGCGGCCTGCCAGCAGATCGCAGATTCCGCGCGGGCTTTGGAGGCAGCAGGTGCAGATTTTATCGTGATAACCTGCAACGATGTTCATCGTTTCGTTCCCGAAATAGGGTCAATGCTCCAAATTCCATTTCTGCACATCGCTTCTGTTACCGCTAAGGCCATCAAGGACAAGGGTTTGAAAAGCGTAGCGATCCTCGGGGTGCGCAAAACCATGGAGGGCGACTTCTATTCCACGATACTCGCAGAACACGGTATTGGGGTTGTGATACCAGACGATACAGAACGGGCTTTCATTCACGACAGCATCTACAATGAACTGGTCAAAAATGATTTCCGGGACGGCACACGCTCCAATTATCGAAATATTATCAGGGCGTTGGGTTTGCGAGGTGCAGATTGCGTGGCATTGGCCTGCACCGAAATTCCGTTGCTAATCAGGCCAGATCAGTCACCCTTGCCCGCATTTTCCACGACCGAACTTCACTGCCAGGCGGCGGTTGAACAGGCACTGGAGAAAAGCTAATCCAAGATTGGGTCTGCCACCGCACGGGAGTAAACCAAAAACATTCCAAAAACCGTAGATACTGGTGAAAAACTCGACCATGCGCCTTCGCAGCCCACTTTGCGAGAATTCTGTCCTTCTAGATCGTCAGACAGGGCCGTATCGGGGGCAATGTGGCTTGATAGCGGAACGTTTGTTCGCTTTCTGTGGCGGGATTTGAGATCTCTGGAGTTTTTCACCAGTATCCGTAGATTTTGGAAAGCCCCGAATGACCGCTCTGTGCCCTTTGTGTCAGATGCTGCGCCTGCCAACGCCACCCGACATGATACTCAAGTGCGGGCTGACTGCCGTCGGCTACCACGAGCTCTGAAGCGGTGGTGGGCGGCTGACTTGGTGCTGCGCCGCCGCGAGTCAGGTTTGAGCCCAAAGTACGGGAGGCTGCGCGAGGTACGAATGTCGGCAATCCGATCACGCGATCAACGTTGTGGCTGAAAATCTTTACTCGCCAGCAATGCCGCTGCGCCGATCATAAGAGCGCCGCAAATCTTGTTCACTAAGCCGAACGAAAACCGTTTAAGTGCCGTGGCCGCTCGCACTCCCAGCCATCCCCAGAGCAGCAGGATAGCTCCATCAACCACCAGATATGTAATACCGAGGATGAATAGTTGAGGTAGCACGGGTATCGTCGGGTCGATAAACTGAGGAAAGAGTGCGCCAAAAAATACGACGGCAAACGGGTTCGCCATAGAGGTCACAAAGCCTTGACGAAACAAGCGGAACGATTGACCGGATGTATTGGGTGTAACGCCATCCGTTTTTTCTTTCGAGAGAATTAGCTGAACGCCGATCCAGACGAGATAGGCTACCCCGAGCCATTTAATCCAAATAAACGCGCTTGCGGAGGTCGCGATGATCGCGGCAAGCCCAAAAGCCGCCCCCGTCATTTGCAAGCTGTTGGCTGTCAAATCTCCGGCGATGGTATAGGCGCTGCGTCTCAGCCCGTGCCTTACGCTGTTCGATATGATGAGAAGCTGACTGGTATCAGGCGGTGTCGCGAAAAATATGGCGACAGCTGCCAAATAGATCAAATAGGTTTCCATGGGCATCATCGCGTTCCTTCTGTTGTAGTGCCGTAATCTATGGCTTTCATGCTGATTTGGTCAAAGCCTCATTGCTTCCATTCGGATCTGGACATCAGACGACAGCTTCTCCGCACAGCAGACCTTCGCAACCGTTCAAAAAGGGTTTTTTGGTATCGTCATGCGACGCTTGCAAAGGCCGCTGCATATTGCGTCATACTCAGGCCATAGCGACGCTGGAACGCCCGGCGCATACGCTGGGCGTCGCCGAACCCGCTTTGGGTTGCCACCAGCTTGAGCGGCAAGCCATCTTCCAGCAGCCCGCGCGCATGGTCGATGCGCACTCGCTCCACAAATTGCGCGGGGGACATCGACAGATGCCGTTGGAAAACCCGTGACAGCGTGCGCCGGTTCATCCCGGCCTCGGCGGCTAGATCGTCGAGAGTCCACCTTTGGCTGGGATCAGCGGTCACTGTTTCGATCAGGCGACTAAGGCCGCTTTCTTTTGCAAACTGGCCCGCGAGATGCATGGCATACTGGCTCTGCCCGCCCGTTCGCCGCAGTTGCACGACCAGTTCGCGGGCGACAGTCAGTGCTGCAGTGTTACCGCAGTCGTTGCGAATGATCGCGAGTGCTAGATCAATCCCGGTTGTCACCCCGGCAGAGGTGAAAATGCGACCAGACGCAACATAGATGCGATCTAGATCCCACATAACATCCGGAAACCGTCGCACATCGCGCTCACGCGACCAATGCGTCGTCGCGGTGTGTCCGTCGAGCACCCCGGCAGCAGCCAGGACAAGTGCACCTGAGCAGATCGAGATCAGCCGACAATTGTCGGTGTGCGCCGCCCGCGTCCGCAGGACCTCAAGCACCGCTGTGTTTTGAACGAACTCGTCCACCCCGGCACCTCCGGGGATCAGCAGATCACTATCTTCATCCGCAGAAAGGCAACCATCCGGCGAGAGAGCCAATCCGCATGACGCTCGGACCTTAGCACCATCCACTGAAACATAGCGCAGCACATATGCCCGCCGGTCTCCACGTCGCGCATGATCAAAAGCCTGCGACGGTCCGCTGACATCAATGGCGTTCACGCCTTCGTAAAGCAGGACGTCGATGGTCCGGGGTAAAACAGAGCTGTCCATATTTGACGCCTGATTGACATTTGGGACATCAGATTTGCTGCTAAACCCGGTTATGTCAACATCATGTCAGGACGGTTCTCATGACCAAAGCACCACGTCGCAGCGGCGTCACTTGTGCAGGCCTGCTTGCGGCAAACACGATCCTGGGTGCGGCGATGCCGATGTTGATCATTCTCGGGGGACTGGCCGGGCTGATACTCGCGCCGTCCCCCGCGCTCGCCACGTTGCCGCCTTCGGTGCAGGCACTGGCCGGATTGATTGCGACAGGCCCGCTGTCGCTGCTCATGGGGCGCTATGGCCGTCGGACCGGATTCCTTATCGGCGGCCTGCTGGCGATGATCGGTGGCATCATCGGAGCCGCAGCGCTGTTTGTCGCCAGCTTCGCTTTGTTGTGCGCAGCTCATGCGCTGCTAGGTGCTGCACTGGCCTGTTACCTCTATTTCCGCTTCGCCGCTGCCGAGGTCGTCCCCGACCGCTGGCAGCCTGTCGCGATTTCCCTTGTCCTGACCTCCGGGCTGGTGGCCGCTTTCGTCGGACCGCAGATCTTCATCTTGGCCAAGGACGCCTTTGCGCCTGTGCCGCTGGCCGGGGCCTACGCGGCGATTTCGGCCGTGACGCTTCTGGGTCTTGTGCCACTTGCCTTTGTCCGCATCCCAAAACCAGTCCAAGCCAGCAGTCGTCCACGCCCGGATCGCATGCAGACCTTCGCGATTCTGAAACGCGGGCCGGTCCTGACGGCGGTTAGTATTGGTGCCGTCTCACAAGGGATTATGGTGCTTCTCATGGCCCCGACCCCGTTGGCTATGACGGGCTTTGGTTACAGTGAGGCCCTTGCCGGAGACGTCGTGCGCTGGCACGTGGTCGCGATGTTCGCGCCAAGCTTTGTGACCGGCTTCATCATCAAGATGCTTGGTACCAAGCCTGTCATGCTCACAGGATTGGTCCTGCTGATCGCATCGGCCCTGACCGCTGCGAGCGGAGTCAGCCTGCACCATTTCTATGGTGCGCTGATCCTTTTGGGCTTTGGCTGGAACTTCGGGTTCATCGGCGCAACAAACCTGCTGGCGAGCGCAGTTTCAGCCAACGAACGGTCAGTCATACAAGGCGTCAACGATACGCTGATCGCTCTCGCCTCGACAGCGTGCGTCTTTGCTTCCGGTGCCATCGTCACAACCCAGGGCTGGACGGTTCTGGCAATCGGAGCCCTGCCAATCATCGCGGTTGCACTGGTTTTGATACTACTGCCGCAACGCATTACGGAAAACTATGGAGAACAGAATGGATGATACTGCAGCACGACAAAACAGAGAAAAATCAGATATTCATGCGACAGTATCATCGTCACGGTCGAGTGATGCTATCCGGCATTCACTTAGGGACGTGGCCAAGCGGTTGAACGAGGCGGATTCGTTCGAGGTCGTTTTTGAAACTAATGAGATTACCGTCGAGCTGTACGCCCCTAATGGGACGGACAATCAAGAACCGCATAATCGGGATGAAATCTACATAATCGCCGAGGGAACAGGAACGTTTTCGCGCGACGCCGAGCTGGTCCCTTTCGGTCCGGGAGATTTACTGTTCGTGCCCGCCCATGTGCCGCACCGCTTCGAAACCTTTTCCGATTATTTTCGAACGTGGGTAATCTTCTATGGTGAGGTTCGTCTTAGCTAATGGTAAAAAACGGTCCAGACTGTGTGAAAACCCAAGTTTCTGCGTCGACTCGGCCCACTCATCCTTCGTAGTTGGTGTCGTGTGGGTTCATCTCAACGAGATAGGAGCAAAAATCCGGCTTTTTCTAACGGATTTCCAAGCCTCTGATAGTTTTCACACGGTCTGGGTCGTTTTTGGGAGGGTGTGCTGATCTGTAGACAACCACGAGCTTGCTGATTTCCTTGGCAGTGGTAGAAAAACCGAAAAGGAAGAAGCTATGACACCAGAAAAACTCCGCCGAATTTACGGCAATCCTTCGCCTCGTGCTGCTGCAAAGGTCATTTCAGAGTTCGACAAGCACTGTAGGCTTTTCATTGAGCACGCAACTTTTCTCGTGATCGCTACCACTGATGGACAAGATTTAGATGTCTCGCCAAAAGGAGATCCAGCAGGCTTTGTCGAAGTAGAATCTGATAGAACTCTCCTTCTACCTGATCGACCAGGCAACAACCGTATTGATGGTATGATGAACATCTTAGCAAACCCCAAGGTGGCAGTCATATTAATGATACCAACGGTTGGAGAGACTTTACGGGTCAATGGTTCTGCTGAAATTCTCGATGATTCTAACATCTGCGAACGCTTTCAAGTGAATGGGCGAAGTCCAAAAACGGTCCTCCGCATTACAGCGGAAGAAATTTATACACACTGTGGAAAGGCTCCTCTGCGTGCGGGCCTATGGAAGCCAGAAACATGGCCTGCCGCTAGACCGGTCCCATCATTAAACGAGATGATCAGAGATCATGCAGAAATCGAAGTGGACTCGATAGAACAGTCTGCGGTCGAAGAAAGCTATCGCAAGGGTCTCTACTAGCATCGGAAAACAGGCGCGCTCCCACCATTCGCATTGTTCCAGAAACGGTGGATACTGGTGAAAAACTCGACCATGCGCCTTCGCAGCCCACTTTGCGAGAATTCTGTCCTTCTAGATCGTCAGACAGGG
>JBBSOT010000095.1:0-14185 GCA_038259455.1 Hyphomicrobiales bacterium | reverse complement strand
GGCCAGCGCCAGGATCTCGGGCATGTCGTCGCAGATGAACTGGCCGCCGAGATCGATGGTCTCGCCGAGTCCGTTGACGCCGGCCTCGACGCGGCCGCCGACGCGGTCGCGCGCCTCGAAAAGCAGACAGTCGATGCCTGCCTTTCCTAGTTCGGTCGCCGCAGCGAGGCCGGTAAAACCGGCCCCGACAATGGCAACGTCAGTGCGAGCGGAATGACCGCTCAATAGCCGGCCTTGATCTTCTCGAACTCGGCGATCATCTTCTGCTTCAGCTCGGCTGGCACCGGCGACTGGAACAGCGTCTTGTCGACGAACTTGTCGACATCGCCGTAGCCCTGAGACTCGACGATTTCCGGATCGACGGTCGCCATGCTCTTGGCGTCAGCATGGCCATAGCCCCAGTCGGAGACGAGATAGGAAGCGACTTCCGGCGCGTTGATGGCGTTCAGGAAGTCATAGGCCTTTTCCTCGCTGCCCGGCGCATCCTTGAGGCGAACATAGCCGCAAACCCAGGTAGACAGGCCTTCCTTGGTGTCGCGCTTGGCCTTGATTGGTGCGCCCGCCAGAGCCGACTGGACTGCTGCGTCGTTCCAAGCCCAGGCGAGATCGACTTCGCCGCCGCTCAGCGCCTGCACGATTTCGGTCGTGTCGGACCAGTAGATGCGAACGTTCTTGTGGACCTCGCGAAGGAAGGCCGAGGCCTCTTCGAACTGCGCATCGGTCATCTCGGCCCAGTCGGTCAGGCCGATGGCAAGCGAAGCCAAGGCATAGGCATCGTCGACACTGTCACCGATCGCGACGCGGTCCTTGAACTTCGGATCGGCGAACGCCTTCAGCGAGCTGATGTCGGCCTCGTCAACCTTTTCGGAGTTGTAGGTGACGAGCGTGTTGCCCCAATCCCATGGCATGAACCAGGCCGTGCCGTCGGCAGAGGTTGCGAGATCCTTCATCTTCATGATGCCCGGGTTGAGATCGTTCCAGGCGTTGATCTTCGAGGTATCGAGCGGCTGCAGCAAACCGGCCTCACGCCACTTCACCACGCTTTGCGAGCATGGGTGGGCGAGATCGGTCTTGAAGCCGGAGCGGATCTTCTGGAAGGCCTCGTCCTCGTCGCCGAAGAAGGTGAAGGTCGGCGACTGGCCGCCCTTCTCGACATAGCCCGGGTGAAAGGCCGGGTCTTCGTAGCCGGACCAGTCAAAAATGATCAGGTCCTTGTCCTCAGCTGCCGCAATCGCGGCGGCCGACGCGGAAAGCGCCAGTGCCAGGCCAATCGTTATGCTTAGACGTCTGGTGGTTCTTGTCATGATATTCCCCTTGTTCTGATTGATCTTCATGCGATGGCGTTTCCGCCGGAACGTTCTCTCGAAAACTGCTTCGGGAAAACGCAAGCGAGATATTCGCGGGCGACCTGATGCGCGGATTCGCGTGTCATGCCTTCGGTGCCCATCATCAGACGCAGCCACAGTCCTTCGAGCATGGCGCACAGCCCGGCGGCGGTCTCGTATGCGGCATAGTCGTATCCGCTGTCGGTCTTCAGCCGGGCGCAGATCTCGACAAACACGTTCTGATAGGCCTCGTCACGTGCGCCGCACAGCTCCTGATAGGTCGGGCGCGACTTGGCCTCTCCCCAGAATGCGCACCAGGCGGCGAGCTTGCGCCTGTTGCAGATCGAGCGATCGAAATCGGCGGCAACCAGCATCGCGATCTGACGGGCCGGGTCGTCGCCAGCCTTCTGGTAGGCGGCGCGCCAGTGCGCTGAATATTCATCAGCCATGTGCTTCAGTGTGGCGACGAGCAGCTTTTCCTTGCTCTCGAAATGAAAATTGACGATGCCCCGCGAAAGGCCGGCGCCGTCGGCAACATCGGCCATGGTGGTTTCAGAAAAGCCGCGCTTGGCAAGCGAGTCGATCGTTGCCTCGATGAGCTGATGGCGGCGCACTTCCTTGGAAGCCTTGCGACCCCGCTTCTCGCCCTCGCCGGGCAGGTCCGCGCCTGCAAGGCTTTCGGTCTTCTTCATCGTTGCCGCCATGCTCGACATCCTATTGGTTCTCGGCCGGTTTCCATCCGCGCAGATGGGTGGGCCGGTGCTCGCCGCTGTCAAGCACCTTCTGCATGGCCTCCCACGTGTGGATGTTCTTGTCGACATAGGCGCTGCCGACGGCCTCGGAGACGGCGCCATAAAGCGGTCCCCTGAGCCGCGCGAGGTCTTCGCGCGCGACCTCACGGTACCAGGGATTGCGATCCCTGACGGTGATGTCCTCGAAGCCGGCGCGAAGCATCGCCAGCCGGTAGCGATCCGGTGACGCCATGGCAAAGCTCAGGCCTTCGGCGGCGATATAGGCCTGCATTTCCGGCGTAGGTTCGTGGTCGTGTCCAATCATCCAGTTGCTGGCGGCAAACACCCCGCCGGGGACCAGGACACGAAAGATTTCGGCAAACAGCGCCTCCTTGTCGGGGACATGCAGCAGTGCATCCTTCGAGAAGACGACGTCAAACGAAGCGTCTGCAAAGGGCAGCGGTCCAGGCGGTGCCTGGATGAACGTTGCGCGGCCCGACAGGCCGCGTTCGGCAGCTCTCAGACGGGCGGCCTCGATGACCGGTCCTTCGACATCGAAGCCGGTGGCGCGGGCCAGATCGTGTTTTTCCAACAGATGCAATGTGATGCCGCCGGCGCCACAGCCAATGTCGAGAAGCGACTTGCCGGACAGTTCAAGGTTTTCGACGATGCGGTCGACTTCGTCAGGTCCGCCAGGCGAGAGGTATCCTTCGCCCCAGAGCGCCTCGAGGAAGCGTATGGCGGTATTGTCATATTCGGGTTCGGCATCAGCCGTTTCGATCATCGTGGACATTTTTCCGTACGGTGAAGGATGGCCAAAGCCTAACGCTTCCTGACGAAATTGCAACTTGATTTGTTGAACATTCATTCAATAAGGCTGGACATGCGAGGCAGCGTCGTGCCAGATTTGCGGGCATCGCAACACGACTTGCCCTGCCGGTTGGCAGGCAGCCGGGTTGTTTGAATGGCCTGCGAGTGGGGTCGCGACAGTCACTGAACGGGCAGGACGGAACGGCAAACCAATGAAGAACTGGGACGCCATCATCATCGGCGGCGGGCACAACGGCCTGGTCAATGCGTGCTACCTGCAGCGCGCCGGCCTCGACGTGCTGGTGCTCGAGAAGAATGACTGGGTCGGCGGCGCGGCGGTCAGCCGCTCGCTTGCGCCGGGCTTCCTCTATTCCAACTGTTCCTATGTCTGTTCGCTGTTTCGTCCGGAAATCATGCGCGATCTCGAACTGCCGCGTTTCGGATTGCAGGTCATCGCCTATGAGGGCGGTGCGGTGTTCACGCAGGACGGCGACTACCTTGCCAACTACCGCGATCATCACGCGCATCGCCGCGAGTTCGCGCGTTTCTCGGCACGCGATGCCGAGGCCTATGACCGCTATGCCCGCGACGTCACCAGGCAGTGCCGCTTCATCCAGCCGCTCTTGATGCGCACCGCACCCGATCCCACAAGCATGCGCCCGCGCGACCTTGGCGAACTGCTTTATCTGGGCAAGAAGTTCTCGGGCCTTGGTGCCGCCGAAATGGCGCAGACCCTGCGCTTCTGGACGATGTCGATCTCGGAGTTTCTCGACGAGTATTTCGAGACAGATGTCATCAAGGCGAATTTCTCGATCTCGGGCATTATCGGTACTGCGCTCGGACCGATGTCGCCGGGCACCGCCTATGTGCTGCTGCACCACTATATGGGCGAGGTCGATGGCTCGGTCGGCGCCTGGGGTTATGCGCGCGGCGGCATGGGCGCCGTCACCAAGGCGCTTGCCGCAAGCTTCGAGGCATCGGGCGGCACGATTCGAACCGGCGCATCGGTCGACCAGGTGCTGGTCAGAAATGGCAAGGCGACAGGCGTTGTTCTTGAAGGCGGCGAGGAAGTTAAGGGCAAGCTTGTCGTCTCCAACGCCGACGTGAAGCGCACATTCCTGAAGCTGGTCGAGGAAAAGGAACTGCCTGACATCTTCCTGCGCCGGGTGAAGAACTTCAAGATCCGCGGATCGTCCGGCAAGGTCAACATCGCGCTGGATTCGCTGCCAGAGTTCCCGGCGCTTCCCAAAGGCTCGCCGTCGATCCGCGGCGACCTTCACTTCACCGATTCCGTCGAGCGCATGGACCGCGCCTATGACGACTGGAAAGCCGGCAAATGGTCGGCCGATCCATTTCTCGACATGATGATCCCGACGACCCTCGACCCGACCATGGCGCCGCCCGGCAAGCATTTCATGAGCTGCTTCGTTCAGTATTGCCCGCCCAAGGTGGAAGGGCGCGACTGGACCGACGCCGATCGCGACGCGTTTGCCGAGACCGTGATCTCACAGATCGCCGATTACTCACCGGGCTTTCGCGACCGCATCGTTCACATGGAAGTGCGAACGCCACGCGAACTCGAAGCCGAGGTTGGCCTGACCGAAGGCAACATCTTCCAGGGTGAGCTGACGTTCGACCAGTTGCTGTTCAACCGGCCGGTGCCAGGTTATGCGCAATATCGCTCGCCCGTCGACGGCCTCTACATTTGCGGCTCGTCCACGCATCCTGGCGGCGGTGTCATGGGCGCGCCCGGGCGCAACGCCGCTGTCGAAATCCTGCGGGACCTGAAGCATTCATCCAAGCACATGAGCCCGGCCCATGACGTCATCTGACGCAATCGTCATCGGCGGCGGCCACAACGGGCTGGTCTGCGCCGCCCTGCTCGCCAGGTCGGGCCGCAAGGTAACGCTTCTGGAAGCGGCGTCTGAAACTGGGGGTGCGGCGCGCAGCGAGGAATTTGCACCAGGCTTTCGCGTGTCATCAGTTGCCCATGTGCTGAACCGGCTCCACCCGGAGGTTGTCGCCGCGCTCGATCTCGAAAAGCACGGCCTGCAGGCGCTGACCGGTGGCGGCGTGCCATCCACCGCGCTGTCGGAAAAGGGCGAACCGCTGACGATGCGCGGCGCCTATGGCGAGGTGCTGGTTGGCGCCTCTGTCGCCGAACAGGCGGCCTGTCAGGAATTGCGCGCGCAACTGTTTCGCTATGCCGGTATCCTGAAGCCGATGCTTTCGCGGCGGCCGCCAGACCTCAACGGCATGGCGCTCGGCGAGACGCTGGCGCTCGGCCAGGTGGCGCTGGCGCTGAAGCGGCTCGGCAAGGAAGACATGCGCGACTTCCTGCGTGTGATCCTGATGAATGTCGCCGACCTGCTCGATGAGCAACTCGAGGACGACCGGCTGAAGGGCCTGCTTGCCTTCGATGCGACACTCGGCAGCCACCTCGGTCCGCGCTCGCCGACCTCGCTGCTCGGGCTTTACTATCGGCTTGCCGGCGAGACCGGTGGCATGTCCGGCGCACAGATGGTTCCCAAGGGCGGGATGGGCTCGGTTGTCGCGGCCATTCAATCCGCCGCCCGCGCTGCTGGCGTTGCCATCCGCACGGACGCTGTCGTCGAAAAGATCATGGTCGAAAAAGGCCGCGCTGTTGGCGTCGTGCTTGCCGGCGGCGAGGCGCTGCGTGCGGCGACAATAGTCTCCGGCGTCAACCCGGCAACGACCTTTCTCGACCTGGTCGGGCCGCGCGATCTCGACACCGGCTTCGTGCGCAAGGTCAGCCATATCCGCATGAAGGGCGACGCTGCCAAGCTGCATCTGGCGCTGGACCGGCCGCCAGAGTTCCCAGGCGTCGATGCCGCCGGGCATAGAGGGCGTCTGGTGATTGCGCCGTCAACCAACCATGTCGAGCGCGCCTTCAATCCTTCGAAATACGGCGAATTCTCGCCCGAGCCGGTGATGGAGATCACGCTGCCGAGCCTCGCCGATCCGTCGCTCGCGCCTGACGGCGGATGCGTGCTGTCGGCGGTCGTGCAGTATGCGCCCTATGCGCTGAAGGAAGGATGGACCAAGGGCAAGCCGAAATTCCAGAAAGCCATTCTGGCACAACTCGAAAAGTTCGCACCCGGCATCGGCAAGAGCGTCCGTCATGCCGAGCTGCTGACGCCTGCCGATATCGAGAGCCGCTACCGCATGCCCGGTGGCCATTGGCACCATGGCGAGTTGCAGGCCGACCAGATGCTCATGTCACGTCCTGTCTTTGGCGCAGATGGCTACGACACCCCTGTTGCCGGCCTCTATCTGTGCGGCGCCGGTTCGCATCCGGGCGGCGGGGTCTCGGGAGCGCCCGGCATGAACGCAGCGCGGCGCATCATCGCGATGAAGGGATAGGTCATGGCCAAGGCCGCCAAGAAAACCGATGCAGCACTGGCGGCACGCCTCAAGCGCCAGGACCATTTCCGCACGCTGCGTCTCGGCACGCCGTTCCAGCCGCGCATCGATGCGCTGATGCAGGTCAGCGACTGGTACGACTGGGCCGGCTATCGCGCGCCGCATTCGCTCTACGACGAAGAGCTCGAATATTTCGCCATCCGCAGCCAGGCGGCACTTTTCGATATTTCGCCGATGGTCAAATACCGCATTGAGGGCAAGGATTCCGAGGCTTTCCTCAACCGCGTCACGCTGCGCGATGTTCGCAAGCTGAAGCCCGGCCGGGTGCACTATACGGCATGGTGCGATGACGAGGGCCACGTGCTCGATGACGGCACGCTGTTTAGGCTTTCGGCGCAGACTTTTCGACTGTGCAGCCAGGAACGGCATCTGCCGTGGTTGCTCGACAGCGCCATCGGCTACGAGGTGGCGATTGCCGAGGAGACCGAGGAAATCGCCGGGCTGGCGCTGCAGGGGCCGACTTCGTTTGCCATCCTGCGCGAGGCAGGCTTTGCCGGCGTCGAAAAGCTCAAAGTATTCGACATTGCCGAGTTTCGGCATGAAGGCGGCGAGGTCACCATTTCGCGCACCGGCTTCACCGGTGATCTGGGCTACGAACTGTTTGTTCCTGCCAAGCTGGCGCTCTCGCTGTGGGACCGCGTGTGGAAGGCCGGCGAGGTACGCGGCATCCGCGCCATCGGTTACGCGGCGCTCAACAGGGCCCGCCTTGAAGCCGGCCTGATCGTTGCCAACGCCGATTTCTCCACCGCCGAGCATGCCCTGCGCGCCGACCGCGTGCGCATGCCCGACGAGATCGGCCTGGGTTTCATGGTCGATCTGGAGAAGGGCCATTTCAACGGGCACAACGCCATCGCAAAGGCGCGGGCCAAAGGCACGATGCGCCATGTGCTGGTGGGGCTGGAGATTGAGGGAAACATCCCTGCCGAGCAGGCCATCGTCTATCATCGCAAGACGCGGGAGGTCGGCCTGGTAAGCGCAGCGATCTGGTCGCCGACGGCCAAGCGCAACATTGCGCTGGCCAGCCTGTCGCGGCCCTATGGCGACACGGTCACCGACAATCTCTGGGTCGAGATCTATGCCATGCGCGAACTGAAATATGAGCGCATGATGAAGCGTGCGAAAATCGTGCCGCGGCCGTTCATCAAGCTCGCGCGGCGCACCGCCAACCCGCCGGGAGATTTTTGAGCGTGGCCGAGACCGATCCGGAGATCGCCGAACAATGGGCGCTGGTCAACACACCGCTCGGCGAGGCGTGGTCAGGTCGCACCCGCTATGCGGCGGCAATGTATTTCTACAAGCGTGACGAGATGACGGCTGAAACGCTTGAAGTCTATCGCCTGTGCGCGCGGCTCGACAGCGAGGACCCGCTGTCGATCATCCGGGAACGTGGGGTTGGCAAGGACTGGCTGGAGCGCATCGCCGCCGGTTGACCTGCGACGTTCAGAGGATTTGTCGCGTTCCGGTCTGCGAGGAACGCAGCATGGCCTCGATCAGGCGGTGCACCTTGAGGGCCTCGCGCCCGGTGATTCTGGGCTGGCCATCGCCTTCGATGGCATCGAGAAAGTCCTCCAGCACGGCGCGGTGATGATGGTGCGAGAACGCCATCGGGTCGGCACCCGCCCCGCCGGCGGCATCCGCCACCTTGTGGGATAGCGATGTTCCATCGTGAAACTGGACCGAAAGGCCATTGTCGTCGAGCAGCGCGGTGCCTGCCGTGCCGATGATGTCGATGGCATCGGGAAAGCCCGGATAGGCACATGTCGTGGCGCTTATCGTGCCGATCGCGCCATCGGCGTAGCGAATGGCGGCCACGGCCAGATCTTCGGTTTCCATCTGGTGGATCTGGCTCGTCGCGGCATAGGCGGCAACCTCGTCAGGCAGGCCGGCCAGGGAAATGAAGAGGTCGAGCGTGTGGATTGCCTGGGTCAGCAGCACGCCGCCCCCGTCGCGGGCCAGCGTGCCGCGCCCCGGCTGGTCGTAATAGCTCTGCGGCCGCCAGTTGCTGGTTCGGGCCGACGCCGAAACGATCGAGCCGAGATGGCCCTCGGCAAGCAGCGAGGCCAGCTTGAGGCTCGCCGGCTTGAAGCGGTGCTGCAGGACGATGCCGAGTGTCACGCCTGCTGTTTCAGCCACGGTGACGAGTTCCTCGGCTTTTTCCATGCTCACTTCGAGCGGCTTCTCCAGCAATATGTGCTTGCCGGCGTTGGCTGCCCGACGCACCAGATCGAGGTGGCTGTTGGGCGGGGTCAGGATCATCACAGCATCGATGCCGGGATCGTTGAAGATGGCGTCGAGATCGCCGGTGACCGGCAAGCGCCACTTCCGGGCGAAGGTTTCGCGCCTCGCAGGCGTCGGGCTGAAGGCTGTCGCCACCTCGACACGGTCGGCCAGGTCTTCCAGGCTTTTCGCATGCGGGCCGACCGCCATTCCAAGGCCGATGATGGCGATGCGCGTCTTCGTCATGCCTGCCGTCAGCCTCCCAGCGCATCGATGGTGCGCATGACGCCACGCAGTTCGGCCAGCCCCTTGAGGCGACCTATGCAGGAGTAGCCGGGGTTCACCTTCTTGCCGATGTCGTCGACGATGGCGTGCCCATGGTCGGGACGCATCGGGATCTGCCAATCGGCGCGGCCCTCGGCCTGGCGGCGCTTTTCCTCCGTCATCAGCGCACGGGTAACGGCAATCATGTCGGTATCGCCTTCCAGATGCTCAGCCTCGTGGAAGGATCCGTCGGGCTCCTTCGTCACATTCCGCAGGTGCACGAAATGGATGTCAGCGGCAAAGCGCCCGGCCATCGCCGGAAGATCGTTCTGTGCGCCGGCGCCGTAGGAGCCGGTGCACAGTGTCAGCCCGTTCGCTGGCGATGGGCAGCCCTCCAGAATGGCACTCGCGTCCGCCGCGCTCGACACGACGCGCGGCAGGCCGAAGATCGGAAAGGGCGGGTCGTCCGGATGGATCGCCATCCGCACCCCGGCTTCTTCTGCGACGGGCACGATCTCGCGCAGGAAGGCGATGAGGTTGTCGCGAAACCCTTCGACCGACATGTCGCGATAGACGTCGAGCGCGCGGCGGAAGCCCTCGCGGTCATGGATGAATTCGCGCGCCGGCACCCAGCCGATCAGATTGGTTTCAAGTCGCGCGAGATCGCTCTCGCTCATAGCACCGAGCCGGACGCGGGCCGCATCGATGCGCCGCGGGGGATGGTCGGCCTCGGCGCCGTGGCGCTTCAGGACGAGCATATCATAGGCGCAGAAATCGACGATATCGAAGCGCAGCGCCGTCCCGCCATGCGGCATCGCATAGTCGAGATCGGTTCGCGTCCAGTCGGTGATTGCCATGAAATTGTAACAGATCGTCTTCACACCGGCGTCGGCAAGCGCCCGGATAGAAGCCTTGTCGTTGTCGATCAGTTCGCGGTGGCGGCCGGTGCAGGTCTTGATGTCCTCATGCACGATGACGCTTTCGACGACCGACCATTCCAGCCCTGCTGCCTCGATGGCGGCCTTGCGCTCGCGGATTTCGTCCGCCGGCCAGGCGCGCCCGTCATTGAGATGGTGCAGGGCGGTGACGACGCCTGTCGCTCCAGCCTGTCTGATATGGGGCAGGGTCACGGAATCATCCGGGCCGAACCAGCGCCAGGTCTCCTTCATATCGTGCGTTCTCCCGACAGAGCTTTCAGCACTGCGTCGACGCCGCCTTGGCGCAACTGGTCGAGCAGCCCGGCGACGGCCTTCTCCAGCGCCGGACGATGGGAGCTGCCTTCGGCAAATCCCGCCGCATCGAAAATTGCAGTCACGGTCTGTCCGGCACCTGTGCCGGCGCCGGTGATAGCCGCCAGGCGAGCATCGAGCGGATCGGTAAAGTGGCCTGCCGGCAGCAGCGAGCCGCGCAGTTCGGCAGCCCTTATCCATGCCGCAACGGCAAGCATCAGATGGGTCGCCGGTGCGCCATTGTCGAGCCGGTCCATGGCCGAAGCGATGATGCGCTGTGGCAGTTTCTGGCTGCCGTCATTGGCAATCTGCGCGGTGCGGTGGGCAAGGGCCGTGTTGGCGAAACGCGTGGCCAACTGGCCGATATAGTTCCGTGGACCGAGCCCTGCATCCTTCGGCAGTGTCGGGATGGCCTCGGCCCAGAGCGCATCGACGAAGCGCCGGATCACCTTGTCGCCGAACGCCTTGGCCACGGTGTCGTGGCCAGCGAGCAGACCCAGATAGGCGATGAGCGAATGCGATCCGTTGAGCAGGCGAAGCTTCATGTCCTCGAACGGGCCGACATCATCGACCATCGTTACGCCGAATTGCTCCCATGCCGGCCGGCCTGTCGGGAAATTGTCTTCGACCACCCATTGGGTGAACGGCTCGGTCATTACCGGCCAGCGATCCTCGACGCCAAGCGCTGCTGAAACGCGAGCGCGGTCTTCATCGGTTGTGGCGGGCACGATTCGATCGACCATGCTGCAGGGACAGGCAATCTCTTCCCGTACATGGCGCTCCAGCTCGGCATGGCGAAGGCCTGCGAACTGGACGAGCAGGCGCTGCAAGGTCTTCCCATTAGCCGGCAAATTATCGCAGCAGAGGATGGTGAAAGGCTTGATGCCCGCGCTGCGGCGGCGCGCCAGCGCCTCGACCAGGATACCGTGCGCGGTCAGGGGGCTCGCCGAGTTGGCGAGGTCGGCGACTATGCCTGGATGCGCGGCATCGAGATTGCCCGAGCCATCGCGCAAATAGGCCTTTTCGGTGATGGTCAGCGTGACAATGCGAATGCGCGGATCGGTAAGGATGTCAAGCAGCCTTGCCGGATCCTGCGGCGCCACAATCATAGACCCGATTGACCCGATGACACGCAGTTTCTCGCCGTCGCTGCCGCGCTCGGCAAGCGTATAGAGCCCGTCCTGCGGGGTCAGCGCATCAGCTGTGGCCGCGCTCTGCAGTGAAGCGCCGACAATGCCCCAGTCGGTTTCCCCGGCTGACAGGCACGCGTCGATATAGGCTGCCTGGTGCGCTCGATGGAACGCGCCGACGCCAAGATGCACGATGCCCGGCGAGATCGAGTTGCGCTCATATCCGGGCAGGTCGACGGATTGGGGCAGGCGAGAAAGTGTGCTTTCCGACAGGCGGGCGGTCATCAAACTCGTTGCTCCTGCGTACAAGAACGCATGCTGATCCTCCCCCAGGACTTCCTCAGAGCCATGGCTACAACGTAGCGGAGATCGACGCAAGAAAAGTCATCATACAAGATTGCTATTTTTGTATGTTGACATTGTTCGAAGGCAAGGACTTACTTGCCTGCGCATTGGGAGGTGCCGCCAGCCATATGAGCGCGTTGATCGATTCCGATCTGCTTTTTCCCGCCGAGGCGCGTTCAAGAGCCCTTGCGCGTGAGCTCTATGCCGGCGTGAAGAACCTTCCCATCATCAGCCCGCACGGCCATACCGATCCACGCTGGTTTGCCGAGAACCTACCGTTCTCCGACCCCGCACAGTTGCTCATCGTTCCCGACCACTACGTCTTCCGGATGCTGTTCAGCCAAGGCGTGAGGCTCGCGGATCTTGGTGTGCCGAGTGCCGATGGAACGCCTGTCGAGACCGACGGGCGCAAGATCTGGCGCCGGTTCGCCGAACACTTCCATCTGTTTCGCGGTACCCCGACGCGGCTCTGGTTCGATTATGTCCTGTCGGGTGTCTTCGGCATTGACGTGCCACTGAACCCGGCAAATGCCGATGCGCATTACGACAGCATTTCCGCCAGCCTCGCCACCGACGCCTTTCGTCCCCGCGCACTGTTCGAGCGGTTCAACATCGAGGTGATCGCGACGACCGAAGGCGCGCTCGACGATTTGCGCTGGCACCAGATGATCCGTGACAGCGGCTGGTCGGGAAGAGTGATTACCGCCTATCGGCCGGATTCGGTGGTCGATCCAGAGTTTGACGGGTTCCACGAAAATCTCGACAGGCTTGGCGAGATCACTGGATGCGACACGAGAAATTGGGCCGGGTACCTCGATGCGCACCGGGCGCGGCGCGCCTATTTCAGGACGTTCGGGGCGACCTCGTCGGATCACGGCCACCCGACAGCCGAAACCGCAAATCTGTCTGACGCCGAAGCCGAGGACCTGTTCAACCGTGTGCGCGGCAGCGCCGCCGACCCGCGCGACCAGAGGCTTTTTCGGGCGCAGATGCTGACCGAAATGGCCAAGATGAGCCTAGAAGACGGGCTGGTAATGCAGATCCACCCAGGGGCGTGGCACAATCACTCGCCATCCATGCTTGCAAGGTTTGGTCGCGACAAGGGCTTCGATATTCCCACAAGCACGGATTACGTGGCGGCGTTGAAGCCGCTTCTCGACCGGCTCGGAACGGAACCCGGCCTGTCCATTATCCTCTTCACGCTTGATGAATCGAGCTATGCCCGCGAACTTGCGCCGCTTGCCGGCGTCTATCCCTGTCTGAAGCTCGGTCCGCCCTGGTGGTTTCATGACAGTGCCGAAGGCATGCGTCGGTTCCGGGAGATGACGACCGAGACGGCAGGCTTCTACAACACTGTCGGCTTCAACGACGATACGAGGGCTTTTCCATCCATACCGGCGCGTCATGACATAGCGCGTCGGGTCGATTGCGCCTTTCTCGCGCGGCTCGTCGCCGAACATCGGCTCGGCGAAGACGAAGCGCGGGAGGTGGCGCAGGAACTGGCCTATACGCTGGCGAAAAAGGCGTATCGGCTCTAACCGGGCGCTTGCCGCCCTTCATGCAAACGGGAGGAAACCATGTTGCATTTCTCGAAACTGGCGGGGGCCACACTCGTCGCCGCTCTCATGACGACCGGCGCCTTTGCGCAGGAAATCACGCTCAAGTCGTCGGACACGCATCCGGACGGCTATCCCACCGTGGATGCCGTCAAATACATGGGCGAGCTGCTCAAGGAACGCAGCAACGGACGCATGGCCATCGAGGTCTACCACTCGGCCCAACTCGGCGAGGAGAAGGACACGATCGAGCAGACGCGCGCCGGCGTCATCGACCTCAACCGCGTCTCGATGGGGCCGTTCAACGGCCTCGTTCCCGAGACTCGAGTCGTCTCGCTGCCCTACATCTTCCGTTCGGTCGACCACATGCACAAGGTCATGGACAGCGAGATCGGCGACGAGATCCTTGCCGGCTTCGAGCCGCACGGGTTGATCGGCCTCGCATACTATGACGGCGGCGCGCGCTCATTCTACAACCGTGTCAAGCCGATCAACTCCATCGACGACCTTCAGGGCATGAAGTTCCGGGTCATGCAGTCCGACATCTTCGTCGACATGGTCACGGCGCTGGGCGCCAACGCGACACCGATGCCTTATGGCGAAGTCTACTCCGGCATAGAGACCGGCGTCATCGACGGCGCCGAGAACAACTTCCCGAGCTATGAATCGGCGAAGCATTCCGAAGTCGCCAAGAACTACTCGTTGGACGAGCATCTTATCGTGCCGGAGGTTCTGGTGATGGCCAAGTCGAGCTGGGACAAGCTCACGCCGGAGGATCAGGCGCTGGTAAAGCAGGCGGCCAAGGACAGCGTCGCCAAGCAGCGCGAGCTCTGGGCAGCCCGTGAGGAAAGCTCGCGCAAGATGGTCGAGGAAGCCGGCTCGACGATCACCACCCCGGACAAGCAGCCCTTCATCGACGCAATGAAGCCCGTTTATGAAAAGCACGTCACAGACGACAAGCTGAAGAGCCTCGTCGAGCGCATCCAGGCGGTGCAGTACCCGATCGGGGCGGCGCGGGGGGTTGCCCCCCCGCCGGTTCCTTCACCAGGCGAAACACAAAGCGCAGAATATCGCCGGCGGGACAGCCCAGCATATTTCAAGCCCCCGTGGCGCGATCAACCCGGTGGGCCGGGG
>JBBSOT010000094.1:0-14355 GCA_038259455.1 Hyphomicrobiales bacterium | reverse complement strand
GAAAACCGCAGGGCCAACGCGGCGGCAGCCGGTCCGATCACTGCCAGGAACAGTGCCAGTGCGGCAAGAATGAGAAAGGGCGGCATGAACGGGTCCGGATCGTTGACCGCGGCATAGCTTGCCGAAACACCGAAAATCAGCACCGGGATCGTCAGCGGCAGAACCAGCACGGAAACCAGAAGTCCGCCGCGGGGCAATCCGACTGCAACGGCGGCGCCGACGGCTCCGACGAAGGTGATCGCCGGCGTTCCGACCAGCAGCGTCAGGGCGGTTGCTGCAATGCCCGCCGGCTCCATGTTGAGGAACAGGCCAAATACCGGCGCGGCAACAACCAACGGCAACACGCTTGCTGTCCAGTGCGCCAGGCATTTCACCATCACGGTCAAGGCCAGCATATGGCGCTCGCCATTCATGATCAGGAGATCGAGCGAACCGTCCTCCCGGTCGGCCTGAAACAGCCGATCAAGGCCCAGCAAGGATGCCAGTAGAGCGCCGATCCACAATATGGCCGGTCCGATGCGGGAAAGCAGGTTGAGGTCCGGTCCTACCGCGAATGGAATCGTCGCGATGACTGCCAGGAAGAACAGCACTCCGGTCAGCGCGCCGCCGCCGGCCCTGATGCCGAGCTTTATGTCGCGCAGATAGAGAGCCAGCATCAGCCGGCTTCCTGCTCTACGGGAATCGGGCCGTCATCAGGCTGCATCTCAAGCTGCTTCGCCCCGTCGATGCCGAGGGGCTGGTGCGTTGCGGCAACGATAATGCCGCCGTCGGCAAGATGTGCCGACATCAGGCCGACCAACTGTTTTTCGGACTGCCGGTCTAGGCCGGCGCTCGGTTCGTCGAGTATCCACACAGGCCGCCGGCTGACCAGCAGCTTGGCAATCGAGATTCGCCGCCTCTGGCCGGTAGAAAGATAGCCGTAGGGCAGATGCCCGATCGCGCCAAGCCCGACCATGTCCAGGGCCTCCGTAACATCAAGTGCCTGATCGCCGCAGAAGTCTTGCCAGAAGGACAGGTTTTCGGTCACCGACATTGCTGGCTTCATCGCGTTGAGATGGCCGAGATAATGGCTCGCCGACGCCGGCGTTGGAAATTTCTCGCCACCGCCCTCCAGTCGCACAGTACCGGTCGAACTCGGCAACAGCCCGGCAATGACGCGCAGCAGCGTCGATTTTCCGACACCGTTTGGGCCGGTGATGATCAGCGCCTCGCCAGTTTCCAGTGAAAGATTGACGGCGCAAAACACTGCTTGTCCGCTTCGTTCGCCGCCCAGATTTTCGGCAATCAGCCGCATTTCGTAAGATCCCTCATGCCTGTGTCACGAAGTGTATCGCAGCGCAGCAAATTTGCCATTCCAGTCTGGAACTCTTCCAGAAAACTCTTTATATCCGAAACGATCATGCCAGCGGTCGGCATGACACATCGAACTTGCGCCGAACCAGCGGACCTTGCTCATGCGGGCAATTCGCAGGGAACGGACAGCGGAAATGACCGTACCCGCAACCTTTGCGCGTGTTAGCATGCCACAGGAGTCCGTTCTTAGGCAGAACCGACCGGATTGGGATCGCACGTGCCAAAATCAATCGACAGCTTCAAATGCCGCCGCACTCTCGACGTAGCCGGCGCCGAATACATTTATTACAGTTTGCTGGAGGCTGAAAAGAATGGCCTGACAGGCATCTCGCAACTTCCCTACTCCATGAAGGTGTTGCTGGAGAACCTGCTGCGCAATGAGGATGGCCGCAGCGTCACCAAGGAGAGCATCGAGGCGGTCGCCGCGTGGCTGAATGACAAGGGCACTGCAGGCGTCGAGATCGCCTACCGTCCGGCACGCGTGCTGATGCAGGACTTTACCGGCGTTCCCGCTGTTGTCGACCTGGCCGCCATGCGCGACGCCATGGTGTCGCTCGGTGGCGACCCTCAGAAGATCAATCCGCTGGTTCCCGTCGATCTCGTCATCGACCATTCCGTCATCGTCGACGAATTCGGGACACCGCGTGCCTTGGCTCACAATGTCGATCTCGAATATGAGCGCAACCAGGAGCGCTACAAGTTCCTCAAATGGGGTCAGCAGGCGTTCCGCAATTTCCGCGTGGTGCCACCCGGCACCGGCATCTGTCACCAGGTCAACCTGGAATATCTTGCGCAGACAGTATGGACGGCGACCGGCGATGACGGTGACGTGATCGCCTATCCTGACACGTGCGTCGGCACGGATTCACACACGACCATGGTCAATGGTCTCGGCGTTCTTGGCTGGGGCGTCGGCGGTATCGAGGCGGAAGCAGCGATGCTTGGCCAGCCGGTCTCGATGTTGCTGCCAGAGGTCATCGGTTTCCGCCTCACCGGCAAGTTGACGGAGGGCGTCACCGCCACCGATCTGGTCCTGACCGTCACCCAGATGCTGCGCAAGAAGGGCGTTGTCGGCAAGTTCGTTGAATTCTACGGGCCAGGCCTGTCCAACATGACCCTCGCCGACCGCGCCACCATCGGCAACATGGCGCCGGAATATGGCGCCACCTGCGGCTTCTTTCCGGTCGATTCCGAGACCGTGCGCTATCTTACCATGTCGGGCCGCGCCGAAAGCCGCATTGCCCTGGTCGAGGCCTATTCAAAGGCACAGGGCATGTGGCTCGAGAAGGATTCTCCTGAACCTGTCTTCACCGATATGCTGGAACTCGACCTTGGCGACGTCGTCCCGTCAATGGCTGGCCCGAAGCGTCCGGAAGGCAGGGCTGCCTTGCAGGACATCCCTTCGGGCTTCGCCAAGGCGATGGAAACCGAGTACAAGAAGACTGTCGACGCCGCAGCGCGTTACGCTGTTGAAGGCGAGGATTTCGATCTCGGTCACGGCGACGTGGTCATCGCCGCCATCACGTCGTGCACCAACACATCGAACCCGAGCGTTCTGATGGCCGCCGGCCTCGTCGCCCGCAACGCCAATCGCCTCGGCCTCAAGCAGAAGCCGTGGGTCAAGACCTCGCTGGCGCCCGGCAGCCAGGTGGTCGCCGAGTATCTGGAGAAGTCCGGCCTGCAGAAGGAACTCGACCAGATCGGCTTCAATCTCGTCGGCTTCGGCTGCACGACCTGCATCGGCAATTCCGGCCCACTGCCGGCGCCGATCTCCAAGACCATCAACGACAAGGGCCTGATCGGCACTGCGGTGCTGTCGGGCAACCGCAATTTTGAAGGCCGCGTCTCTCCCGACGTGCAGGCCAACTATCTGGCCTCGCCGCCCTTGGTTGTGGCGTATGCGCTGGCCGGTTCGGTGACGATCGACCTGACCAAGGAGCCGCTCGGCGAGGATCGCGACGGCAATCCGGTGTTCCTGAAGGACATCTGGCCTTCGAGCCAGGAGATAGACGAGTTCATTTCGCAGAATGTCACCCGCGAACTGTTCGCCCGCAAATATGCCGATGTCTTCAAGGGCGATGACAACTGGAAGGCTGTCCAGATACCGGAGGGCCAGACCTATACCTGGGATAATGATTCCACCTACGTGCAGAACCCGCCCTACTTCACCGGAATGGGCCACTCGCCCGCTGCCGTCGGCAGCATCAAGGGCGCCCGCATCCTTGGCCTGTTCGGCGACAAGATCACAACCGACCATATCTCGCCGGCCGGTTCGATCAAGGCGGCTTCGCCGGCGGGCAAGTACCTCACCGAGGCAGGCGTTGGCGTTGCCGACTTCAACCAGTACGGCACGCGCCGCGGCAATCATGAAGTGATGATGCGCGGCACTTTCGCCAACATCCGGATCCGCAACCACATGCTTGGCGAAAACGGGCGCGAGGGCGGCTACACCTTCCATTATCCGTCCAAGGAAGAGACCTCGATCTACGACGCTGCCATGCAGTACCGTCAGGAAGGCGTGCCGCTGGTCGTCTTTGCCGGCATTGAATACGGCAATGGATCGTCACGCGACTGGGCAGCCAAGGGCACCAATCTGCTCGGTGTGCGGGCTGTCATCGCCCAGTCCTTCGAGCGCATTCACCGCTCCAACCTTGTCGGCATGGGCGTTGTGCCTTTTGTTCTGGATGCCGGGACCTCATGGGCGACGCTTGGTCTCACCGGCGAAGAAACGGTCACCATCGATGGCCTGGAGACCATTCGTCCCCGGCAGAAGATGGTCGCCAACATCGCCTATGCCGACGGACGCACCAGGGATGTTCCGATTCTTTGCCGCATCGATACGCTCGATGAGCTTGAGTACTTCAAGAACGGCGGTATCCTTCAATACGTACTGAGGGATCTGGCCGCCTGAGCTTAGGCCCGCAACGCATTCCCGCCGGTACCCCCAAAGGTCCGGCGGGCATTAATTTCACCGCAACGTGACTTCCTGTTGCGACGCCGATCTGTCACTCAGATCGGCAACTTGAGGTCACTGGCAGCGGAACCGAAATGAACAAGACCATCAGGACCCTGATGTCCATGGCGACGGCAGTCATGCTCTGCTGCGCCGTCCCTTCCTATGCCGGTGACGCTGCCCAGCCCACGGGCGTCGTGGAGCTCTTTACAAGCCAAGGCTGCAACTCTTGTCCGCCGGCGGATGCCGTGCTCAACGACCTGTCGCACGACAGTAGCGTCATCGCCCTTGGCTATCACGTCGATTATTGGGACTATCTCGGCTGGAAGGACACGTTGGGCAGTGCCAAAAACACCGAGCGTCAATATCGCTATGGAAAATCTTTCGGCTCTCGCTCCGTCTATACACCGCAGGCTGTCATCAACGGGCGCGCCCACGTCAATGGAGCCAATCGCGGTGCCGTGCTCGGCGAACTCGCGAAACTGAGCGAGACCGGCGGATTTCCGGTCGGCATTTCTGTCAGCCAGGCCGGCGACAGTGTCGTCATCGAAGCAGGCGCAGCGCCCGCAGGCGGCGCGGTCGACGCCCATCTGATTCTTGTCTATTTCGACCCTGAGCGGCCTGTCGTCATTCAGCGCGGCGAGAACAAGGGCAAGACCATCACCTACGTCAATCCGGTCACCGACTTCCAGACGGCTGGCATGTGGCACGGCAGCGCGGCGCGTTTCGAATTTCCCCAAAGCGAAATCGATCGCAAGGGAGGGTGCGCCGTGCTTTTGCAATCGGTGCGCGCCGGCGGTTTGCCCGGTCCAATTCTCGGCGCTGCGGTAATACGCAAGCCGTCTAGCTGATCCAACGCCTACCAAAAGAAAAGCTGGTGTCAGCTTGCTACTGACACCAGCCCTTGGTCTTTGGGATCGTCGCACCCGGTTCCCCTTATGGAAAACCGAGGTTGGTTCGATCCGACTCAGACCCGTGGGCGGGGGGCTTGGGGTTTACGAGCCGGTGCCGGACCGAACCGTCTCAGGCAACACAAGCAAAGTCGTTGGACATTGGGGCGCGAGCACGGATAAATAACGGCAGCAATGTGGCGTTACATCACCAATCAAATCCAATTGTTTCGAACGCGTGATCAAGTCAGGTAGCAGTAACAGCAGGTCGATGTTTGCCTGCCAGGGACTTGCAATTTAAGCCTGATAACGTCACCTTTCATTGTCAGGCAACTGTCATGAAAGGTCGCTTATGATCGATCGCGCCAGCGGTCCGGAGGATCGGGAAGATTCCGCAGTGCTGATCGGGTTCAACGATGCCCGACGCCAGCGCCATGATATGCCGGTCGGCTTCCACAGACGCGAACTTGACCAGATTCTCAGGCTTTACGGACGTATGGTTGCGGCCAACGAGTGGCGTGACTATGCCATCGACCACCTCAGCGACAGGGCCGTTTTCTCGGTTTTCCGCCGGACGTCCGAAACCCCGCTCTACCGCATCGTCAAGAATCCTGAAATGGCTCGCAAGCAGGGCGCCTGGTCCGTTGTCTCGGCCAGCGGTGTCATTCTCAAGCGTGGCCACGAACTGACCCGCGTGCTGAGCGTTTTCGACCGCACGCTCAAGCTCGTTCGCGGCTAGGACTTCCGCCGCCCGAGCTCTCCGCTGCGTCCCGCGTTCACCCTCTCGAGGAAGGCCCGTTCCGGCAGCGACTGCGGATCCGGCGGCAGGTCGGCGCCGCCATTCATCGACAACTGCATGAAGACCGTGTCCAGCCAGCGTCCGTGCTTGTAGCCGGAGCCATCCAGCCTCCCCGTATGGCGAAAGCCGGCCCGCTCATGCAATTTGACCGACGGGCTGGTCGCCGAGCCATCGCCGATCACGGCAATCATCTGCCGGAAGCCCAGCGCGCTCACCTCGCCAACCAACCGGTTCAGCAGCCTGGTTCCGAGCCCTTGGCCCTTTGCGTCAGCAGCGACATAGACCGAGTCCTCGACGATAAAGCGATAGGCCGGGCGTGGCCTGAAAGGTCCTGCATAGGCAAAGGCCGACACCTTACCTTGCAACTCTGCTACCAGGTAGGGAAAGCCGGCCTTCGCCAGTGTGTCGTGACGAACTGCCATTTCGGCGCGCGATGGCGGCTCCAGCTCGTAGCTGGCGGTCCCATGCTCCACCGCGTCGGCGTAAATCGCCGTGATCCGGTCGAGATCGGAAACAGTGGCGGGGCGGATGGCGTCCATTTGTTCGGCCTGCTGAAGCATGATCATCATCGGATCAAAACGCTCTCAAGCATCCCTGCAGAAAAAAGGGCGGCTCAAAGAGCCGCCCTTTGATACTGGCCGGTTCGCTTCGCTGCTATTCGCGGTTACCCAAAAACTGCAGCAGGAACGTGAACAGGTTGATGAAGTCGAGGTACAGCCTCAGCGCACCCATGATGGCCTTGCGACCGGAGACTTCCGAGCTGTCGTTCTCGTAATACATCTCCTTGATCTGCTGCGTGTCGTAGGCGGTCAGGCCCGCGAAGATCACCACGCCGATCGCCGAGATGGCAAACTGCATTGCAGGTGACTGCAGGAAGATGTTGACCACCATCGCGATGATCAGGCCAAACACACCCATCACCAGGAATGTGCCCATGCCGGTCAGGTCACGCTTTGTCGTATAGCCCCACAGCGACAGCGCACCGAAGGCGGCCGCGGTGATGAAGAAGGTCTGAACGATGCTTTGCGCCGTGTAGACCAGGAAGATCGACGACAGCGACAGACCCATCAGGCCTGCAAAGACCCAGAACGCGGTCTGCGCGGCTGATGTGGACATCGAGTTGATGCGGGCGCTGAGATAAAACACCATGCCCAGCGGCGCCAGCATCACCACCCAGCGAAGGGGTGAGCCGTAAAGCGTCTGACCGACGCTGGTAAGCATCTTGCCATTGCCCAGCGTGGCGACTGCGGTCGACGGATCGTTGGTCGTCGCCACCATCATTGTACCGAGCGCGGCCAGGCCAGTGATGGCAAGGCCAAGTGCCATAAGGTTGTAAACCTTCAGCATGTAGGTACGCAGGCCTTGGTCGATGGACGCGTCTGCCTGGGCGCCAGCGTTCACAGCGCGTGCCTGATAATTCCTAAGATCAGCCATGGTTTCCTCTATCTGCTTCTGTTCCGTCCGGTGTCGAGAGGCCGTTTCCAGCCCCCAGGCGCCGCTGGCGGAACTCCAGCATGCCTGTCGCGGAATATGATGGTTCTTTGCCGCCGGGACAAGACCCGTAACGCACTGCAATGGTACGTGAGTAAATGAAATTCCTGTAATGTTTTGCCCAGATTGCGGCCATCGGGGTCCCGTTCACGTCACTTCCTACAGATTCCGCAGCACCGGTGCCGCCTTGTGGCCAAGCACCCGCCAGGTGCCGAGCAGTCCGAAGCCCACCGTCAGCACCAGTGCCACGATCACGGTCGCCACCGCGACCTGCGGCATGAAGCTCGACGGCAGGTTCATGATCCGCGCCACCACGAACCAGGCGGCCGTACCACCGGCCGCCAGCGCAAAGATCGCCGTCGCCAGGCCAATCAGCGCATATTCGAGCGTGAATGCCGAAATCAGCGTGCGCCGGGTCGCCCCGAGCGTCTTCAGCACCACCGCATCATGTACGCGCGCCCGGTTGCCCGCCGCCAGCGCGCCCGACAGCACCAGAACCGACGCAATCAACGCCACGCTCGCCGCCGCGCGAATGGCTGTACCGAGCTGCGCCACGATGCGGTTGACGACGTCGAGCGCGTCCTTGACGCGCACCGTCGTTACGGTCGGAAAGGCGCGTGTCACCGCATTGAGCAGGCGCGCCTCGTCAGCCACGCTGGCATCCGGCGCAAGCAGCGTCGCCAGCCATGAGTGCGGCGCGCCGGCGAATGTGTTGGGCGAAAACACCATGACGAAGTTGATCCCCATGGATTCCCACTTCACGTCACGGAAATTGGCGATGCGCGCCGTCACATTGCGCCCAAGCACATTGACGGTGATCGTGTCGCCCAGCTTCAGTCCGAGTTCGCGACCCTCTTGCGCCGCAAACGACAGCAGCGGTTCACCCTCGTAGCCCTCGGGCCACCATTCGCCTTGCGTCAACGCCGAGCTCTCGGGAATATTGGCCGCATAGGTCAGGCCCCTGTCGCCGCGCAGCACCCAGCCCCCTTCTGCCGGGATTTCGATCTTCTGGACGTCGACGCCGTTGATTTCGACGATGCGCCCGCGCAGCATCGGCACCCGTACCAGCTTTCCCGCGGGTGACTCCGCTTGAACGAAGCGGGCGAAATCGTCGACCTCGGTGCTTTGGATATCGACAAAGAAGAAGTTGGGTGCGCGCTCGGGCAGGCTGCCGGAAATCTGCTGCCTGAGATTGCCGTCGATCAGCGCCAGCGTCACCAGCAGCGTCAGGCCGAGGCCGAGCGACAGGACGACCGAGGGTGTCAAGGCACCCGGCCGGTGGATGTTGCCGAGCGCCAGCCGAAGCGCGACATGGCGCACCCTCGGGCTCTTGCGCGCTGCCAACTGTACCAGTTGCCCAACGGTGCGCAGCACCAGAAAGGCAAACACCACGGCGCCAACGAAAATGGCGGCTATGCGCCGGTCATCTGAGAACCAGATGGCCAGGCCGGCCAGCAACGCGACCAGTGTCGCCACCGCCAGCAAGTAGATGCGTCTTGGTAGTTGCCCGGATTCGACGCCGAGCTCGCGAAACAGCGCGGTCGCCGGCACGTCCCGGGCGCGCCCGAGCGGCAGGAGCGCGAAGGCAACCGTCACGAGCAGGCCGAACAGGGCAGCCATCCCCAGTGCTGCCGGGTAGACGCTTCCCTCGACCGGCACGGGAATGACCGATGACAACGCTGCCGTGGCGGCGAACGGCATCAATGCGCCAAGCACGAGCCCGATGGCGATGCCAATCCCGGCGATAATGAGGATCTGTACCAGGTAGACCGTGACGACGAAGCCGCCCGAAGCGCCCAGACTCTTGAAAGTGGCGATGACGCCGCGCTTGCCTTCGAGATAGGCACGCACCGCATTGCCGACACCAACGCCACCGACGACCAAGGCTGTCAGTCCGACCAGGGTCAGGAATTGCGAGAAGCGCTCGATATTGGCCGACAGCGAAGGTGCGGCATTGAGCCGCGTGCGGATACTCCACCCGGCCTCGGGAAACTTCTGGCCGGCCTGCTGCCGCAATGCTGCGAGTTCTGCTTCTTGCGGATTTCCCGCCAGCTTAACCTTGTAGGCGAACTCGACAAGACTGCCCGGCTGGACAAGCCCAGCAGCCTCGAGCCCTTCCAGCGACACCATCATCCTGGGCGCAAAACCGAAGCCTTCAGAGGCCGCGTCGGGCTCGGTGATCAGTTTGGCGCGCAGCTCAAACAGGGACGTGCCAAGCTTTATCCGATCGCCGAGCGCAATACCCAGCCGCTCGAACAACAGGTCGGGGGCCACAGCCCCGAAGATGCCGTCTCTGGCTTCAAACAATTGAGAAGTCGGCAGTGCAGGCTCCGTCACCAGCGCGCCGAAAAGCGGATAGGCGCCATCGACCGCCTTGACCTCGGCAAGCGTCTGGTCGGAACCGTCCTCCAGCCTGACCATCGAGCGCATGTTGGCGCTTGTCGCCAGCGTCCCCAGCCCTTCCAGGAATTGTTGTTCCTCGGCCGTTGTTTCGCGCTGGTTGAGTTCAAAACGGATGTCCCCGCCAAGCAGGACCTGGCCTTCATTCGCCACACCCGTCGTAATCGAACGGGCGACGGAGTTGACGCCACCTATCGCGGCAACGCCAAGGGCGATGCAGGTGAGGAAAATCATGAAGCCTGACAGCCCGCCACGCATCTCGCGTAGCGAAAAGCGTACCGCCAGCCGTAGCGTCCGCGAAAACGCCATCAGGCCGGAACCGCCTGGTGCTCAGGGGCCGTCTCGATTCGCCCCGAGCGCATGGCAATCTGCCGGGCGCAGCGGCCGGCGAGCGCAATATCATGGGTCACCAGCACAAGTGTCATGCCGCGCTCGGCGGCCTTGGAAAACAGCAGGTCGGCGACCTGCCTGCCGGTTGCCTGATCGAGATTGCCGGTCGGCTCGTCTGCAATCAGCAGCCGCGGGTTGGGCGCTAGCGCCCGGGCAATGGCCACCCTTTGCTGTTCGCCGCCTGACAGTTCTCCAGGATAATGGGTCACCCGGTCGGCAAGCCCGACAGCGGCAAGCTCCTGTTGCGCTGCCTCGAACGGATTGGCGTGGCCAGCCAGTTCGAGCGGCACGGCCACGTTTTCCAGGGCTGTCATGTTCGGGATCAGGTGGAACGACTGGAATACGATCCCGATGGTCCGGCCCCTGAAGGCTGCGATCTGGTCTTCCGACTTGCCGTTCAGCAATTCGCCGGCAATCCGGACCGTGCCCGAATCGACGCGTTCCAGTCCGGCCAGGACCATCAGCAGCGTCGACTTGCCCGAACCCGATGGTCCGACGATGCCGGTGGACTCGCCCTGGGCAACCTCAAGGCTAACGCCCTTGAGGACATGAACACAGGACGCGCCGTCGCCAAGCGTCAGCGACACGTCCTTCAACTGGATGACGGGTTCTGTCACGAAAATTCTGTCCTATATGGAGGTTCGAAGGGCGGAAGCTGTTTCCGTCATATGGGCTTTTCGGCATGTCATTCAAATTTCTCGTGCGCTTCGCTACCGCTTCATGCCTTGCGCTTCTGGCGCTGGCAGGCTCGGCTTCGGCCGATCCGTACAAAATCGTCGGTTTCGGCGACAGTCTGATGGCCGGATACGGCCTTGATGCGGGCATGAGCTTCCCTGAAAAGCTTGAAAAGGCCCTCAAGGAGAAAGGTCACGATGTCGTGATCGTTAATGCCGGCGTCTCTGGTGACACCACGAGCGGCGGCCTTGCCCGGCTTGACTGGTCAATTCCCGATGGCACACAGCTCGTCATCCTCGAACTCGGTGCCAACGACATGCTGCGGGGCATCGAGCCGGAACTCACAAGGCGCAACCTCGACACCATGATCGCCAAGCTGCAGGAGAGAGGCATAGGCGTTCTGCTGGCCGGCATGCTGGCAGCGCCCAATCTCGGACCGGACTATCAGGCGGCATTCGACGCGATTTACCCCGATCTGGCGCAAAAGCATGACGTCGTCCTCTATCCGTTCTTTCTTGATGGCGTTGCTGGCCAGGCCGGGTACCAGCTTTCGGACGGGATGCACCCCAATGCGGCCGGCATCGACGTCATGGTCTCGCGTGCGCTGCCGGTGGTCGAGAAAATCCTGAAGGAAAGCGTCGCTCCATCGTGAAGGTGCGCAACTAGCGATCGCGCACACCGTCGTCTGGGTCATTGGCCACTTGTGTGCAGGTGCGAGAAAAATCTGCTTGCCCCCCGCTCTGATCGATGATTCGTTGAGACACAAGAGTACGATTCGAGGAAGGGAGCCTGGCCATGCCGCGTCTTTTCACCGCCCTCGAAATACCGCGTGATGCAGCCCTTTCACTATCGCTGTTGCGCGGGGGGCTACCCGGCGCACGCTGGATGGACGTCGAAAACTATCACATGACATTGCGCTTCATCGGCGACATCGAAGGTCACATGGCCGACGAGATCGCCGGGGCGCTCGACCGGGTACGGCGACCCTCGTTTTCGCTTACGCTGTCAGGCGTTGGCGCCTTCGGGTCGAAGAAGCCGCATTCCGTGTATGCAGGCGCCACCGCCTCGCCCGACCTCTATGCGCTGCAGGGCGAGATCGACCGCATCTGCCAGCGCCTTGGCGTTTCGCCTGATCCGAAAAAATTCACGCCCCACGTCACGCTGGCGCGTCTGCGTCATTCAAATCCGGTCGACGTTGCGCATTATCTGTCAGCCCGCGGCAACTTCGCGGCAACACCGTTCAGGGTAGGGCGCTTCGTCTTGATGTCGTCGCGCGATTCCGTCGGTGGCGGGCCCTATGTGATCGAGGAGGCATGGCCGCTGTCGCGCGTCGAACCGCGCCCTTCAAATTTTCCTGCCAGCGCCTCTGAAGCAACGCGGATCATGCGGTAGACACCGTCGAACCCGTCTTCAGCGCCGTAGTAGGGGTCGGGTACTTCCTGACCTTGGCCGCCCGCGAAATCGAGGAACAGATGAATGCGCGCCGTTGCAACCGGCGGTGCCATCCTTCGCAGATCCTCGACATTCGAGCTGTCCATTCCGAGGATAAGGTCGAAGCGTGAGAAGTCCGCAATGGAAACCTTTCTTGCCCGCTGCGCGGAAATGTCGATGCCGTGCTTCACTGCGACAGCAACCGAACGCCGGTCAGGCGGGGAACCGACATGCCAGGCGCCGGTACCTGCCGAATCGATATCGACACCGGACGTCATGCCTTTCTCGGCAAGGACGGCGCGAAACACGCCCTCGGCCAGCGGTGAACGGCAGATATTGCCGAGGCAGACAAAAAGAATAGATGGCATGATGTTCAGGGTCATCACCCGATAATCCGGATTGAACGCAGCCGACAGCAAGGAGCCGCAGATGGCAAGAGACAAACTGGGACACGAAAAAGTCGCCGAAGCAATGGCAGGGCTTGATGGCTGGGAACTGGCCAAGGATGGCGATTCGATCAGCCGCACATTCACCTTCCGCAATTTCAGCGAGGCATTCGCCTTTATGACCCGTTCGGCCCTCGCCGCCGAGAAAATGGACCACCACCCCGAATGGTCGAATGTCTACAAGACGGTCGATGTGACACTCAGCACGCACGATGCCGGCGGCCTGACAGACCTTGATTTCGATCTTGCCGCCAAGATGAACCGTTTCGCCGGGAATTGAGCATCTTGCAGGCGGGTTGACGATTTCCCACATCCATGGGCGATGAGGAGATGGACGATGTTCGAGAAAGCCGGGACGGGATCGCAAGGCCCCAAGGCCGATGCGCAAGGCAGCGAATCGGAATTGCGTGAGAAATTCTGGCGCACGGCCAGAAAGGCAGCGCGCCAGGTTCCCTTCATGGACCAGGTCGTCGCAGCCTACTATTGCGCGCTCGACAGCAACACGCCGTTTCGTGCCAAGGCCATCCTGTTGGCCGCTCTGGGTTATTTTATCCTGCCCGCCGATACGATCCCCGATGTCATTTTGGGCTTTGGCTTCACGGATGACATCGCCGTACTGACGGCCGCGATCAGTGCGGTTCGCGCCCACATAACGCCGGCGCACTTGCTGGCTGCCCGGCAGGCCCTGCAAGAGTCCTGACTGGCAAGGCAAGGTCAAACTCTTGCCGCTTTCCTGCCATTGGGTAGCGATCAGGATGCTACGCGGCGTCTCTCGCAAGGGCTTGCGCGGCGAAGTGGCATTGACCAATGGTGAAGGCGAACGGCTCTTGGGGAGAAGTTCATCATTTGGTAACCCAGATTAAGGCAAAATGAATCGAACACGCGCGCAATGCGCGCCCGGTGCGCATGGTGATCGGCGACAAAACACAGGAAGACGGTAGAACGATGCGGGGATTGATTTCGATACTCTTCAGCTTGGTGCTGGCGGCGACCGCCGGCTCGGCGTTTGCACAATCGGCCAAGAAGCTTTCCGAGCACGGCGATTGGGCGACCTATAGCTACCAGGCGTCAAGCGGAACGGTCTGCTATGTCCTCACCGTACCCAAGCCGAAGTCGATGCAACCGGCAAACCTCGACCACGGCGACATGTTCTTCTTTGTCAGCCAGCGACCCGGTCAGGCCGTGTCCTTCGAACCGCAATTCATTGCCGGTTACGCGCTCAAGGAAGGCTCAAAGGTACAGGTGACCATCGGCGACAAGAAATTCTCGATGTTCACGAAGGGCAATTCGGCATGGGTCGAGAATGCCGCCGAGGAACCGCAGCTGATCGCCGCGATGAAGGCCGGAACCGACATGCAGGTGCAGGCCCGCTCAGGACGCGATAACCCGACCAGCTATTCTTTCTCGCTCAAGGGAATCACGGCCTCGCTGAGCTCCATCTCAAGCTGCAAATAGGCTGCAAGGCCTGGTGGCGCCGCTCTAAACTGCGTCACCGGCTCCTTCGGCCGCCGGCTTTGCCTCGGCCCG
>JBBSOT010000093.1:0-14357 GCA_038259455.1 Hyphomicrobiales bacterium | reverse complement strand
GGCCACCTCGGCATGGGTCACGCCGGCGCCGATCGTCACCGACTTGCCCGACACCTTGATGCCCTTCAGTTCCTTGATGTGGGCGAGATCGACGACGTCGGTCGGCGCCGCCAGCCGCGTCTTCATCGCCGCAATCAGGGTCATGCCGCCCGACAGCGCCTTGGCGTCATCGGATTTGAGCATCTTGGCCGCATCGGCGACGGAAGAGGCGCGATGGTAATTTACCGGATACATTCTGGTCTCTCCCTTAGTGCTTCATTGCCTGGCAGGCTGCCCAGACTTTCTGGGGCGTCGCCGGCATGGTCAGGTTCTCATGGCCAAGCGCATCGGTGATGGCGTTGATCACCGCCGGTGGCGAGCCGATGGCGCCGGCCTCGCCGCAGCCCTTGATGCCGAGCGGATTGCTCGGGCACGGCGTGTTCGACGTCGACACCTGGAACGATGGCAGGTCGGAGGCGCGCGGCATGGTGTAGTCCATGTAGCTTGCTGTCAGCAGTTGGCCAGTATCGTCGTAATGCGCGCCTTCAAGCAGCGCCTGGCCGATCCCTTGCGCAATGCCGCCATGCACCTGGCCCTCGACGATCATCGGATTGATGATGTTGCCGAAATCGTCGGCGGCCACGAACTGCACGATCTCGGTCATGCCGGTATCGGGATCGATCTCGACTTCGCAGATGTAGCAGCCGGCCGGGAAGGTGAAGTTCGACGGGTCATAGAACGCCGTCTCCTTCAGGCCGGGCTCCATGCCACCGGGCAGGTTGTGCGCTGTATAGGCGGCAAGCGCCATCTGGAACCACGGCACGTTCTTGTCGGTGCCGGCAACCTTCAGCGCGCCATCCTCGATGACGATGTCGGCCTCGTCGGCCTCCAGCAGGTGGGCCGCGATCTTCTTGGCCTTCGCCTCGACCTTGTCGAGCGCCTTCACGATCGCCGACATGCCGACGGCGCCCGAGCGCGAGCCGTAGGTGCCCATGCCCATCTGCACCTTGTCGGTGTCGCCATGAACGATCGACACCTGGTCGATCGGCAGGCCGAAGCGCGAATTGACGAGCTGGGCAAACGTCGTCTCGTGCCCCTGCCCGTGGCTGTGCGAGCCGGTCAGGACCTCGATCGTGCCGACCGCGTTGACGCGAACCTCGGCACTCTCCCAAAGCCCGACACCGGCGCCGAGCGAGCCGACCGCCGCCGACGGCGCGATGCCGCAGGCCTCGATGTAGCAGGACAGGCCGATGCCGCGCAGCTTGCCGGCCTTTTTGGCCTTCTCCTTGCGCTTGGCGAACCCGGCGTAGTCGGAAGCCTTGAGAGCTGCGTCGAGTGATGCTCCATAGTCGCCCGCGTCATAGCACATAACCACCGGCGTCTGGTGCGGGAAGCTCGTGACGAAGTTCTTGCGCCTCAGATCGACCGGCGAAACACCGAGCTGGCGCGCCGCCGTTTCCAGCATCCGTTCCATCACGAAGGTCGCTTCCGGCCGCCCTGCCCCGCGATAGGCATCGACAGGCGCCGTATTGGTGTAGATCGCCTTCACATTGGCGTGGATGGCCGGGATGTTGTACTGGCCCGACAGCAGCGTTGCGTAGAGATAGGTCGGTGTCGCCGACGAAAACAGCGACATGTAGGCACCGAGATTGGCCTGCGTCTCGACCTTCAGGCCAAGGATCTTGTGGTCCTTGTCGAGCGCCATTTCGGCATGCGTATGGTGGTCGCGGCCATGCGCATCCGTCAGGAAGCTTTCCGTCCGGTCTGCGACCCATTTGACCGGAACGCCGGTCTTCTTGGACGCCCAAAGGCAGACGATCTCTTCCGGGTAGATGTAGATTTTCGAACCGAATCCGCCACCGACATCGGGGGCGATGACGCGCAGCTTGTTTTCCGGCGCCACATTGTAGAAGGCGCTCATCACCAGGCGCGCGACATGCGGGTTCTGCGATGTCGTCCAGCAGGTGTAGTGGTCCTCGGCCTTGTCATAGTGGCCAAGGGCGGCGCGTGGCTCCATCGCGTTGGGAACCAGGCGGTTGTTCAGGATGTCGAGCTTGATGACATGCGCTGCCTTCTTGAAGGCCGCCGCCGTCTCGTCGGCATTGCCGAGATCCCAGTCGAAGATCAGGTTGTTGTCGGCTTCCGGATGGATCTGCGGCGCACCCTTGTCCATCGCCTTGGACGCATCGGTGACCGACTTCAGTTCCTTGTAGGTGATCTCGACGGCCTCGGCCGCATCCCTTGCCTGGCCCTTGGTATCGGCCACCACGATCACCACCGCGTCGCCGACATAGCGGACCCTGTCGAAGGCGAGCGGCGACCACGCGCCCATCTTCATTGGCGTGCCGTCCTTGGAATGGATCATCCAGCCGCAGATCAGGTTGCCGATGCCATCGGCCTTCAGTTCCTTGCCGGTCAGCACCCCATGGACGCCCGGCATGGCCTGCGCCTTCTTGACATCGATCTTCTTGATCTGGGCGTGGGCATAGGGGCTTCGTACGAATGCCGCGTGCTTCATTCCGGGCACCACCATGTCGTCGACATAGCGTCCCGCGCCGGTGATGAACCTTTTGTCTTCCTTGCGCGCAACCCGTGCGCCAATGCCTTCGATTCCCATCAGAATTCTCCTCCAGAACTGCCAATTTGCGCGTCGGGCGAGGCTTGTGAACAAAAAATGCCGGTCAGAACGGGAGGCTTTGGCCTAAGCGTTTGATCCTGAAGCATATTGTTCGAGCAAGGACTCGGGGCCGGACGAATTTCATCCACGTCAGAGGGTCTCAGGCCGCCTTCTTGGTCTTGCTCTTGCCGACCTTGCCCATCGTCTTCGACGCCGCGAGAATCGCCTTGACGATGTTGTGGTAGCCCGTGCAGCGGCAGATATTGCCCTCCAGTTCGGCGCGAACCGTGGCTTCGTCCAGACCCTCGGGATGGCGTGCGATCATATCGGTCGCCGCCATGATCATGCCTGGCGTGCAGAAACCGCACTGCAGTCCATGGTGCTCCTTGAACGCCGCCTGCACCGGATGCAAATCCGCACCATCGGCGAGCCCCTCGATCGTCACAACGGTCGAACCGTTCGCCTGGGCTGCCAGCATCGTGCACGACTTCACGGCCTTGCCATCGACATGCACCACGCATGCGCCGCACTGCGATGTATCGCAGCCGACATGGGTTCCGGTCAGGCCTAGATTTTCTCTCAAGAAGTGGACCAGCAGCGTGCGGTCCTCCGCGGCAGCACTGACGCGCTTGCCATTCACAACCAACGAAATGTCGGACATTTTCCCTCCCTAGGTCATCCGCCTTGGTACATGTGCCGCCGATATCCGGACGTCTCGGCAGGTCTTGCTCAACACCCGAAACCTTGCGTTCCAGAGGCTTTGGGGGTGCGTCCCGATCAGAATGCAGGCCCCTGTCCGAAGTGCAGACCGCACGTTCGGCCACGGGTCGCGGGCATCGCATACTGCAATGGCTGGACTTTCCCCACAAGTACGGATCGACACAAGATAGCGTGTTTCTATAAACGGCTGGGAAAATCGTTCTGGCGGTTCGCCAGACGCAACGATTGGCCGGGCCCGGCATCTTGCGTCGTCTTGCGCGGCAGACCTGAGCCATGCTCCATTCTGCCGGGGACAGGCGCTGCATGTCCGGGCGATCGCTCTGGAGGGAGAAACCATGAAGGCCGTTGTTTTCGAAGCGTTTGGCGAGGCCCCGACGATCCAGAATGTCGCCGACCCGGATCCGTCCCGCGATGGCGTTGTTGTAAAGGTCGAGGCCACCGGACTTTGCCGCAGCGACTGGCACGGCTGGATGGGCCACGACCCCGACATCAGACTGCCGCATGTGCCCGGCCATGAACTTGCCGGCACGGTTGCTGCCGTTGGCAGCGGCGTCACCCGCTGGAAGGAAGGCGACCGTGTCACCGTGCCGTTCGTGGGCGGCTGCGGCCGTTGCTTCGAGTGCAGTTCGGGAAACCATCAGGTCTGCGAGAACCAGTTTCAGCCCGGCTTTTCAGCATGGGGATCGTTTGCCGAACATGTCGCGATCGACTTTGCCGACACCAACCTTGTAGCCCTGCCCCCGGAAATGGATTTTGCGACGGCGGCGAGTCTCGGTTGCCGGTTTGTCACCTCGTTCCGTGCCGTTGTCGACCAGGGGCGCGTCACGCCCGGCGAATGGGTAGCCGTCCATGGTTGCGGCGGTGTCGGCCTGTCGGCGATCATGATCGCCAGCGCCATGGGCGCCAATGTCATCGCAATCGACCTGACCGACGAAAAGCTCGATTTCGCCCGAAAAATAGGCGCCGTCGCGACTGTCAATGCCTCGACCGTGCAGAGTGTGGTGCGGGCCGTGAAGGAGATAACGGGCGGCGGCGCACACATGTCGATCGACGCCCTTGGCCACCCGACCACCTGCTTCAACTCGATATCGAACCTGCGTCGGCGCGGCCGTCACGTTCAGGTGGGCCTGATGCTCGGCGAACACTCAAAGCCCCAGATTCCCATGGCGAAGGTCATTGCCTACGAGCTTGAAATCCTGGGAAGCCACGGCATGCAGGCCTTCCGTTACCAGGCGATGATGGAGATGATCCGTGCCGGCAAACTCGCCCCGGAACTGCTGGTCGGAAAATTGCTTGCTCTTGAGGACGCGCCGCAGGCGCTGATGGCGATGGACAGCTTCGACGGCACCGGCATCGGCGTAGTGACCCGGTTCTGAAACGGATCAGGCTTGCCGCTTCTTCCGGCGTTCGTAGAACATGACCAGCGCCTCGGCCGTCAATGCCGGGCGGTCGCTGCCTTCGATCTCGATCGTGTTGGAGGTGGTCACCAGATACTGCCCCGGGCCCTTGTCTTCCATGGCGGCAAGCGAGGTTCGCATGCGAACGCGCGAGCCCACGCGGACAGGCGCCACAAATCGCACCCGATCGAGGCCGTAATTGAAGGCGGCCTGGGTATTTTCGGGAAGCATGCCGATTTCGACAGCAAAGACCGTGATCAACGACAAGGTCAGATAACCATGTGCGATCGGCACACGAAACGGGCTTTCCTTCCTGGCCCGTTCAGCGTCGATATGTATCCACTGACGATCTTCGGTGCATTCTGCAAACTGGTTGATCTTCTCCTGGTCGATGGTCATCCAGTTGGACAAGCCGACTTCCTGACCGACCATATTGCGCATGTCTTCGAACGTCAGTCCCGCCTTCATCGTGTCACCGTCGTCTCTTCTGGCACTATTTGCGTTTGTCAAAATTCTCGCGAACCTCTTCCATGGACTCGCGGATGCGCGCACGAAGTATCTCGATCGAATCCGCGCTCGACTTCTTTACGAGTTCCGAAACCTCCTCGGCATTCTTGATAGCCGCCTCGAACGATTTTCTGGCGAAAGCCGTTTGCTTGGTCGCCAGTTCCTGCGGGTTGCCGGAAGAGCCGAAAGTCCGCGCCATCTCCGCAGCGTCCTCCAGTGTCTGCTGCAGCATCTCGCGCTGCCTGTTCATCAAGGAAGATGCTCCGGCCGCCGACGCCTTGGCCGACCTCTCCAGGGCCTCGAAGTTCTTGCGATGGTGGCTCATTATCGAATCGACATCGACATTCGGGATTTTCAATTCCTCACCGAATTTGCTGAACATCGCAAAAATGGACTCTGCATCGTGATTTTTGGGCATCGTGTGCTCCTCTGTCCGAAATGGACTGTTGTGCCATCAGAATAGAAGTTTGGACCGCAGGGTCAATTCGAAGGTCGAATGAACGTCCGCAAGGCACTGCAAGTCATTGAGATCGAAGGGATTGAGCGCGGAATCCGGGCGCTGTCCCGCTGACCGTCCGTCGGACATGAATTTGACCCGGGACTGAAAGTTAAGTGGATGTATGACTTCAAGTTTTCTTGTGTCCTACCTGGAACTATCTTAAGTGTCGGGCACACACACCTTCGTAGACACCTTGCGAGGAATACGACATGCGGCTGACGCGCCAGACCAACTATGCGATGCGGATCCTTATGTACTGCGCTGCCAACGACGGGCGGCTGAGCCGGATTCCGGAAATCGCCAGCGCCTATTCGGTTTCCGAGCTGTTCCTGTTCAAGATTCTGCAGCCGCTCGTCGAGCATCGCATGGTCGAAACGGTGCGCGGCCGAAACGGCGGTGTGCGGCTGGGTCGCGCCGCTTCCGAAATCACCCTGTTCGACGTGGTGCGGGTGACTGAAGAGAGTTTCGCGATGGCCGAGTGTTTCGAAAACGACGCGGCCGAGTGCCCTCTGGTCGATTCCTGCGCCCTCAATGCGGCGCTGCGCGAAGCGCTCAATGCCTTCTTTGCAGTGCTGGAGCGCCACACGATCGCCGATCTTGTCGCAAGCAAGGGCGACATGCGCGGCCTGCTGGGGATCGACCTGTTGCCGCCTCGGGCACTTGCCAGTTGAAGCACTGAGCACTGCCGGCAGACCATTGGCCAGTCGGCCAGCGTTTTTGGGATCCACCGAACGTCAGAGGACAAGCATGTACATCGCCATGAATCGCTTCAAGGTCCAGCTCGGCTCGGAGGACGCTTTCGAGGCTATCTGGAAGAACCGCGACTCCAGGCTGGCCGAGATGACCGGGTTCAAGCAGTTCAGCCTGCTGCGCGGGCCTGTGAATGAAGCGGAAGGCTATACGCTCTTCGCCTCACATACCGTGTGGGCATCGCACGACGATTTCGTCGCCTGGACAAAATCAGAAAACTTTCGCGCCGCGCACAGAAATACCGGGTCCAGCAAGGCCAACTATATCGGACATCCGACCTTTGAGGGCTTTTCCGTCGTCGAAGGCGCTTGATACGTCGATCTCTCAGCCGGCCCCTGCCAGCAGGCTGGCATTGCCGCCAGCCGCAGTGGTGTCGACGCACACGGCCCGTTCATGTGCGTAGGCGGCCGGGTAGAGCACTTCTGTGATGAGCGGTACGATGGGCCCGCTGCGCGCGGCGAGCATTGAGCGGATCTGTTTCGCGACTTCCGGGTCGCCCGAGTATGCCACCACATTGATTGGCAGCGAGCGCGATTCAACCGGATCGGCGCTCCCATCGATGGCAGCAATGGGCAGACCCTTGCCAAGCAGCGGCAGCACGGCGGCAGAGGCGCCGGGCGCGACGGCAAGGACTGCATTGCCAGCGGCGAGCGCCTGCACCGACTGGGCCAGGATCGTGTCCTCGTCTGGCCCCAGGCACAGCACGCAGCCACGCGGATAAAGCGTCAGCGTGTTGGCTTCGCCGGTGGGTCCGGGGAGATCGACCGGCCCGAAATCGACCCCGGCCGATGCAGCGATGGCAGCGGAGCCCTTGCCGCGCAGATGCTTTCTCAGCAGCGTAATGCGGTCGCCACGCGTTGACCAACCGCCGAGCGACGGTTCCGGCAAATTGTCGGCGAGCTCTGTAGCGGTCACCTTGGCGCCGAGAGACGAAGGTGTGCCCGCCTGTTTCGATTTGCGGAAGCGACGCAGATAGTGCGGCCCGCCGGCCTTTGGTCCGGTGCCCGACAGGCCCTCGCCGCCAAACGGCTGCGATCCTACGACAGCGCCGATTTGATTGCGGTTGACGTAGATGTTGCCGGCATGGACGCCGTCGACAATGTGCTGGACCCGTGCCTCGATGCGAGTGTGCAGGCCGAAAGTCAGCCCGTACCCTTTGCGGTTGATGGCCGAGATGACGCGGTCGAGGTCGTTGGCGCCGAAAGTCGCAACATGCAGCACTGGACCGAAAATCTCGCGGTCCATTTCCTCGATGCCTGAGACCCGGAAAATATGGGGCGCAATAAAGCGCCCATCGGAAGGCGCGGCCAGTCTGGCGACCAGGCGACCCCTTTTTTCCATGGTGGCGCAATAGTCGGCAATCCCATTTTGCGCGTCTTCGTCGATGACCGGCCCGACATCGGTCGAGAGCAGCCATGGGTCGCCGATACTGAGCGACCGCATGGCTCCCTCGAGCATCTCCATCATCTTCTTCTCGACGTCCTTCTGGACATAGAGGATGCGAAGCGCCGAGCAGCGCTGGCCGGCACTCTGGAAGGCCGAGGCGAGAATATCACGCACAGCCTGCTCCGGCAGCGCGGTCGAATCGACGATCATTGCGTTCAGACCGCCGGTTTCGGCCAGCAGCATGGCGTCGGGTGCAGCGGTCTTTGCCAGCTGTCGTTCAATCGCCTTGGCAACTTCCGTCGAGCCGGTAAAGCAGACGCCCGCAATACGCGGATCTGCCGTCAGCGGCGCGCCGACCGACGGGCCGTCGCCCGGCAACAGTTGCAGGACGCCATCCGGTACGCCGGCCTCACGCAGCAGGGCGACAGCCCGAGCGGCGATCAGCGGCGTCTGCTCGGCAGGCTTTGCGACCACGGCATTGCCTGTGACCAGAGAAGCGGCAATTTGCCCGGTAAAGATCGCCAGGGGAAAATTCCACGGTGAGATGCACACGATGGTGCCTCGCGCCTCGGTGCCGGCCTCGGCGTGCTGGGCTTCGGCGGCGTAATAGCGCAGAAAATCAACCGCCTCGCGCACTTCCGCCACGCCATCGGCGAGCGTCTTGCCGGCCTCTCGCGTGGCAAGCGCGAAGAACTCGACAGCATTTGCCTCGTAGAGGTCGGCGGCGTTGCGAAGGACTGCGGCCCGCTCCGAGACAGGTCGCATGGCCCAGCCAGGCTGCGCGGCAGCCGCCTTGCCAACGGCTTCGGAGACCTGGTCGACATTGGCCTCGACAACCGTGCCAACGATGTCTTTCGGCTTGGCCGGATTGACGACTTGCCGCGCCGCCGAACCGCCCGCAGAGCCGCCAGATGGTGCGGCGGTCCAGCGCTCGACCCCTGCAAAACCCGCCCTCTCCTTGTTGATCGCGTCGAGTGTTGGACGATCGGTGATGTCAAAGCCCCTGGCGTTGCGTCTGCCCGCGCCGAAAATACCGACAGGTCGCGGAATCGCCGGGTTGGCCGCCTCACCCTGCCTTGCTGCAGCCTCGAACGGATCGCGCGCGATCGCCTCCGGCGGCACATCCTTGTCGGTCAGCTGATGGACGAAGGACGAATTGGCGCCGTTTTCGAGAAGGCGCCGCACCAGATAGGCAAGCAGGTCCTCATGCGCGCCGACCGGCGCGTAGATGCGGCAACGCGTGCCTTCAGCCTTGCGTACCGCCTCGTGCAGCGACTCGCCCATGCCATGCAGGCGCTGGAACTCGAAACTGTCGCGGTCGGGCGCCATGGCAAGGATGGAAGCGACTGTGTGGGCATTATGCGTTGCAAACTGCGGGTAGATGCGGTCGGTCATCGACAGCAGCTTTTTTGCACAGGCTATGTAGGAAATGTCGGTGTTGGTCTTGCGTGTGAAGACCGGATAGCCATCGAGGCCAAGCGTCTGGGCGCGCTTGATCTCGGTGTCCCAGTAGGCGCCCTTGACGAGCCGGACCATGATCTGGCGGTCGTGGCGCTTGGCCAGCGTGTAGAGCCAGTCGATGACGAATGCCGCTCGCGGCCCATAGGCCTGGACGACAACGCCAAAACCGTTCCAGCCGGCGAGTTTGGGCTCCGCCAGGACCTGCTCGATGACGTCGAGCGACAGGTCGAGCCGGTCCGCTTCCTCGGCGTCGATGTTCAACCCCATTCGGGACTGCCGCGCATCGAGCGCCAGTTCGTAGAGCCGCGACGCCATGACGGGGAGCATCGCCTCCTTCTGCGCTACCTCGTAGCGCGGGTGGAGTGCGGACAATTTCACCGAGATGCCCGGGTTCTGGCGAATGTCCGGTCCATTCGTGCCGGCGTCGAGCGAGGAGATCGCATCCTGGTAGGCGGCAAAATAGCGCTTGGCATCGCTCTCCGTGCGCGCCGCTTCGCCCAGCATGTCGTATGAATAGAGATAGCCCTTGGCAGTCATCGGCCGGCCGCGCTTGAGCGCCTGGGCGATGGTGCGTCCCTGCACGAACTGCTCGCCCATTTCGCGCATCGCCGCCGAAACTGCCCGGCGGATGACGGGCTCGCCCAGCCTGCGAACCATCGAGCGAAGGGTGCCCTCGATCCCGTCGTCGCTCTCGTCGAGAACCTTGCCGGTCAGCATGAGCGCCCAGGTCGAGGCATTGACGAAGATAGACGCCGAGGCGCCGGAATGGGCCGACCAGTCCTGCGGTGCGATCTTGTCGCGGATCAACTCGTCGATCGTCTCGTTGTCGGGAACCCGCAAGAGCGCCTCGGCCAGGCACATCAGCGCCACGCCCTCCCTGGTTGAAAGCCCGTAGGCCGACAGGAAGACCTCCATCAGATGCGGGTCGGACGAATTGCGCACGGCACGCACCAGATCTGCGGCATGCCTGGAGATTGCTTTGCGCTTGTCCGCGTCAAGGTCGGCGAATTGGATCAACCGGTCCAGGGCTTCAGCCTCGTCGGGCAGATAATTGGCGCGTATATCGTTTCTGAGGCTGGCAAGCGGTGGCATGGTCATCCTGTCGTCTCGCAAGGAAATCGGAATGGCGAGAGCCTACCACAAGAGGCCGCCGGTTCCCGTTCCGAAAAATTCGACTTTCTGGTTCGTTCAAACTATATCGTGGCCATAATTTCATCCTGACGGATTGTTCTGGCGATGGTGACGGACCAATTGGACCGGATCGACCGAAACATCATTGCAGCACTCGCGCGTGACGGACGCCTGTCGATGTCCGAACTCGCCGCAAAAGTGGGCCTGTCGAAGACGCCGGTGCAGGCGCGCGTCAAGCGCCTCGAGAAGGATGGCTTCATTCGCGGCTACGCGGCCGTGGTCGACCGCGAGAAGATGGGCGAAGGTCACGTCGCCTTCGTTCAGGTAAAATTGTCTGACACTCGCTCGGCGGCTCTCGACGCCTTCAACCGCGCTATCCAGGCCGTGGCAGAGATCGAGCAGTGCCACATGATCGCATCCAGCTTCGACTATCTGCTCAAGGTGCGCACAACCGACATCGCCGCCTATCGCAGGGTGCTTGGCGAGCGCATCTCCGCCCTGCCCCATGTGGCGCAAACCTCGACCTTCGTGGCGATGGAGACGGTGAAGGACAGATAGCCAGGGTCAAAGCGTGCGAAGAAACGCAATCAGTTGCTGGCGCTCGCGCTCGGACAGGGTCAAGGGATGCAGTTCGCTTTCGCCCGACGGGGCGGCTGGTGCCCGGGCATAGTGATCGACAACTTCTTCGAGCGTGCCCAGTTGGCCAGCATGCATGTAGGGAGGCCGGGTGGCTGCGCCGCGCAGCGACGGCGTCTTGTAGGCGCGCAGGAGTTGCGGCCCGTCCTTGACCCGGAAACGCAACTCGCCACACTCTTGCGGATCGGCATCGCTGAAGGCCCCAAGGCAGTTGAACGGGTCGGCGGCGGCCTGCTGAACGCCGGTTTGCCTGCCAAGGTCGTCAGGAAGTCCGGGAACGACGGGAATGCCGGTATTGTGGAAGCCATCATCGGTCAGACGCGGGCCGTTATGGCAGGTCGCGCAGTTCGCCTTGCCTATGAAGAGTTTCAGCCCGGCGATCTCGTCTGGCGTCAGCGCCGCATCGCCCTCCGGCCGTTCGTTGGCAGCTAGTACGGCCGCGAAGCGGTCAAACCTCGTCTCGGTGGGTTCAATGGAGCGCACGAAGGCGCCCAACGCCTTGCCGAGATTGGCGAAGACCCGGTCGATCTCCTGCCGCTGGCCGAGGTTCATCGCCTGCCATGCCGCGGCTTCCTCAGCCGTGCCACGCGGTCCGGCGCGCGCGGGAACCGCCGAAAGGTCAGGCAGCGCGCCGAAAATCCGCTGATAGCGGTCGCCGAAATGCTCGGCGACGGCATGCGCATAGCCAGCCCGCGTACCGGCATGTTCGACAGGGTCTTCCAATGGGGTGAGTGCCTGCGCCCAGACGCTGTCGCGCCGGCCATCCCAGAAAAGCCAGGGGCTCCGGCCGGTTCCGGCAAGCGGCATGGTGCGCCTGTTGTTGACGCCGACCGCTCTGGCGCGCGGCAGATCATCCTGAAACTGTCGGTCGACGAGATGACAGGTCGCACAGGAAACGTCGCCGTCTCGGCTCATCCGCTGATCGAAAAAAAGCGTAGCGCCAAGCGCGGCAGCAGCCGGATCGTCGGCAAAGCGGTTCGACGGATCTGGCGGCAGCGCCGGCAACGCCGCTAGCGACAGTGAAGCAATGACGGCCTTCTGGTCATCGCTGAATTCCTGGCCGCAGCCCGTCAAGGCGCCCAGCATCATGAGCAGGCAAGCAATCGATGACAGGCGATTGCAGCTCATGGCGGTTACAGCACCATGTTGAACGTGACGGAGTCGCTGCCGCTTGCCGAGGTGATGTCGACACTCAGTTCCCACCAGCCCGTCATGCTGAACTTCACGCCTTCGATTCTGTAGCGGCCATCGCCGAGATTGTCGGTCACCTGCGGGCTGGTCGGCAGCCCATGATTATGGTCGGGCATGCCGCCGCCGATGACGAAACTGGCGTCTTCGACCGGCGCGCCGTCCGGCGTCTTGACCGTCAACAGCCAGGAATGGAGTTCGCCCAGCTTGATTTCCCGGTTTTCCGGCTCGACTGAAACCACAAAAGTATCGTTCGCAGTGGTTCGCATGCGTGAAACGTCAAGTTCGGCTTGCGGCTTGGAGCCCATGTCCGCGAGGAAGTAGGATCCGACCGCAAGCAGGGCTGCAATGGCAATCAGGTAAAACAGTTTCAACTTCAAAATTCCCTCCGTCGGCTTTGTCGCCCAATACGACATCCGGCGTCGAAAAACGAGTTGCCAAATCAGCGCGAGCATGGCGCCGCCTCCGGCGAGAAGCTATAGCGGCGGGGAAATACGGAGAGCGGAAATGTCTGAAGGGGGAATTGCGGCGATCGGCGAATGCATGCTCGAACTGTCAGGCAGCGGCGGCGCGGACTGGCGCATGGGATTTGCCGGTGACACGCTCAACACGCTGTGGGCTCTGAAGGCACTCGCAGGAGAAAATCGGAGTGCCACCTATGTCTCGGCATTCGGCGACGATCCGTTCTCGGCCGACCAGATCGCCTTCTTCAACGAAAACGGCATTGGCATTGGCGCCAGTCCGGTGATAGCCGGCGCCAGGCCGGGCATATACGCCATCAGCCTGGCCGGGGCGGAGCGCTCCTTTACCTACTGGCGGGGAGATTCGGCGGCACGCCAACTCGCCTCCGACCCCATCGCTCTGGCAAAGAGCCTTGAAAATCCAACGCTTGTCTATTTTTCCGGAATCACTTTGGCAATTCTCGAACCGACAGCACGCAAAACCTTGATCGAAGCGGTCTCAGCGGCCAGAAAGAGCGGCGCGACGGTTGCCTTTGACCCCAACTACCGTCCCCGGCTCTGGAAAACCGTCGATGAAGCGCGTACCGCTGTAGAAGCCGCGCTGGCGCTGACGGATATTGCCCTGCCGACCTTTCCCGACGAGCAGATGCTGTTTGGCGATGACTCCCCACAGGCAACGGCCGAGCGGATCGCGGTGGCAGGAGTGGCCGAAGTTGTGGTCAAGGACGGCGAGAACCCAGCACTTCTTTGCTGCGGCGCTGAGCAAACATCCATCCCTGCACAGCCTGTTGGAACGCCGGTCGACACCACCGGCGCCGGCGATTCCTTCAACGGCAGCTACCTCGCGGCACGGCTCACCGGCCAATCGCCGAGCCAAGCCGTGCAAAGCGCACACCGGGTGGCCGCAGCCGTGGTCCAGGTTCGCGGCGCCCTGGCGCCTCACCATGTGCTGAGAGCAGCGTTCAGCCACCAGAGCGCTTAACCGTCTAGACCTGCGGTCGCGAGAACCGGTATTCCGTCACCTGGCGATAGGTTTCGCCGGGCCTGAGCACCGCCTGCGGGAAATAGGGCCGGTTCGGCGAGTCAGGCCAGACTTGCGGTTCGAGGCAGAAGCCGGCATAGGCGCCGTAATTGCGCTGACCCAGCCCCGGAACAGTCCGCGCGACGTTCTCGCCGGCGTAGAACTGCAAACCGGGTTCGGTGGACCAGACCTCCATTTCCACGCCTGACCTGGCACCCTGCGCCCAGACAGCCTGACGCAGTGGGCCGCGCTCGCCCGCCACACAGAAATTGTGGTCGTAGGGAAGCTGCCCGCTAACGGTTTCCTGACGAATCGGACGTGCCAAGCGGAAATCAAAGTCTGTGCCGTCGACCGGAACGACGAAGCCGGTCGGTATCATCTCACTATCGACTGGCAGATAGGCCGCAGCCGCGATCATCATCCGGTGATCAAGAACGTCACCGCTGCCACCGTCATCGAGATTGAAATAGGAATGATGCGCCAAATTGCACAGCGTCGGCGCGTCGGCGGTCGCCACGAGTTCAATGGCAAGTGTCCCAGGCGCCTTGACGCGGTACGTGCACGAGACGTCCATAGCTCCCGGGAACCCCATGGCCCCGGCCGG
>JBBSOT010000092.1:0-14455 GCA_038259455.1 Hyphomicrobiales bacterium | reverse complement strand
CGGCGATCAATCAATTGTGCCTCGCATACGATCTCGGCCTGAAGGTGTTCGACCTGGCGCTGCATCTGCCGACCGAGGACATCACACGCGACGCGGCGCTAGACGAGCACGGTTGCGCTGCGACCATGGCTTTCGGCATGGAGGCGGTTGCCGGCGGCACCGATCTCTTGTGTCTTGGCGACATGGGCGTCGGCAACTCGACGGTGGCAGCGGCGGTTTTCTGCATGCTCTACGGCGGCAAGGGTTCGGACTGGGTGGGACCGGGCTCCGGCGCCGACATCGAAATGATGGCGCGCAAGGCAGCGGCCGTCGATGCCGCCGTCGCCCTCAACGGCAAGCAGAAAGACCCGCTTGAGGTATTGCGTCGCGTCGGCGGTCGCGAACTGGCTGCCTGTGCCGGGGCGATCATTGCGGCGCGGGCCGAGAAGGTTCCCGTGATTGTCGACGGGGTCGCCGCCCTGGCAGCCTTGGCCGTCCTTCACGCGAGCAATCCGCGTTCGATCGATCACTGCCTTCTGGCACAGGGTTCGGCCGAACCGGGTCAGGCGAGGGTGATCGCAACAATTGGCCTCGATCCACTGCTCGTGCTCGGAATGACGCATGGCGAGGCAACCGGTTCGGCGCTGGCCGCCGGCATTGTCAAGGCGGCGGCGCTCACAAGCTCCGGCATGGCGGCGGCCGTCACAACTTAGCTCAACGGCTGCGTTGTGCCGTCTTGCTTGGCATGGTCGGCAACGCCGGCAATTTCTCCATCACACGGGCGGCCGGGAAGATCGCGATTGCCTCCGTACCTTCGCGCAGCTTGGAGTGCAGTTCGAATTGGCCCTGATGGATCGCAACCAGGCCCTGGACGATCGGCAGGCCGAGGCCAGTGCCCTGCTCGGCGCTCTTTATGGAGATCGATCCCTGACCGAAAGCGGCCAGTACGATGGGAATCTCCTCGGCGGCCATGCCCGGACCGTTATCCTTGACCGACACATATTGGCCGCCTCCTGCCGTCCAGCCGGCGCGCACCACGATTTCGCTCTTGCTCGATGTGAATTTTACGGCATTCGACAACAGGTTCAGGACGATCTGCCGGATCGCGCGCTTGTCGGCGAACAGCTGCGGCAAGGCATTCTCGAAAAGCTGAACGATGCGAATGTTCTTGTTGCTGGCCTTGAGCTCGACCAGATGGCAGCACTCCTCGACCACGCTGACGAGATCGACGGGTTCCTCGTTAAGCTGGTATCGGCCCGCCTCGATGCGCGAGAGGTCGAGAATCTCGTTGATGAGATCGAGCAAGTGCCGGCCGGAAGAGTGGATGTCGCCGGCATAGTCGCGGTAGGTCGGGTTTTCGAGCGGTCCGAGGACCTCCTTTGCCATGACCTCGGAAAAGCCGAGAATGGCGTTGAGCGGCGTGCGCAGTTCATGGCTCATGGTCGCCAGAAAGCGTGATTTCGCGAGGTTGGCTTCCTCGGCCCGGCGCCGTGCCTCGTCCGACATCGACTTTGCCGTATCCAGTTCGGCGATCAGCGCGTCCTTTTCCGTACGGAATGCAAGCGTTATGAGCGCGGACCGGTTCATGAGGCCGGCGACATAGGTGAAGAAGGGAACAGCGGCAACCAGGAGGCCGACCATCAGTCCGTTGACCGGTGTCCAGGAGCCGACACCGAAAAATGCATAGGTTGCGACCGGCACGACGAAGGTGGCGGCCAGTGCGCCGCGCAGGGAAGATGCCACCAGCGCCGTCGCTGCAATTGCGACCAACAGGATGGTCGCCTTGATCACTGAAAACTGGTCGAGCTGACAAGCTCCACAGTCGAGCATTGCAAGATATGCCCAGCCGAGGCCGCTGACGACATGCGCGCCGAGAAAGGCTCGCGTCGTCTTCCTGACGTCAATTTCGGATGGTGCGGTTCGCACAGCGATGCGCGCTACGACAGCCAGGCCCACATAGCATGAGATCGCTATCAGCGCCCATACCGATATGCTGCGGCCCATGCCGAACATCAGGCCTGCGGCAGCAACTGCAAGTACGATCAGCGCGACGGCAACGATGCTGCCGGTGACGGCACGCGCGTGCAGCTTCAGCAGTTCACGGTCGAAATTCACGCTTCCAGGCTGTTGGTTCAGACGATCGCGCGTCTTGCGCACGGCACGCGCCACATCGCTGTTGCGATGCGGTTTCCTGCGGTCCACAATGATTTTGTCCGCCGTATCTGAGCTTAGCAACGGCATGAGACTTCAGCTGACACGAATTGTCCGATCCAAGCCCGCAGGCTAAGGCGCAATGATTAAGAGATTGTTTGCCATATGATTGCAAAGCGGGTTCGTTGCGACGGATTGTGAGGAGATCGACGCGGTCGCGCGGACCGTTGCGGCGATTTACGGACATTGTCCTGACCGTCGCGATCCTCGGCATGCTGATCGTGGTCGCCGCTCGCCTCGGAGGTGTCGATCAGCAAACTCTTGAGGGCGTTGCCCGTGTGGCCGACGGCGACTCGATCACGCTGGACAACCAACGAATTCGGCTGCGCGGCATCGATGCGCCCGAGCTTGGCCAGATCTGCACGAGGCGGGGCACGGATTATCCTTGCGGTCGCATGGCGCGTGATGCGCTTGTTGGCCTGATCGCTGGTCGACGCTTGAAGTGTGAAAGCCGCGAGCGTGACCGCTATGGCAGAGTGCTCGCGATCTGTTCGGCAGGTGGCGACGAGATCAACCGCCAGTTGGTCGTTTCAGGCTGGGCCGTCGCCTATGGCGACTTCGATGCCGAGGAAAAGGCGGCGCGCAGAGCCGGTGCCGGCTTGTGGGCGGGAACGTTCGACCGGCCGCAGGATTGGCGTGCGCAGCATGGCGGAATGGTCGAAAGCGAACACGCGACGTTGCGCGGGATTGTCAATTGGCTACGGCATCTGCTTCGTTTTGGGTGAGGCAGGCACTGTGACAGAGACGAAAGGTGGAGGACTTCATGAAGCTTTTTGACGGGGGCAGGGCGCCCAATCCGCGCCGTGTGCGCATATTTCTCGCCGAGAAGGGCATAACCGTGCCGGTCGTGCCAGTCGACATGGGCGCCATGGGGCACAAGAGCGACGACATTGCCATGCGCAATCCGTTGCGGCGGCTACCCGTGCTTGAACTCGACGACGGCACCATCCTTTCTGAATCGGTTGCGATCTGCCGCTATTTCGAGGAAATCCAGCCGGAGCCGCCGCTGCTTGGGCGCGGGGCGGTCGGCAAGGCGACGGTGGAAATGTGGCAGCGGCGCATGGAACTCAACCTTTTGTTTCCGGTCGCCCAGGCGTTCCGGCACATCCATCCCGCGATGAAGGACTGGGAGGTGCCGCAGATTGCCGAATGGGGTGAGGCGAACAAGCCCAAGGCAATCGAGTTTCTGAGACTTCTCGATGCGGAACTCGAAAAGCGCGCGTTCATCGCCGGAGACTTTTCAATTGCCGATATCACCGGTCTGGTGGCGATTGATTTCATGAAGCCTGCACGCATTGCGGTTCCGGACGAACTGGCCAATGTCAAACGCTGGCATCATGCGCTGTCGCAACGTCCAAGTGCCGCAGCATGATATGAGCGCTGAGCTCGACACATTGTCGGCGAGGGCTCGCGGCTGCCGGATTTGTGTCGAGACACCGCAAGGCAGGCCGCTTCGTCACGAGCCACGCCCGGTGCTGGTGCCCTCTTCGACAGCGAAAATCCTGATCGCCGGACAGGCGCCGGGGACCCGCGTCCACGCATCGGGCAAACCCTTCACGGACCCGTCGGGCGATCGCCTGCGCACATGGCTCGGTGTCGACAGCGATAAATTCTACGATCCCGACCGTTTTGCCATCCTGCCGATGGGGTTCTGCTTTCCGGGTCTCGATGCAAAGGGAGGTGACCTGCCGCCACGCCGCGAGTGTGCGCCGACCTGGCGCGCGCCACTGTTGGCGCTGATGCCGCAGGTGGATCTGGTCCTTGCCATCGGCATCTACGCGCAGAGCTGGCATCTTGGCGGCAAGCGAGGGGGGTCACTCACGGACACCGTGCAGAATTGGCGTGATCTTTGGAACGCCAATATGCGTCCGCATGTGTTGCCCCTGCCGCATCCATCGTGGCGCAATTCGGGATGGCTGAAGCGCAACCCATGGTTCGAGGCGGAATTGCTACCTTTCCTGAGGGCGGAAATTGCCCATCGCATTTGACGGTTACGCGGCAAACTGGTCCTATCGGAGTGCTACAGCGGGGAATTTATTTCTTGCCGCGAGACGCCGGTACTGGGAAAATAGACAATTAATCCGATTCCGGAGAAAATTGATGGACCGCCTAGACCGCAAGATACTGCGTCTGCTGCAGGAAGATTCCACGCTCGCCGTGGCCGATGTCGCCAAGAAGGTCGGGCTGTCGACGACTCCGTGCTGGCGCCGCATCCAGAAGCTGGAGGAGGAGGGCGTCATCAAGCGACGTGTCGCCATTCTCGACCCGGTCAAGATCAATGCGCGTGTCACGGTTTTTGTGTCGATCAGAACGAACTCGCACAGCCATGAATGGCTGAAGCGATTTTCCGAAGTGATCCAGGATTTTCCCGAGGTCGTGGAGTTCTACCGGATGAGCGGCGATGTTGACTATCTGATTCGCGTGGTGGTGCCCGACATTGCCGCCTATGACGCGTTCTACAAGCGACTGATCGCCAAGATCGAAATCCGTGACGTCTCCTCGTCCTTTGCAATGGAGCAGATCAAGTACACGACCGAAATGCCGCTCGACTACATGGTGCTCGACAAGGAAGCCGCTTCGAAGCCCGCTTGATCGCCGGCTTTGCTCAGCGTTCGAGGCGCGCGAGCAACGAGGAGGTATCCCAGCGCTTGCCGCCCATGGCCTGAACGTCCTTGTAGAACTGGTCGACAAGTGCGGTGACCGGCAATCTGGCGCCATTGCGGTCGGCTTCGTCGAGGCAGATGCCGAGATCCTTGCGCATCCAGTCGACCGCAAAGCCGAAATCGTACTTGCCGGCAATCATTGTCTTGTGGCGGTTTTCCATCTGCCACGAGCCGGCGGCACCCTTCGAAATGACGTCGACGACCTTCTCCAGATCGAGGCCCGCCTTGGCGCCGAAATGCATGCCCTCGGCAAGGCCCTGGACAAGGCCTGCGATGCAGATCTGATTGATCATCTTGGTAAGCTGCCCGGCCCCAGCCGGGCCCATGAGGCCAACCATGCGTGCAAAACTGTCGATCACCGGGCGAGCCTTGTCGAACGCCGCCTGATCGCCGCCGACCATGACCGTCAGCACGCCGTTTTCAGCACCTGCCTGGCCGCCGGACACGGGTGCGTCCAGGGCGGTGAAGCCGGCCGCCGCTGCTTTCTCGGCCAGTTCGCGTGCGACTTCGGCCGAGGCCGTGGTGTTGTCGATGTAGATCGCGCCCTTGGCCATTGCCTGGAAGCAGCCATCCGACCCGACAGTGACCGAGCGCAGATCGTCATCATTTCCGACGCAGGAAAACACGAAGTCCTTGCCTCTTGCGGCCTCCGCCGGCGTCCTGGCGAAGGCGCCGCCATGCTCGGCGACCCATTTCTCGGCCTTTTCGGTCGTGCGGTTATAGACGGTGACGTCGTGTCCGCCCTTGTTCTTCAGGTGGCCCGCCATCGGGTAACCCATCACGCCAAGTCCAAGGAATGCAACCGATGCCATTTTCTCGAATCCTTTCAGTACGGTGTTCCGGTCTCCTTAACGCAAGAATCAATTTGTTTGGAGTCAGCGTTTGAGATGAACGGTGATGCGGCGCTCCACCCAGTCGACGAAATGGCGCAGCGTTTCGACGATGGAAAGATAGATCAGGCCCGCCCAGATGTAGGTCTGGAAGTCGAAAGTCTGGGCATAGGCGCGCCGCGTTTCCCCCATCAGGTCGTAGACGGTGATGATGGCGACGATTGCCGAGGCCTTTATCATCAGGATGAACTCGTTGCCGTAGGGGCGCAGGCCGACGATCATTGCCTGCGGCAGGACCACTTTCCAGAGGATCTGCAGCTTGTGCAGGCCGAGCGACTCCGCGCCCTCCCATTGGCCGCGCGGCACACTCTGGATGGCGCCACGCAGTATCTCGGCCTGGTAGGCGGACGTGTTGAGCGAAAAGGCAAAGACGCCGCAGTACCAGGCGTCGCGGAAGAACGTCCAAAGCCCGACCGCCTCGAGCTCGTTCCTGAACGAGCCGAGGCCGTAATAGACGAGGAACGTCTGGGCAAGCAGCGGTGTGCCGCGAAAGAAATAGACATAGCCATAGGCGAACGCATTGAGGACGCGGTTGCGCGACATGCGCGCATAGGCGATCGGCAGCGAAAGGATCGAGCCGATGATCATGGACAAGACAACAAGTGCCAGCGTGACGCCCAGCCCCGACACGTATAGCGGCAGATAGCGTTCGAAGAGCGCGCGATTCCAGGCGCCCAACAGGTAGGTTACAAGGCCTATCCCGACGAGTATCCATAGCCCCACCAGGGCGTATCCAATGATGCGTTCACGGGTCCATCGGCGGCGCAGCGCCGGCGGGCGCTCGACCTTGACGGCAATGTCGTCGGCGGCACTCATCGGGAAACTCCGCCGCTGCCGACCTTTCGCTCGATGGCATGGATGCCGATCGAAGAAATCATCGCAAGCACCAGAAAGACCAGGCACGCAACGCCGAAGAACAGGAACGCCTCCTTGGTCACACGTGCCGCGATTCCCGCCTGCCGCAATGTGTCGGGCAAGCCGATGGCTGACACGAGGGCGGTGTCCTTCAGAAGGTTCAGCCACAGATTGGCCAGGCCGGGCAGGGCAACCCGAATGAGCTGCGGCAGGATGATCAGCCGCATGGTCTGGCCTTTCGACAGGCCGATGGCGTAGCCACCCTCGTACTGACCCGCCGGTATCGCTCGAAATGCCGACAGGAACACTTCGCTGCAATAGGACGAAAAGACGACGCCAAGTGCGACCATTCCGGCAACGAAGCTGTTGATTTCGACGACAGCGCCGGGGCTGAAGAAGCGGATGATCTGGCCGACGGCGATCTGGCCGCCATAAAACACGACGAAGAGCGTCAGGAGTTCGGGCAGGCCGCGAAAGATGGTCGTATAGACATTGCCGGCCAGCCGCAAAGACGGTTCGTCCGACCGCTTGGCGAGTGCAACGAAGAAGCCGATGACAAGGCCGACCGGGAGGGTGGCCAGCGCCAGCGAAATCGTGATGAAAACACCGTAGGCGATGTCATCGCTCCAGCCCTTGGGGCCGAAACTGAGCAGCGTCCAGGCAGACTCCATCGGTATTCCTCGTCCGATCAGGGTTCAGTCAAGAAAACGGCGGGAGACATGTCTCCCGCCGCAGCTACTCTCAGTCGATCGTGGCTACCCGTTCAACCGCCATAGACGTCGAACGTGAAGTATTTGTCGTTGATTTCCTTGTATTTTCCGTTGGCGCGAATGGCCTGGATCGCGGCGTTGAACTTGTCACGCAGTTCCGTTTCCCCCTTGCGCACGGCAATGCCGGCGCCGGGGCCGTGGATCTCCTCGACCGGAGTGACAGCACCGACCAGCTTGCAGCATTCGCCTTCGGGCGACGACAGCCATGCCTCAAGCACCGAGATGTCGTCGTTGACGGCATCGAGGCGGCCATTGGCAAGATCAAGCTGGTATTCCTGTGCGGTTGGATAGGCCTTGATGGTGCTGTCGGTGTAGGCGCCAGTGGAATAGTTGAAATGCGTCGTCGAACCCTGGACGCCGACCGTTTTGCCGGCCAGGTCTTCCTTCGTGACGCCGGCGATGGTGGTGTCTTTCGGAGCTGCGATCGCCGGTGGCGTGTTGTAGTACTTGCCGGTGAAGTCAACCTTCTCGGCGCGCTCCGGGGTGATCGACATGGAGGCGATGATGGCGTCGAACTTGCCGGCCTGCAGGGCAGGAATGATGCCATCCCAGTCCTGGGTGACGAATTCGCAGGTCACCTTCATTTCGGCGCAAAGCGCATTGGCGATGTCGATGTCGAAACCGACGAGCTGGCCGTCCGCGGTCAGGTTGTTGAATGGCGGGTAGGCGCCCTCGGTGCCGATCTTCAAGGTGCCCGAAGCGGGTGCGGCGGCTTCGGCAGGTGCTGGCTCCGGTTCGGCAGGCGCCGGAGCGGCCGCTTCAGCGGGTGCAGGCGCTGGTTCGGCTGCGGGCTCGGGAGCTGCGGCAGGCTCGGGAGCAGGTGCAGGCTCAGCTGCTGGCGCTGGCGTGGATTCGGCGGGCTTGGATTCTTCCTGCGAGCACGCGGCAAGCATGAAAACCAGAGCTGCCGCAGACGCGGCGAGCGTAAAGCGTTTGGTGGTAAGCATTTAACCCCTCACATTCTAGTGCCCGGTCTTGACCGGGAAACGAGTGGCGCGGCCCCTGCCGCGCCTGTGCCGGATAATCCGCCTGTTTCTTGAGAAAAAGCAATCCCAAACGACACTTTCGAAGAAAGTTGGCATTGGATGGCGGCACGTTTCGATGGTTGTTGGGAAAAGGCGGTCAAGCCAAGCTGCGCGCCCGGTATTATTTGGAAAGCGCCGTCATTGTTTCAATAAAGTCGGCAATGGCCGGAATGTCGTTGAGGTCGAAAGTCGGCAGCGCTTCATCGGACAGGCTGTGATCAGAAGCGATGGCCACGATGTTCGGATCCGACACGCTGAGGGGTGCTGTGTCCTTGGCCGTCAGACGCCTTGTCTCGATCTTCTTGTGGCTCTCGCGCTTGTAGCCCTCGACAAGGACAATGTCGCAGGGCGCCAGCCGGCCCAGTATATCGTCGAGCGACGGTTCGTTCTCGTGGCGCAGTTCATGCATCAAAGCCCAGCGTCGGCCAGAGACAACGGCAACTTCGCGCGCGCCGGCCTCCCGGTGGCGGTGGCTGTCGGCGCCCGGCCGGTCGATGTCGAAATCATGGTGCGCATGCTTGACCGTCGAGACGATCCAGCCGCGCCAGGTCAGTTCTGCGACAAGCCGCTCGGTAAGCGTCGTCTTGCCCGAGTTCTTCCAGCCAGTGATGCCGAACACGTGTTGCATCAGTCAATCATCCGGATGAGGGCCTCGGCACGGGAAAGATCGTCGGGTGAGTTGATGTTGAAGAAGGGGTCTATGTCGCCCTTGCCCGTTGTCAGAAGAGGGAAATCCACTGTCACCGTGTCGTAGCCGTCCAGAAAGCCGGCGACGCTCAAATTGGATCTGCCTGTCAGGAAGCGGTCGAGGTGGGAAGCGAGCGCGACGGGCCACAACGCAACGACAGGATGGCGGCGACCGGCAGAGGCTGCGACCGCGATACGGTGCGGATGCCCTGATGCGGCTGAAGCCAATCTGAAAGCGAGATCGTCGGGCAGGAATGGTGTGTCGCCTGCTACTGTCAAAAGCTTGTCACACCCGGCAAGGCCGGTCGCCCATCGCATTCCCGACAGGATTCCTGCGAGCGGACCGGCAAGGGTTGACACTTCATCGTCGCTCAGCACCGGCCTGCCATATGTCGCAAATCTTTGCAGGTCGCCATTGGCGCTGATGGCGATCTTCGCGATCTGGGGTTCCAGGCGACCAAGAATCTGGGAGAGCATGGTTTTTCCGCCAATGGAAAGCAGCGTCTTGTCGCCGCCGCCCATTCTGGTCGCGCTGCCACCAGCCAGAACAATCCCTGCCGTCACCGCCGATCGTGCCATTCATCAAAGTCCGTCGGGCGCCATTGTCGGCCCTACACTCTCGGTCGAGGCGCGCGATTTTCCCGCCACCTTCTCGCGATACAATGTGAATAGACCCGAGCCAACGATAATGGCAGCGCCGACGATCATCGGCACATCCGGCAGGTCGCCAAAGACCAGAAAGCCGAGCAGGATTGCCCACAAAAGTCCCGTATACCGGAATGGGGCGACGAAGGAGATATCGCCGAGACGCATGGCCAGAATGATGAACTGATATCCTATGAGGAGCATCGCCGCGCCGAACGCCAACTCGATGATTTCAGGGGCTGTCGGCTCGCTCCAACCGCCCATCGGTCCTACCAGAAACAGTCCACACACGGTTACGGTTGCAGCGGTCACCGTTGAGATGAGGAGCGTCGGAACCGAATGCGGGATACGCTTGGTGGCGAGATCGCGCATGGCCGCGAAACCGACTGCGAGAAAGGCGAGAAGCGCATAGGCGCTGAACCCCTCGAATCCGGGGCGCACGATGATTGCCACGCCTATAAAACCGGCCCCGATGGCCATCCACCGTCGCCAGCCGACACCTTCTCCGTAGAGCAAAGCCGCTCCCATCGTGACAACGAGCGGCAAGGCCTGGAGGACCGATGTGACGTTGGCGATCGGAAGATGAGCCAGCGCGAGCAGGAACGCTATGGTGGCGCATGTCTCCCCGGCGACCCGCAGCAGAACGAGTGGCTGCAAGACGAGGCCCGGCGAGCGCAGGGCGCCTTGCTGCCACGCCAGAAGAGCCACGAATATGGTGGCGAAAAGACCGCGCAGCAACATCACCTGGCCCATGTTCATCGATTCGGACAGGTTCTTGGCGATCACGTCATTTGTCGTGAAGCCAGCCATCGACAAGCACATGAACAGGGCGGCGCGCAGATTAGGTGAAAGGGGCACAGAGGATTCCGCATTGATTTCCTGCTGCTCTATCAGCCAACGGTGAAATCGCAATGCAAAGGGCTGGAGAACCGATGGACCAACAGCGACTTCCGGTCGACGTCAACCGCCGGTAACGCTCATGTGACGCGATACGGCCGGACGCTTGCTGCGCCTGTCGATGATGAAGTCGTGGCCCTTCGGCTTGCGCCCGATGGCTTCATCAATCGCCTGAGCGAGCAGTTCATTGCCTTCGGAGGCGCGCAAGGGAGCGCGCAGATCGGCAGCGTCCTCCTGGCCAAGGCACATGTAGAGTGTCCCGGTGCAGGTCAGTCGCACCCGGTTGCAGCTCTCGCAGAAATTGTGCGTCATCGGCGTGATGAAGCCGAGCCGGCCGCCGGTCTCCTTGACGTCCACATAGCGGGCCGGACCGCCGGTCTTGTAAGGTATGTCGACGAGCGTGAATTGCTGCTCCAGTTGAGCGCGCAGCAGCGAAAGCGGCATGTATTGGTCGGTGCGATCTTCGTCGATCTCGCCGAGCGGCATTGTTTCAATGACGGTAAGGTCGGCACCTCGGCCATGCGCCCAGCGCATCAAGTCAGGCATTTCAGCGTCGTTGAAGCCCTTGAGGGCAACGGTGTTCAGCTTGACATGCAAACCAGCCGCCTGAGCGGCATCGATACCCTCCAGCACCTTGTCGAGGCTGCCCCACCGTGTGATCGCATGAAACTTGTCAGCGTCCAGCGTGTCGATGGAGATGTTGATCCGCTTGACGCCGCAATCTGCGAGTTCCGAGGCGAAGCGCGTCAGCTGCGATCCATTTGTCGTCAGCGTCAACTCTTCAAGCGCACCGCTCTTCAGATGCCGCGACAGCTGGTGAACAAGGTGCATGATGTTCTTGCGGACCAGCGGCTCACCGCCAGTGAGCCTGAGCTTGCGGACGCCTTTTTCGATGAACACGGTGCATAACCGGTCGAGTTCCTCGAGCGACAGCAAATCCTTCTTTGGAAGAAACGCCATGTTTTCCGCCATGCAATAGGTGCAGCGGAAATCGCATCGATCAGTGACCGATACGCGAAGGTAGCTGACAGTGCGACCGAAAGGGTCGATCATTTCCATAAGAGCGGTTCCGATGATTCAGGCAGCAAATGTGCTCAAGTGACCATATATAGACATCTGATGGTTCATGGCTATCGGTTCAAGGTATAGCAGCGGCTTTTGGCGTCGCGCATGGGACTTGCTGGCTGGCCAACCCGGGAGTTCAGCGTCTCCGGTAAGCGGCAAACGCCATTTTTTTTTGGAGAAGCAGATGAATGCGCCGACGGAACTGAGAGTATCGAAGGACCGCAGGACACTGACGGTGACATATCGCGACCATTCTCCTTTCGATCTGCCTGCCGAGTTGCTGCGTGTTGCCTCGCCATCGGCCGAAGTTCAGGGCCATTCGCCGGAGCAGCGCGTCACGGTACCTGGAAAACGTAATGTTGCGATCTTCAAGATCGAGCCGGTCGGAAATTACGCGGTACGCATCGTTTTCGATGATCTGCACGATACCGGCATCTTCACATGGAACTATCTGCATCAGCTCGGCCACGACAAAGAGGTTGTTTGGGACGGGTATCTCGCTTCGCTTGCATCAAAGGGCCTGTCACGAGACCAATAGCGGCCTGGCGTCCGCAAGAGTGTCACAAGTCTGCAATGAGGGCAGGGCAGTGAAAGGCCCGTCATTGGGAGAACGGTGATGGCAGTGATTTCGACAATCGAGCAGCTTGAGGCGCTCTACGGGCTCCCCGGTGAGAGTTCGCTGGTCAAGCAACTCAACCACATAATCCCCGAATACGCCGCCTTCATCGAGGTTTCACCCTTCATCTCCTTGGCGACAAGCGGGCCGGAAGGTCTCGACTGCTCGCCGCGCGGCGACTTGCCGGGATTCGTTCGCGTGCACAATCCAAGGACGCTGATGATGCCGGATCGGCGCGGCAACAACCGGGCCGATTCTTTGAAAAACATCATCCGCGACGCCCGCGTCGCGCTGCTGTTTCTGGTGCCTGGTTCCGGCACCACGTTGAGGGTCAACGGCCGCGCCGTTATCAGTGTCGACGAGGATCTGTGTGCGTCGTTTGCTGTCGAAGGGAGGCCTGCGCGTTCCGTTCTCGTGATCGCCGTCGAAGACGTCTACTTCCAGTGCGCCCGCGCAATCCATCGGTCGCGGCTTTGGGATGGTGAAAGGCATGTCGATGCAGCCGCGCTCCCCAGCCCGGGGCAGATACTGGAGATCACCAGCAAGAAATCCATCGACGGGACGTCCTATGACAGGGAATGGCCCGCTCGGGCGAAGAACTCGATGTGGTAGTCGCCGGAGCGGTTCAACTCGATGTGAAAGGCTGATCGGTAACAAATCGGCGGCGATCAGCGTATAGCGTGCATGAACATCGAGACTGCCGTGACATGACCCCCTGGACCGATCGATCGGGGAAATTCTCCCCTCTGAAGGCCTTCACGTTGGCGATGTTGTGCTTGCCGGCGCTGTTGCTCGCGCTCTCGGCCGCGAGGGGCACGCTGGCGCCGTCGACGTCGCTCGGGCCGCTTGGGGCAAGGCCTATCACCGAAGCCATCCACGAGACCGGCGACTGGGCGATCCGGTTCCTGCTGCTGTCACTGGCAGTGACGCCATTGCGACGCATCGCAAACTGGCCGAAACTGATCATGGTGCGCAGGATGATCGGCCTGGCTACCCTTTTCTACGCGCTTTCTCATTTGGTGCTGTATTCATGGGATCTGAAATTCGATCTCGTCAAAATCATATGGGAGATCGTGCAGCGCTTCTATCTGACCATCGGTTTTGTTGCGCTGGTCGGTCTCGGCATGATGGGGGCCACCTCGACTGATGCGGCGATCAGGCGACTTGGAAAGAACTGGGCGCGACTGCACAAGATCGTCTATGTGATCGGTGTGCTGGCGGCACTGCACTTTTTCATGCAGTCGAAGATCAATGTTTACGAACCGACGCTGATGGGCGGTCTGTTCATACTGCTGATGCTCTATCGTCTGGCCCACTGGCGCGGGATTGACGTGAAGTCGCCCCTGGTTATCGTCTGCGCGGCATGCATTGCGGGCCTCGCCACCGCGGGCACCGAATATGCCTGGTACGGAATCGCCACTGGGATTCCGCCGGAACGGGTGCTCGCCGCCAATTTGCAGTTCTCGTTTTCGATCAGGCCGGCCTGGTGGGTGTTTGCGGTCGGACTGGCCCTGGCAGCCGTGGCCCTGCTCAGGCCCTATTTCGGCAAGGAGGACGCGCGGCCACGAAGTCGCCGGGCTGCTACAGCCGCCTGAGCGCTTTCGCTAATCGCACTTCAGCACTTCGGCAACCCTGCGCATCTGGTCGCCGAGCGCGTCGCATTCGGCTGGCGTCGATTGGCTCATCGCCTTCTCGATCAACGCCGTGTGGACCTTGAGTGCTTTCATGAGCAGTGCGACGCCGTCTTCCGTCAACGTCAGCCGAAGCACGCGCTTGTCCTTCTCGTCGCCTTCCCGGCGAAGCAGATTGCGCTTTTCCATCTGCGGCAGAAGCATGGTGATGTTGGAGCGACCCACCAGCAGTTTGCGCGCCAGTTCATGCTGCGACATGCCGGGATGGCGATAGAGGTTCATCAGCACATCGAGTTGCGCTGGCTTCAGGTCGAACGGTGCCAGCGCCACGGCAACCGCGCGCTCAACAGCATGACAGGCCCGCGCGACCGCCACCCAGTTGCGGAATCGGGGATTGTCCCAAGGAAGGTCTTGCTGATTGTTCACGATTGAACTATTATGTTCATGTTTGAACGAACTCACGGTTGGACACTTATCATGGCATCAATCGGCGTCAACGTCATCCGCTCAGCGTTCAGTAT
>JBBSOT010000091.1:0-14661 GCA_038259455.1 Hyphomicrobiales bacterium | reverse complement strand
GCGGCGCACCGGCTGGCTCGCCATGGCCACGCGGTGACGATCCTCGAAGCCAGGCCAAAGGCCGGCGGACTGAACGAATACGGGATCGCTGCCTACAAGAGCACTGAAGATTTCGCGCAGGCCGAGGTCGACTATGTGACGGCAATCGGCGGTATCGACATCGATTACGGCCGGGTGCTCGGCGACAATGTCCATCTGGCTGACCTGACCGCCGCCTATGACGCGGTGTTTCTCGGCATGGGGCTTGGCGGCGTCAATGCGCTGCGGGCCGAAGGCGAGGATGCGATCGGTGTCGAGGCGGCGGTCGATTTCATCTCGGTGCTTCGCCAGGCAGACGATCTCGCGGCTCTGCCGGTCGGGCGCCGCGTGGTGGTGATCGGTGGCGGCATGACGGCGATCGATGCCGCCGTGCAGTCGAAGCTGCTCGGCGCCGACGAGGTGACGATCTGCTACCGGCGCGGCAAGGAGCACATGAACGCGTCCGAGTTCGAGCAGGACCTGGCTGCGTCGAAGGGCGTGACCATCCGTCACTGGATGCAACCGAAACGCGTGATCGTCGAGGCTGGCGGCAAGGTTGCGGGGATCGAGATGCAGTACACGGCGATGCAGGACGGCAGGCTGGTCGGGCTCGGCCAGACGGCGACCTTCCCCGCGGACCAGCTTTTCAAGGCGATCGGCCAGACCTTCGTCGCCGGCGCGCTGAACGGCAGCGGACCGGCCATTGAACTGGAGGCTGGCCGGATCAAGGTGGATGACGAAGGCCGCACGTCGCTCGCCAAGGTGTGGGCCGGCGGTGACTGCATTTTCGGCGGCGACGACCTGACGGTGTCAGCGGTGGCGCAGGGCAGGGATGCTGCAGAGAGCATCCACCGGGCACTCACCTCAAACGGGAGGGCATGACCATGGCTGACATCCGCAACAATTTCGTCGGCATCAAGAGCCCAAACCCGTTCTGGCTGGCCTCGGCACCGCCGACTGACAAGGCCTACAATGTCGTGCGCGCCTACGAGGCGGGCTGGGGAGGGGTCGTTTGGAAGACGCTTGGTGAGGACGGCCCGCCTGTCGTCAACGTCAACGGCCCACGCTATGGCGCGATCTGGGGCGCCGACCGGCGCCTGCTCGGCCTCAACAATATCGAGTTGATCACTGACCGATCCCTGCAGATCAATCTGCAGGAGATCAAGGAAGTGAAGAAGAACTGGCCGGACAGGGCGCTGGTGGTATCGCTCATGGTGCCCTGCGAGGAATTGGCCTGGAAGACGATACTGCCGTTGGTCGAGGAAACGGGCGCCGATGGCATCGAACTGAATTTCGGTTGCCCGCACGGTATGAGCGAGCGCGGCATGGGGTCGGCGGTCGGCCAGGTGCCCGAATATGTCGAGATGGTGGTGCGCTGGTGCAAGCAGACCACCCGCATGCCGGTGATTACCAAGCTGACGCCCAATATCACGGATGTGCGTCAGCCGGCGCGTGCCGCGCACAAGGGCGGCAGCGATGCAGTTTCGCTGATCAACACGATCAACTCGATCACCGCTGTCAATCTCGACACGTTCGCGCCTGAGCCGACCATTGACGGCAAGGGCTCGCATGGCGGCTTTTGCGGTCCGGCTGTCAAGCCGATCGCGCTTCATATGGTGGCCGAGATTGCGCGCGACCCGGAAACCGCCGGACTGCCCATCTCGGGCATCGGCGGCATCACGACATGGCGCGATGCGGCCGAGTTCCTGTCGCTGGGAGCCAGCAATCTGCAAGTCTGTACGGCAGCCATGACCTACGGTTTCAAGGTTGTCCAGGAAATGATCGAGGGGTTGAAGGACTGGATGGACGCCCAGGGTCATGCAACGCTCGACGACGTAATCGGGCGGGCAACGCCCAATGTCACGGAATGGCGCTACCTCAACCTCAACTACGTTGCCAAGGCGCGTATAGACCAGGATGCCTGCATCAACTGCGGCCGCGGCCACCGCGCCTGCGAGGATACTTCGCACCCGGCGATCACCAGCATGGTCGACGGCAAGCGGCATTTCGAGGTGATCGAGGCCGAATGCGTCGGCTGCAATCTCTGCGTCAATGTCTGCCCGGTGGAGAACTGCATCACCATGGAGCCGCTTGCGGCCGGCGTGATGGACGAGCGGACCGGCAAGCCTGTGTCACCGGTCTATGCAAACTGGACCGAGCATCCGAACAATCCGGCGGCGAAGGTCGCGGCTGAGTAGTTTCCTCCCGAAGCGGGCAGGGCGTTCGCGTAGCGTTTTGAACGCCCTTGCCCGTGGGAGAAGACCTCCCCGGATCGATGATCTCTTGTCTAGGCAGCGTTTCGTGTGCGACCTTTACCTTATAAGCAAATTGCAAGGGCAAACATCGCTATAAGTGGCGCTTGAACCGCGAAGGCAACAGATGGGATTGCTGCGTGTTTACTTAGCCCTGTCTGTGATCATTACTCACAATGGAAATTCGTTTTTCGGGTCAGATCCGATTCTGGCGGTGCCTGCATTTTTTGTGATCTCCGGCTTCGTCATCGCTCTCGTGCTGAATGAAAAATATGTGGGCAATACGCCAGGATTCCTGCTCGCCAGGCATCTCAGGCTGTGGCCGAGCTACGCCGTCGTCATAGCAATCGTTTTTGCCTTCTTTTCGGCCGTCAAGCCGATCCCGGATTCTCCAGTCGCCAATATCTATCTCTATTGCGTCAGTATCGGCTTGTGGTTCTACGATACGCTTGGATGGTTCACATACGACGCCAATAGCGGTGCCATCATGATGCTGGACGGGTCGGCTGCAAGGGGGGCAGGCAAGTCAATCGTCTGGCGCACGCCCATGGCGCATATGTGGTCGGTGGGTGTGGAACTGACCTTCTATCTCGTGGCACCCCTGCTCGCCCGGCGCTGGAAATACGTGCTGGCGGCATTCCTGGTCGCACTGGTGGTTCATATTCTCATTGTGCTGGAGCTTCCTCAGCATCACCCCTTGCGCGCCAAGAGTGCAATCAATTCCTTCTACCTGTTCGCAGCCGGGATGCTGTCCTACTGGTTCTGGGTGCACAAGCGTTGGCTGCTTGACCGCTTCTCCGTACCCGCCATCCCGCTTGCGGCATGTGCCGGGTTCATGGTTCTCTGGGCTGGCCAGCCCTTGGCTCGCATTCACCCGCTAGCGCCGGATCTTGTTCTCCTTTGTTTCGCTGTGTCGCTCGTGCCTGTATTTCACTATTCCAGAGACATGAGATGGGATCGGTCGGTCGGTGAACTGAGCTATGGGATCTACCTCGTTCACTGGCCGATCCTGCATTTCCTGCTGAATGGCCATTCCGGCCAATGGCTGTGGACCGGCTATATTGCCCTGGCATCCTTGGCAGCTTCGGTCGTGCTGCAGTTGATCATCGTAAATCCAATTGATCGGATTCGCAAAAGACTGGCGGTACCGGTCCGGCCAACGATGACAGATGAAAAAGTTGCCCCGCTACTGTCACCTGCGGTTCGCTCACCCGCTCCACTTCCTTAGGTCTGCCTCACCGGGTGGCTGCGTCGCGCCCATGCCAATTTCTGGACTTCCGGGCGTGCTGCCGATCCGCTATCAGCGAGCGGCAGGAAAGCCGAGGGCGGATTTATGACTACAGCAGCAATTCTGGCGATCGTCGGACGGATGATCTTCGGCGGATTTTTCGTCATTGCCGGATTGAGAAATTTCCTGCACTTCGTCGAGCGCCGGGCAGGCAAAACCAATTATGGCTGGCCGCTACCTGCGCCGTTGCTCGCGGCAGGCTTCGCGGTGCAACTGCTTGGCGGGCTGGCGCTGATCCTGAACATCTGGACGGCTCTGGCGGCGCTGGCGCTGATCGCCTTTCTGGTGCCGGCGACCGCGCTCTATCACAATCTCTTCCTGTTCAAGGGAAAGGAGCGCGACCCGCACCTCTACCTGACGCTGGTCAACATCACGCTGGCGGGCGGGCTTCTGATGGTGATGGCCGAGGCGCTGTAGGGGGCGATGGTGTCGGTTTTGGCCCGTTCAACCCTCTGAGCCTTACTTTGATGCCGGAGCCATGACCATCTTCATCGATAAGTTCAGCTGCGCGGAGGTTTTTCAGCAGCTTGTTCTTGCCACAGAAGCGCGTTCCAAGTTCCGCGGATTGCCGTCGAATGATAAGGCCAAGCTGTGACAAGCCGATCCACGGGGTCTCCTCAGTGGCAACATCTGCAAGGATAGTACGAATTGCTTCGCAGTCCTCATGAGTCAACGACTTGTTTGCGACCGGTGCCAACTTCTTGGCGGGAGCCGGCGAAGCTTTCTTTGAGGGCGCTGGCTTGGCATTCGTGCTGCCACTCGGTTTGGCGGGGGCCTTTGCAACAAGCTCAAAGAACTCTGTGCAGGCGGAGCGCCATGCGACGCCTGATTTTTCTTCGCCCATGCCATAGACCGCGACACCGGAGCGACGGAGACGCAAGGCGAGCGGCGCGAAATCGCAATCGCTGGAGACGATCAGGAAGCTGCTGAACCGCTTCTCCGCAAGCAGATCCATGGCGCGGATCGTCAGGGCGATGTCGGCCGAATTCTTCTGCTTGCCGCCAGATGGCTGGAAGACAAGTTCCAGCGCATGCTTCGGTGCCAGTGAAACCCATGCCTTCAGCCTGTCTTCGAGAAAATCGCCGACCACACACCTGGCGATCGGATCGCCAAGGTCGCGGGCCTTTTGCATGATCACCGCCATGTGGCTCGCGGGCAAGTTCTCGCCGTCGATAAACAGTGCAATGGGATTCTTACCCATGGTCGCGCTCCGGTGGAGCCGCAACCATAGAGTGCGGAATTGAACATCAGCTTGTCGGGAAACAGCGAAATTGAATGATTTTCGGGCTACTTGCGCGGCAGCAGACCGGTCAAGAAGAGCTGCTCCAGAAAGCGCGCGGCGTCTTCGAACCGGCCATCACCGCCGCGGTCGGGGCCCAAGACGGCGCGGACTTGTACATCGAAATCGGCATAATGCTGGGTGGTTGCCCAGATCGAGAATATCAGATGGCGCGGGTCCGTGCCGGCGATCTTGCCGGCGCGCATCCAGCCCCTGATGATTTCGGCCTTTTCGTCGACCAGCGACTTCAGTTCGCCCTCAAGCATCGGCATGATGCGCGGCGCGCCCTGCAGGATCTCGTTGGCGAAAAGCCGGCTTTCGCGCGGAAAGTCGCGCGCCATCTCCAGCTTGCGGCGGATATAGCTGCGGATTTCGGTGACCGGATCGCCGACATCGTCGAGCTCGCGCAACGGGGCAAGCCAGGTGTCGAGCAGACGCTGCATGAGCGTCGTGTGGATGTCTTCCTTGCGGCGGAAATAATAGAGCAAATTCGGTTTCGACATGCCCGCGGCATCCGCGATCTGGTCGATGGTGGCACCACGAAAACCTTGCGTGGAAAAGACCTCGAGGGCGGCTTCAAGGATGATATCGCGCTTTTCGCGCTGGATGCGGGTACGACGTGGAGCAGGGGCGTCCATGCTCAGGAGGCCTCGGCAGATGGCGACATGTCCGCCTCGCTGTGGCCCAATCGGCTGGACCAGTTTTTATCGACCTGTGGAGCGCGTCCAGCCTGCCTCATTTCCGCTAGTAATCCCTTGACCGCCTGTCTGGCGGTGCTAACGTTTGTCCATCCGGTCAAAAATTTGCGTAACATGAAAACGCCGCGAAGACCAAGCGTTGGCAACACCTTAACCAGGATATAGAGAAGGGAAGCTTGGTCATGTCCAACCGGCTGAAAGTAACGCCCAACGACCTCAGCGCATTCTGGATGCCGTTCACATCGAACCGGCAGTTCAAGCAGGCGCCGCGCATGCTGGCAGCCGCCAAGGACATGCACTACACGACGACTGATGGCCGCCAGGTGCTCGACGGTACTGCCGGCCTGTGGTGCGTCAATGCCGGCCACTGCCGGCCGAAGATCACCGAGGCAATCCAGAGCCAGGCAGCTGAGCTCGACTACGCGCCGGCCTTCCAGATGGGCCACCCGATCGCCTTCGAACTGGCCAATCGGCTGGTCGACCTGGCGCCCGAGGGGCTGGACCACGTCTTCTATACGAATTCCGGTTCCGAATCCGTCGAGACCGCGCTGAAGATCGCGCTCGCCTACCAGCGGGTGAAGGGCGAGGGTACGCGTACCCGCCTGATCGGTCGCGAGCGCGGCTATCATGGCGTCAATTTCGGCGGCATCTCGGTCGGCGGCATCGTCACCAACCGCAAGATGTTCGGCACTCTGCTGGCCGGTGTCGACCACATGCCGCACACGCATAATCTGGCGAAGAACGCTTTCACGCGCGGTGAGCCGGAGCACGGTGCGGAGCTTGCCGACGAACTGGAGCGCATCGTCACTCTGCATGATGCCTCGACCATCGCCGCCGTCATCGTCGAGCCGGTCGCCGGTTCGACCGGCGTGTTGATACCGCCGAAGGGCTATCTGCAGAAGCTGCGCGAGATCTGCACCAAGCACGGCATCCTTCTGATCTTCGATGAGGTCATCACCGGTTTCGGTCGCCTAGGCACAGCGTTTGCTTCGGACTATTTCGGCGTCATTCCCGACATCATCACCACCGCCAAGGGCGTCTCCAACGGCGTCATCCCGATGGGCGCGGTGTTTGTGAAGAAGGAAATTCACGACGCCTTCATGAATGGTCCGGAACACATGATCGAGCTGTTCCACGGCTACACTTATTCGGGCAACCCCATTGCCTGCGCGGCCGCACTCGGTACGCTCGACACCTACAAGGAAGAGGGCCTGCTGACGCGCGGCGCCGAACTCGCGCCCTACTGGGAGGAGGCTCTGCACTCGTTGAAGGGCGAGCCGCATGTCATCGACATCCGCAATATCGGCCTGATCGGCGCGATCGAGTTGTCGCCGATCGCCGGCAGCCCGACCAAGCGCGCCTTCTCGGCGTTCGTGAAGGCGTTCGAGAACGGCGCGCTGATCCGCACCACAGGCGACATCATCGCGCTGTCGCCGCCGCTGATCATCTCGAAGGCGCAGATCGACGAACTGATCGACCAGGTGCGCAAGGTGCTGCGCGCGATCGACTAGAAAGGACAGGCATGGCGGCTCCAGGAGAGAATCTCAGAATCAATTCAGAGCGTTTGTGGGATTCGCTCATGGAAATGGCGAAGATCGGCCCCGGCATTGCCGGCGGCAACAATCGCCAGACGCTGACCGTCGAGGACGGCGAGGGGCGCAAGCTCTTCGAAAAATGGTGCAAGGCCGCGGGGCTCGAGATGGGCCTCGACCAGATGGGGACGATGTTCGCACGGCGCGAAGGCACGGACCCCAACGCGTTGCCGGTCTATGTCGGCAGCCATCTCGACACCCAGCCGACCGGCGGAAAATATGACGGGGTGCTCGGCGTGCTGGCCGGGCTGGAAATCGTGCGCTCGCTGAATGACCTCGATATCAAGACCAAGCATCCGATCGTTGTCACCAACTGGACCAATGAGGAGGGCACGCGCTTTGCACCGGCGATGCTGGCATCGGGCGTTTTTGCCGGCGTCCACGAGCAGGACTGGGCCTACGAGCGCATGGACAAGGCCGGCAAGAGCTTTGGCGAGGAACTGGAGCGCATTGGCTGGAAGGGTGAGGAGAAGGTCGGCGAACGAAAGATGCACGCCTTCTTCGAACTGCACATCGAGCAGGGGCCGATCCTCGAGGACGAGGATATCGATATCGGCGTGGTAACGCATGGCCAGGGCCTGAAATGGCTGCAGGTGACGCTGACCGGCAAGGAGAGCCATACCGGCTCGACGCCGATGCCCAAGCGCCGCAATGCCGGGCTCGGCATGGCGCGGGTGACCGAACTGGTGCACGAGGTCGCCATGGACTACCAGCCCGACGCGGTAGGCGCGATCGGCCATGTGGAGGTCTACCCGAACTCACGCAACATCATTGCCGGGCGAACCGTGTTTACCATCGACATCCGCTCGCCGGAAAAGGAGGTGCTCGACGCCATGGACGGGCGCATCCGCGAAGGCATCGAGACGATCTGCGAGGCCCTGGATATCACCTTCGAAATCGAGCAGGTCGGCCATTTCGATCCGGTGACCTTCGATCCGGGTTGCGTCAAGGCGGTGCGCGATGCCGCGACAAGGCTCGGCTTTTCGCATCGCGACCTCGTTTCGGGAGCCGGGCACGACGCCTGCTGGATCAACCGCGTGGCGCCAACCGCAATGGTCATGTGCCCCTGCGTGGATGGCCTGTCGCACAATGAGGCCGAGGAAATCTATCCGGAATGGGCTTCTGCCGGCGCCGACGTGCTGTTTCATGCGGTGGTGGAGACGGCGGGAATCGTGGAGTGAGGCGATGACGGCCGCAACAGTGGCTGCCTTCGCAGTGATGGCCGCGCTGCTGATCATGTCGCCAGGCCCCAACGGAGTCCTGATCGCAAAGACGGTTCCGGCCTCAGGCAGGGCGGGTGGATTTGCCAACATCGGCGGCTTCGTCGTCGCTTTTTTCGTGCACGGCACGTTCGCGATATTCGGGCTGTCGGTCCTGTTGCTGCAATCGGCCAATCTGTTCACGGTCGTGAAACTGGCGGGCGCGGCCTATCTGATCTGGATCGGCGCCAAGGCGCTGCGCGACGCCTGGCGCGGCATGCCGGGGGCGCTGGCAAAGGTGGCGCCGTCGCGCCGCCGCAGGACGCTGGCGAAGGCATTCGTCGAGGGCTTCCTGACCAATGCGCTGAACCCGAAAGTGGCGATGTTCTACGTCGCCGCCTTTCCACAGTTCGTACCGCACGATAGCGTGTCGCCGATGGCCGCTTATGCGCTGGTGGCCGTTCACGCGGCGTTGAACGTGGCGTGGTTCGGTCCGATGGTACTGTTGTTCGATCGGCTCTCGGCTGTGGCGCGCAGCGGCCGCGTCCAGCGCGTCGTAAAGGGCTTGACCGGCATGGTGTTTGTCGGGTTCGGCGTCAAGCTGGCCACGCTGCGGCCGTGACATTTCTGGAGGTGGTTCATGTCTAAAGTCTTCAAGAATGGAACCGTCGTGACCGCCGACCGCACATGGAAGGCCGATGTTCTGGTCGAGCACGGCAAGATCGCTACGATAGGGCCTGACCTGAAGGGCGACGAAACGTTTGACGCCACGGGCTGCTACATAATGCCGGGCGGCATCGACCCGCACACGCCTCTCGAAATGCCTTTCATGGGCACGTATTCGGCCGACGATTTCGAGAGCGGTACGCGCGCAGCCCTTTCGGGTGGCACCACGATGGTCGTCGACTTCTGTCTGCCGGCGCCGGGGCAGTCGCTTCTGGAAGCGCTGCAGATGTGGGACAACAAGACGTCGAAGGCGTCCTGCGACTTCTCGTTCCACATGGCGATCACCTGGTGGGGCGCGCAGGTGTTCAAGGAGATGGCGACAGTGGTCGACAAGGGGATCACGTCTTTCAAGCACTTCATGGCCTACAAGGGCGCGCTGATGGTCGACGACGACGAAATGTATTCGTCGTTCCAGCGCTGTGCGGCGCTCGGCGCGCTGCCGCTGGTGCACGCCGAAAATGGCGACGTGGTCGCGCAGCTGCAGCAGAAGCTGATGGCCGAGGGCAATGACGGGCCGGAGGCGCATGCCTATTCGAGGCCGCCGGAAGTTGAAGGCGAGGCGACCAACCGGGCGATCATGATCGCGGACATGGCCGGCACGCCGCTTTATGTCGTGCACACATCATGCGAGCAGAGCCACGAAGCGATCCGCCGGGCGCGCCAGAAGGGCATGCGGGTCTATGGCGAGCCGCTGATCCAGCATCTGGTGCTCGACGAGAGCGAATATGCCAATGTGGATTGGGACCATGCGGCGCGCCGCGTGATGAGCCCGCCCTTCCGCAACAAGATGCACCAGGATTCGCTGTGGGCCGGCCTGCAGGCGGGATCGCTCCAGGTTGTGGCGACCGACCATTGCGCCTTTACCACGAAGCAGAAGCGCACCGGTGTCGGCGACTTCACCAAGATCCCGAACGGCACCGGCGGACTGGAGGATCGCATGCCGGTGCTATGGACCAAGGGCGTCAACACGGGGCGGCTGACGATGAACGAATTCGTGGCGGTGACCTCGACCAACATCGCCAAGATACTGAACATGTACCCGAAGAAGGGCGCCATCGTCGAAGGCGCCGATGCCGATCTGGTGGTTTGGGACCCGAAGCGCAAGAAGACGATTTCGTCCAGGGGCCAGCAATCGGTGATCGACTACAACGTTTTCGAGGGGATCGAACTGACCGGCCTGCCGCGCTTCGTGGTGACGCGCGGCGAAGTGGCGATCCGGGAGGCAGAGGTGCAGACCAATCCCGGCCATGGCCAGTTCGCGGCGCGCGAGCCATTCCAGGCGGTCAACCGGGCACTGTCGACCTGGAAGGATGTGGTGGCGCCGCGCAAGGTTGAGCGCAGCGGCATTCCGGCGGGCGTCTGATCCGCGCATGATTGCTACCGCCGCGACCAAGAAACAAGCCAGCATACAGCCAGCCATTCCGGCAGTCGTCGAGGCACGAAAGCTCGGCCTGACCTTCGAGACCGGGGACGGGCCGGTGCAGGCGCTATCGGATGTCGACCTGTCGATCGGCAAGGGCGAGTTTGTCTCCTTCATCGGGCCGTCGGGCTGCGGCAAGACGACGTTTCTGCGCGTCATTGCCGATCTCGAGCAGCCGACCGAGGGGACGATCTCGGTCAATGGCATGAGCCCCCGCGAGGCGCGTGAGAACCGCGCCTATGGCTACGTGTTCCAGGCGGCGGCGTTGTTTCCATGGCGCACGATCGACCGCAACGTGGCGCTGCCGCTCGAGATCATGGGCATTACCGGTGCCGAGCAGGCCGAGCGCATCAAGCGCACGATGGACCTCGTCAACCTGACCGGTTTCGGAAACAAGTATCCATGGCAGTTGTCAGGCGGCATGCAGCAGCGCGCCTCGATTGCACGGGCACTGGCCTTCGACGCCGACCTGCTTCTGATGGACGAGCCGTTCGGCGCGCTGGACGAGATTGTGCGCGATCATCTCAACGAGCAGTTGCTGGAACTGTGGGCGCGTACCGAAAAGACAATCTGTTTCGTCACCCATTCGATCCCCGAGGCGGTGTATCTGTCGACGCGCATCGTCGTCATGTCGCCACGGCCGGGGCGGGTGAGCGATATCATCGAGTCGACGCTGCCGATGGAGCGGCCGCTCGACATCCGCGAGACACCTGAATTTCTGGCCATCGCCGCGCGCGTGCGCGATGGCTTGAGGGCCGGGCACAGCTATGATGATTGAGGCCATTCTCACACCCACCCGTAACCGGGCGAGCCGACGGTTTCGCCCGTCCTCCGGACTCCCAAAAGGGGGAGGGGAATCCGTCTCCGTCTCATCGGATCGGCACTGATGGAGCGGGCGCGTGACAGCATCCTGCCGGTGATGATCATTCTGGCCGCGCTGGTCGTCGTCTGGTATGTCGGCGCAGTCATGCTCAACGCGCCGTTCCAGCGCGATCTCGACCGGCGCGGTGATGTCACGCGCACTGCAGTCGAATTTGTCGTGGCGACACTCTCGCAGCCGAAGCCAACCCTGCCGGCGCCGCATCAGGTGGCTGGGAATTTCTTCGAGAACACGTTTCTTAGGAAGATCACCAGCAACCGAAGCCTCGTCTATCATGCGTGGATCACGCTTTCCTCGACGTTGCTGGGCTTTGCCTTCGGCACGGCGCTCGGCATCGCGATCGCGGTCGGCATCGTTCATTTCATCTCGCTCGACCGCAGCCTGATGCCGTGGATCATCGCTTCCCAGACGATCCCGATCCTTGCCATCGCACCGATGGTGATCGTGGTATTCGCGGCAATCGGGGTCACCGGCATCATTCCGAAGGCGCTGATCTCGACCTATCTTTCGTTCTTCCCCGTTGTCGTCGGCATGGTGAAGGGGCTGCGCTCGCCGGAGCTGACGCATCTCGACCTGATGCACACCTATAACGCCAGCGCGGCGCAGACATTCTGGAAGTTGCGCGTCCCGGCCTCCGTGCCGTTCCTGTTTGCCTCGATGAAGGTGGGCGTGGCGGCTAGCCTCGTCGGCGCGATCGTCGCCGAACTGCCGACGTGTGCGGTGGCCGGCATCGGCGCCAAACTGCTTTCCGGCTCCTATTACAGCCAGTCGATCGACATGTGGGCGGCGCTTGTCGCAGGCTCGGTGGTCGCGGTTATTCTGGTGACGCTGGTAGGAGTCGCGGGCAGGATTACGGAGAAGATGATGGGGGCGCGGCCGGCATGAGCGCGCGGGCGAACCCGACGATTCCGGCTTGGAGAAGCCTCGCCTCGGTGGTGCTCGCGGTCGTCATTGCCGCCTTCGTGCTCCACGCGCTCGACAACCCGGTTTTCGTCGCCGAACGCAAGGGGGCTGGTTTTACGCTAGCGGTGGCGGTGTGGTTCCTCGCGTGGTGGGGCAATGCCAGCCTGTCATACTACCACCCGCAGAGCCAGGCCGTTGCGCGGCTGCGCGACGGGTTCATCGCCCTGTCCTTCGGGCTGGTGCTTCTGTTCCTGTGGGAAGTTCTGGTGCGTCTCTTCGAGGTGCCATTCATCCTCCTGCCGCCGCCGTCGGCGATCGGCGTGCGGATTGCCAACTCGATCCCGATCCTTGCGGCCGATGTCTACCAGACGATCTTCAAGGCGGCGCTGGTCGGCTATCTGATGGGATGCTGTTCAGGCTTTGCGGTTGCCATCCTGGCCGACAGGTTTCTTTTCCTGCGGCGTGGCCTGCTGCCTATCGGCAACATGGTTTCGGCTTTGCCGATCATCGGCGTGGCGCCGATCATGGTGATGTGGTTCGGCTTCGACTGGCAGTCGAAGGCCGCCGTGGTGACGATCATGACGTTCTTTCCCATGCTGGTGAACACGGTGGCGGGACTGACGGCATCCGGCCAGATGGAGCGCGACCTGATGCGCACCTATGCATCCGGTTACTGGCAGTCGCTGTTCAAGCTCAGGCTGCCGGCGGCCGCTCCGTTCATTTTCAACGCGCTGAAGATCAATTCGACACTGGCGCTGATCGGCGCCATCGTCGCCGAGTTCTTCGGAACGCCGGTGGTCGGCATGGGATTCCGCATCTCCACCGAGGTCGGCCGCATGAACATCGATATGGTGTGGGCCGAAATCGCTGTTGCAGCGCTGTGCGGTTCCGTCTTCTATGGCGTGATCGCCCTGATTGAGAGGGCCGTCACGTTTTGGCATCCGTCTGTCCGTGGGGGGCAGGCGTAGTTCAGAGGGTAACAAGAGGTGGAACAAATGAAAGAACAACTGATCGTTTCAATGCTGGCCGGCGCCATGTCGCTGGCTGCCGCCCAGGCGATGGCCGCCGACAAGGTGACCCTGCAGCTGAAATGGGTGACCCAGGCCCAGTTCGGCGGCTACTTCGTCGCCAAGGACAAGGGCTTCTACGAAGAGGAAGGCCTCGACGTCGAGATCAAGCCGGGCGGACCCGACATCGCGCCAGAGCAGGTGATCGCCGGTGGCGGCGCCGACGTGATCGTGACATGGATGGCGGCGGCGCTTGCAGCCCGCGACAAGGGCGTGAACCTCGTCAACATCGCGCAGCCTTTCAAGAAGGCCGGCATGCAGCTCGTCTGCCCGAAGGACGGACCGGTCAAGACCGAAGCCGACTTCAAGGGCAAGACGCTCGGCGTCTGGTTCTTCGGCAATGAATATCCGTTCTACGCCTGGATGAACAAGCTCGGCCTGTCCACCGAGGGCGGCGCGGACGGTGTCACCGTCCTGAAGCAGTCCTTCGACGTGCAGCCGCTGATCCAGAAGCAGGCCGACTGCATCTCGGTGATGACCTACAACGAGTACTGGCAGCTGATCGACGCCGGCTACAAGCCGGAAGACCTCACCGTCTTCAACTATTCGGCGATGGGCAACGACCTGCTCGAAGACGGTCTCTACGCGATGGAAAAGAGCCTCAAGGACCCGGCCTTCGAAGACAAGATGGTCCGCTTCGTGCGCGCCTCCATGAAGGGCTGGCAATATGCCGTCGACAATCCCGACGAGGCGGCCGGCATGGTCGTCGACGCCGGCGGCCAGGACGAGAACCACCAGAAGCGCATGATGGGCGAAGTGGCCAAGCTGATCGACAATGCCTACGGCAAGTTGATCGAGGACGCCTACAAGCGCACGGCCGACGCGCTCGTGGCGCAGAAGATCATCACAAAGGAGCCGGAAGGTGCCTGGACCTCGACGATCACCGACAAGGCGATCAAATAAAGTTCTTCCGGCCGGGCCGCCAGGCTCGCGGCGAGGCATAAGGAAAGGGGCGGGCGACCGCCCCTTTTTCTTTCGCGGCGGGCGTGGCACCGCCAGATTCCCGCACCTAACATTACCCGACATTGACGTCCCCTACGGCATGTGGTGATATCGGAATAGACCGGTCGGTCTATTCCGATAAACCAAGGGAGGATTGTCATCCGCGTTGCGAGAGAAGATGTGGATGTCAGGATGCAGATACCCGGTGCGGTGATCCGCCAGCGCAAGGATTTCGGCGACGCGACGGGACTTGGCAAGATCAGCGGCGAGTATTTCTCGCTGTCTGCCGGCGTGGACACGACGCCGCTGTTCCAGGGGCTCGACGGCAATCTCTGCCAGTCGCCGCACTGGGGCTATGTGCTGAAAGGGCAGATTACGACGACCGATGCGGACGGCG
>JBBSOT010000090.1:0-14695 GCA_038259455.1 Hyphomicrobiales bacterium | reverse complement strand
GGCCTACCGAAATAGGCGGTTACCGAGCCCATGAGGACAATATTGCCACGTCCGCGCTTCTGCATGGCGGCAATCGCCGGCGCCATCCCGTTCAGCACCCCGAACAGATTGACCTCATACATGGAGCGGAAAACCTGCAGGTTCAGCGATTCGGCATGGACGGGCGTGTATGTGCCGGCATTGAAGATTGCGAGCACGATCTGCCCGGCTTCTTTTTCGATTGCCTCGACCGTCCGCGCCATACCGGCCTCATCGGTCACGTCGCAATAGAAGGGAATGATGCGGCCTGCGTGTCCGGCAGCATCGGCAACCAGCCCATCCAGCGGATCCTGCTCCCGCGTCGTGACGGCCACCGTATAGCCCTCGCGCGATAGGTCGAGCGCAAGCGCCCGCCCAATGCCGGTGCTGCCGCCGGTCAGCCAGACAATGCCGTCAGTGGGGTCAGCCCTGTAGATTGTCATCCTATATCCCCATGCTAGGCAGTGGTCGGTCATAACGATGACGGTCGCGAATGCAATATCCTGCCCGGGCGCCAGGTGCAGGTTTGCAGTTCGAAATTGCCCCATGATAGGCAATTTCGTGCCTTGTAAGCGCGTTCCCTGGTTTCTAGGGTCTGCGCCTGTAAAAAAGGAACGAATCCATGCACCGTTCGGTGATCGATACGATCGGCAATACACCATTGATCCGGCTGAAGCGCGCCTCCGAGGAGACCGGCTGCGAAATCCTTGGCAAGGCCGAGTTCATGAATCCGGGACAGTCGGTCAAGGATCGCGCCGGCTTGTTCATCATCCGCGATGCCGAGGCCAAGGGCCTGCTCAAGCCCGGTGGCGTGATCGTCGAGGGTACGGCAGGCAATACCGGCATAGGGCTGACCGTCGTCGCCAAGGCGCTCGGCTACCGGACGGTCATTGTCATTCCCGACACGCAGAGTCAGGAGAAAAAGGATGCGCTGCGTGTGCTCGGTGCCGAGTTGATCGAGGTGCCGGCGGTCCCCTACAAGAATCCGAACAATTACGTGAAAGTCTCCGGTCGGCTTGCCGAGCAGTTGGCGGCCAGTGAGCGCAATGGTGCGATCTGGGCCAACCAGTTTGACAATATCGCCAACCGCGATGGCCACATACGCACGACGGCCCAGGAAATATGGGATCAGACCGACGGCAAGGTGGACGGCTTCGTTTGTGCTGTCGGAACGGGTGGCACGCTGGCCGGCGTTGCGGCCGGCCTGAAGCAAAAGCGTCCATCCGTGAAGATCGCGCTCGCCGATCCGATGGGGGCTGCGCTTTACAGTTTTTACACCGACGGCGTGCTGAAGTCGGAAGGCAGTTCGATCACCGAGGGCATCGGGCAGGGCCGCATCACGGCCAATCTTGACGGATTTGCACCCGACTTTTCCTACCGGATCAGCGATGCGGAGGCCCTGCCGATCGTCTTCGATCTGGTTCAGGAAGAAGGCATGTGTCTCGGCGGATCGTCCGGCATCAACATTGCAGGGGCTGTTCGGCTGGCGCGCGATCTGGGTCCCGGGCATACGATCGTCACGATCCTCTGCGACTACGGCACACGCTATCAGTCCAAGCTGTTCAACCCCGAATTCCTGCGCGGCAAGGACTTGCCCGTGCCTGGCTGGATGGACCGAAAATCAGAAATCCCTGTCCCGTTCGAGGATGTCGCCACGTGAGTTTTGTGACCAACGCGCTTTTTCGGGACGATGCCTATCTCAAGGAGGCGACTGCAACCGTCGTGCACGTCAACGAGCGTGGCGGCATCATCCTCGACAGTACGATCTTTTATGCCACATCAGGCGGTCAGCCTGGCGATACGGGACACTTCCATTTGCCATTGGGGGGCAATATCGAGATTGCCACCACGCTGAAGGGCGAGACGAAGGACGAGATTATCCACGTGCCGGTTCCCGACGAGACCGTGCCGAAGGTCGGCGCTCGACTGCGGCTGGTCGTCGACTGGCAGCGTCGTCATCGGCTGATGCGCATGCACACGGCCTGCCATCTGCTCACCGTCGTCTGCCCGTGGCCAATCACCGGCGCTGCCGTTGGCGAACAAGAGTCGCGCGTCGACTTCGACATCACCGATGCAGCGTTCAACAAGAAGGATGTGACAGATTACCTGATGGACCTGGTGCGCGCCGACCATCCCGTCTTCACCCGAACGATCACCGATGCCGAACTTGCCGAGACCCCTGGTCTCGTGAAATCCAAGAACGTTCGCCCGCCTCTTGGCACCGGGCAGATCCGGCTCGTCTGCATCGGCGACGATGGCAAGATCGACAGTCAGCCCTGTGGCGGCACGCATGTTAAATCGACAGGCGAGGTGGGTGAAATCCATATCGGCAAGATCGAAAACAAGGGGCGGGAAAACCGCCGCTTCCGTATTCGATTTGGCCCGGCGCCCTCCACCTGACGGGGTGCGACACCAACTCATCGGTCAGGCGCCGATCGCGTTGTCTATCCTGTACGTCGCCATGTCTATGTTGCCCGCCCAGATCCACATCGCCAGCAGCGGCGCCTTGCCGGTGCGCATGGCGTGGCGCTCGCGCGGCAGGTGATGGATCAATGTTCCCGGTTGCTTTGCCTGGAACTGCCCTTCGCTCTGCTGCCATTCGGCATCTCCCGACAACACGTAGTAGAATTCCTCCGCTTCGTGATCGTGCGGCGGATAGAATGTCGTCGGTGCCTGCAGATAAAGGCCAAAGCGCAGCGTGTCGGGGCCGCAAAGTCCGTCAGGTCCGACAATCTCGATGAACGCGTAGCCATCTTGAACGGATTCGGATTTTGGCAGGTCGCCGGCTGTCCATGGCAGCCGCGAGGCACAGTGTTCTAGTGCCGTACGCAGCGCACCATGCGGCATCTCGGCCAGGGCAGCGGCAATGTGGACCAGCGCCGGCGGTTGCGTGACGGCGGCACGCGCGCTTGACGCGTTGAATGGCAAAAGGTCGGCCGCGACTTCGACACCGGATGCCGCGTAGGCGACAGCAGCATTGGCCACGAGACTTTCTATGGCGGTCGAAAGTTCATCCAGCGGTGAAACCGGCAAGTCCAGTAACGTGTTCATTGCTACCATCCTCGAACTGTATTCTATGCAGATAGGCTTGCCGTTTTCGGTGCGGTACGAAAAATGCGACAGGAATCGATCGGTTTTCGGCCACTGTTTGGCGCGATAGGGAGAAATATGTTGGAGAATTCCCCATTCCTGGTTTCGGCGGATTGGCTTGAGCAGCACCTCCACGATCCTGGCCTCGCGATTATCGACGCGTCCTGGTATCTGCCTGCCCACAACCGCGATGCGCGGGCCGAGTACGAAACCGCCCACATTCCGCGCGCCGTGTTTTTCGATCATGATGCGGTGGTCGATCCCGCGTCGACGCTGCCACACGCCTTGCCGGACGCATCTACCTTCGCCCGCCATGCCGGCTCGATGGGGATCGCGGCCGACGATACGATAGTCGTCTATGACGGACCGGGCATGTTTTCGGCAGCGCGCATCTGGTGGATGTTCCGGGTGATGGGCGCAGGCCGCGTGCTGATCCTGGACGGCGGCTTCGATCGCTGGAAAAGCGAGGGCAGGCCAGTCACAGACGAGCCGACCAGAATCGCACCCGGCGTCTTCGACGCCAGACTCGATGCTTCGAGGGTCGCTTCGTTCGACGCCATGCGCCAGATGGTCGAAACAGGCGACAGCCAGATCGCCGATGCCAGGCCAGCCGGCCGCTTTACAGGCGACGATGCCGAGCCGCGGCCGGGCATGCGCAGCGGCCACATGCCCGGCGCCAGAAGTCTCCCGGCATCGCTGCTGTCGCGTGACGGCCGGCTTCTTTCACCTGCCGAATTGCGCGACCGCTTCGAAGAGGCCGGCATCGATCTCACGCAACCGGTCGTCACCACCTGCGGCTCCGGCATCACCGCGGCAGTCATCACCCTGGCGCTCGAGACGCTTGGGCATTCGGCCAATCGTCTCTATGACGGCTCCTGGAGTGAATGGGGTGGCCGGTCGGACACGCCGGTGGAGACCGGCAAGCCATGACGGAACCAGCCAAATTGCCCGAGCCGATCCCCGTGACGGTGACATTTCTGGAGATGACCAGGCCACCGTCGCACTATGCGCATCCGCCGATGAACCGGCACCTTGCGTTGATCAAGACGCGTGACATGCCGCTGCACTACTACCGCTACCTGACCGATCGCGTCGGCCGGAAATGGCATTGGGTCAACGTCCTCAGAATGAGCGACGATGAATTGTCGGCCAAGATCCATGCTCCCGGCCGCGATATCAGGGTGCTCTATCTGGATGGCGTGCCGGCCGGTTTCTTCGATATCAACCCGTACCTGCCCGATGAAACGGAAATCGCCTATTTCGGCATGATGGAGCACGCGACCGGGCTTGGGCTTGGTCGATGGTTTCTGGGTGCTGCGATTGAAGCGGCATGGGCGACCGGAGCAAAGCAGATCGTTGTCCAGACCTGCACGCTCGATCATCCGGCCGCCTTGCCGCTCTACCAGAAGCTTGGCTTCTCTCCCGTTGGTCAGGCGAAGGAAATCGTGCAGCCGCTGCCGTTTGAGGAACGCTCGCAGAGCGTCATGCGGGCATAGACATCCTCGTGCACCGATGACCGTAAATCGCGTCCGCCTTTGATCTGAGGCCGTGCTCGCTGAACGGGCCGTTCACCGGCCCTTCAGCATCGGCCTGCGATCCTGCGCTCGATCAATGCGGGCTGAAGGCCCCAGGAAAAGGAGACCGACCATGCTTACCCGCCGCTCTTTCGCAGCACTTGCGATTGCGATCCTGGCATTCCCGACACTTGCCGGCGCGCAGGCCACGACACCTTCCTCCACGCAGATCGAGCGACAGCTCGAGGTGGCCCCGCGCCTCAAGGTTCGCCGCGACCAGAAAGTCACGGTGCGCGAATTCAAGCGCCGGCCGGACCTGCGCCGCATGGCTCCCTCGATCGACATCCAGTCGATCAACTTCGGTTTCGGCTCCGCCGACATCCCAAGGTCGCAATACGGAAAGGTTGAAAACATTGCCGATGCGCTCGAGCGTCTGCTGAGGCGGCGTCCCGGTACAAAGGTCCTGATCGAGGGTCACACCGACGCCGTCGGTTCGCAGTCGTCCAATCTGGTACTCTCTGAAGACCGAGCAGCGGCACTGAAGCGCGCTCTGGTGCGCGATTTCGGCATCCCTCGCCGGGCGCTGGAAACCGTCGGCTATGGCGAGGATTTCCTGCTGGTGCCGACCCGGAACGAAAACTGGCGCAACCGCCGCGTCACGCTGCGCCGCTTCGACGATTTCCTGCGATAGGGCGGGGGCCTGTCGACGCGCCTTTCTGACCGTGCATGATCGCAGAAGTCGATCTACGCCTGCAACAAAGCCCGCTGCAATGAAGCAGCGGGCTTTTGCATTTAGTCAACTTCGCGAAGAAGTTGTCCGGATGGCGCAATCAGGCGGCCAGGGCAATCTTCGGTTCGGCAAGCTCATAGCCAAGCGCGTCCGCAACCGCGCGGTTGGTGATCCTTCCCTTGTGCACGTTCAGGCCGTTGCGCAGATGGGCGTCGTCGAGCATCGCCTTGATGCCCTTGTCGGCGAGTTGCAGGCCGTAATGTAGCGTGGCGTTGTTGAGCGCCTGAGCTGAAGTCACAGGCACGGCACCCGGCATGTTGGCGACGCAGTAATGGATGATGCCGTCGACTTCATAGGTTGGCTCGGCATGCGTGGTGGCATGCGAGGTCTCGAAGCAGCCGCCCTGGTCGATGGCAACATCGACGAGTACCGCGCCCTTCTTCATGCCCGACAGCATTTCGCGCGATACCAGCTTGGGCGCCGCAGCACCCGGGATCAGGACGGCACCGACGATGATGTCGGCCGAAAAGCACTCGTCCTCCAGCGCTTCGACGGTCGAGTAACGCGTGTGGACGCGTCCGTTGAAAATGTCGTCGAGCTGGCGCAGCCTCGGGATCGAACGATCGATGATGGTCACGTCGGCTCCAAGGCCGACTGCCATCTTGGCCGCATGCAGGCCAACCACGCCGCCGCCGAGCACGGCAACCTTGCCAGGCAGCACGCCCGGAACGCCGCCAAGCAGCACGCCGCGGCCGCCATTGGCTTTCTGCAGCGCCGTCGCGCCGGCCTGGATGGACAGGCGACCGGCGACTTCCGACATCGGCGCCAAAAGCGGCAGTCCGCCGCGCTCGTCCGTTACCGTCTCGTAGGCGACGGCCGTCACGCCCGAAGCGAGCAGGCCCTTGGTCTGCTCGGCGTCCGGTGCGAGATGCAGGTAGGTATAGAGGATCTGGTTGTCGCGCAGCTGCACCCATTCGTTCGGCTGCGGTTCCTTGACCTTGACGATCATGTCGGACTTGGCGAACACGTCGGCTGCCGTCCTGGCAATTGTTGCGCCTGCGGCGCGGTATGCATTGTCGTCAGCGTCGATGCCGGCGCCGGCACCTGTTTCGACCAGCACTTCGTGACCATGCGCGACATATTCACGGACGGCACCCGGGGTCAGGCCGACACGGTATTCGTGATTCTTGATTTCCTTCGGGCAGCCGACGCGCATGTGATGATCTCCTCTTCGGCCATTGAGGCCTTTATCCCTTTATGATGCGATCATAGCGGAAAGGGCGCCGAACGTGTTTGCGAATGTCGTTGCGGCAGGTGCCCGGAACCGATATTTATTGCGCAATCGAACAATAGGTTCGCAGGATTCGCGAAAAATGACATTGGACAGGATCGATATCGCCATTTTGGACGCGCTCCAGCAAGATGGCCGGATGCCCAATGCGGCGCTGTCCGAGAAGGTTGGGCTATCGCAGTCGGCCTGCTCGCGGCGGCTCGACAACCTTGAAAAGTCCGGGGCGATCAAGGGCTATCACGCGCAGCTCTCTAATGCCGTTCTCGGCCACCGGATGACTGCCATCGTCCACATCTCGCTGTCGGGCCAGTTCGAAAAGACGCTGTCCGACTTCGAGGCAGCGGTAAAGCGGTGCCCCAATATCCTTTCCTGCCACCTGATGTCGGGCGAATATGATTACATCTTGCGCATCGCGGCGCGCGACCTGCAGGACTATGAGCGGATCCACAAGGAATGGCTGACCGCCATGCCGCACGTCACCAAGATAAATTCCTCGTTTGCCTTGCGCGAAGTTGTCGACCGAACGTCGATGGGGATGAAGCCCGAACTGGCATAGGCGCCAAAGCGGTCGGTCGCCTGACCCTGGTTTGCCATCCGCTCAGGCGCTTTAACCGGCCCTTGCCGAAGGTCATGAACGCCGTGCCCAGTTGGCTGACCATGATTTTGGTCGCGTCGCCGACATCGCCCATAATGTCGGCGATCGCCTGGCTGCTGAAATTGGTCAGTTCGGAGACTCAAAAGGCCAGAAATCACACAGAAAAATACATAGAAATCAGATATTTGCTGAGGGTTTCAACAGTGGAGCGGCTGTCCAGGCGCGCAGCCGACGATTACGCCTCAAGCGCGTTCGGTGACGACACGGTCCATGGCAATGTCGTGGGCTTGCGGATAGATGGTCGTGATGCGCTGCATCTCGTAACCGATGCCGACCACCAGCGGCTTGCGCGCCATCGTGGCCAGTGTCCGGTCGAAGAAGCCGCCGCCATATCCGAGCCGGTAGTTCTGCCGGTCGATCCCGACCACCGGCGCGATCACCACGTCAGGCGCCACGGGCTGCCCTTCGGCAGGGATCGGGATGTTCCAGACGCCTTTTTCCAGCCGGTCGCCCGGCCGGTAGGCGCGAAAGATCAACGGCTGCGCCTTTTCCACGACGATGGGCAGCGCAACCGTGCCGCCGCGCTCAATCACCGATACCATCCATGGTCGCAGGTCCGGCTCACCGCGAAACGGCCAGAAGATGCTGATCGTGCGGCCGGAAAAATCGCCGATCGCCGCGTCGAGGCCTTCTGCAATTTTCTGTGTCATTTCTTGGCGGGTATCTGCCGATAGCGCCAGTCGCGCCTCGATCAGCCTGGCCCGCTCGGCCTTGCGCCAGCGCGCGACATCGGCCCATTGCGCCGTTTCCGTGCGAAGCGGCGCGCCGTTCTCATCCAGTTCATGCATGAAACAGGGCGGCGAGGCGTAGGTCGGGCCGTTCGCGTCGTCGCTCATGCCTGTCCTCCCTGTTCCTCCGGTCTAACTAACGCGTGGACGGCTTGCCGGCATTACGACACCTGGCGGTTTCGATGAGTGCAGCGTTTGCTGCGGCCCGGCAGCACGTTCTAGTCGTTCAGCTTCATCGCACCGCCAGGTGCCGCCGCACCAGCAGCGGAGCCCAGATCGCCCGGCTTGATGATCAGTTGACGGTGCGGGTAGGGGATCTCGACGCCGTTTGCCTTGAATGCATCCCAAACCGCCAGCAGCACCTTGCCGCGCACGTTGGTCAGCCCCTGCTGGGGATCGTGTATCCAGAACCGCAGGATGAAATCGAGGGAAGAGTCGCCGAACTGCGTCATCCAGCACACCGGTCGCCGGGCGGCTTCGACGCGCGCAACGCTCATCGCGGCCTCGATTGCCAGTTCGCTGACCTTGTGGGGGTCGGAATTGTAGGAGACGCCGAATGGCACGTCGAGCCTGACCAGTTCATCGCTGAACGACCAGTTGATGACCTGCTGGGTGATGAAATCCTCGTTCGGGATGAGATATTCGCGGCCGTCGCGGGTCACCACCGAGACAAAGCGGGCCCGCAATTCGCGGATCCAGCCGAACGTATCGCCGACCGAAATCGTGTCGCCGGGCTTGATTGACTTGTCGAGCAGTATGATGACGCCAGAGATGAAGTTCGAGACCACCTTCTGCAGGCCAAAGCCCAGTCCCACGCCCACTGCGCCGGAAAAGACCGTCAGGGCGGTCAGGTCGACGCCGACAGTTGTCAGCGCCACCGCGCCGGCCGCGATGACCAGGCCGATCTTTGCCAGCTTGCCGATCAGCACGCGGATGGATGGCGTCAATTCGGTGGAGTTGCGGACGCGCTCGTCGACGAAATTTCCGACAACGGTGGCAGACCAGATGGCAAGGGTAAGCAGCAATCCGGTTTTCAACACGCTGAGAACGGAAATCCGAACCGCGCCGACAGGCACCGCCAGGCTGTCCAGAAAAACGGCGGCATGGCCGTCAAAGTCCAGAATGACCAGCGCCGCGTAGATCCAGACCAGCCATCCGACCGTGCGCGCCAGTAGCCGGTTGCGGATGACCCGCGACAGGATCGACCCGACCAGCCATGTCAGCGACAGCCACAATATTGCGGCCACGAGCCAACTGCGGCTTGGCCAGGTCAGGGCACGCATTGCGACAAGTGCGAGATAGAGGAGAAAGACGAAGACGATCCAGTTGGTCCGCCGGATCGTGGCGGCGATTATGCGCAGCAGTCCGGGATGACCCTTTATCGACCGTGCGCGGTTTTCGAGCGCGGTCTGGATGCGCCCGCCAATCGGCCTGGCAATCACGAAAAGGATGCCGGCTATAGCGATCTGGTAGCCCACCCACGGGGTGAGCACCACGCTCATCCAGTAGTCGATATAATTCTCGAGGTCAGCGGCTATCGACTGAAAATCCATCCTGATCCGTCATCTTGCTTCCGCCAAGGCACTTGTCGCAATGGTCCGATGCTTTCCATTCAAACCTAGCGCTGTTGGACTGCATGACCAACACATTGCTGCCGCGTGGCATCTCGATGTTGCCGGAAGCATCTGGACTCACGCCGATTACGGCGCGAAACTTGGCTATCGGGCTAGGGTCGTCTCATTCAGTTCCACGAGGAAATTTCATGTCCCATGTCGTTCTCCCGCTCTCGCGCCGTTCGTTCCTGGCCGGCGCCTCCGCTGCCGGCGCGCTGGTGATGCTCCACCCGTTCGCAGCCCGTGCCCAGGCCAACCAGGCGCATCTCAGGATAATGGAAACCACGGACATCCATGTGAACCTGCTGCCCTATGACTCCTATGCCGACAAGCCGAACGACACGATGGGCCTGTCGCGCACGGCGTCGCTGATCGACGCTGTGCGGGCCGAAGCCGGCAACTCCATGCTGATCGACAATGGAGACCTTCTGCAGGGCAGTCCGATGGGCGACTACATCGCCTATGAAAAGGGGATGAAGGAGGGTGATATCCACCCGATCATGAAGGGGATGAACCTCCTCGGCTATGAGTGCTCGACGCTCGGCAACCACGAGTTCAACTACGGCCTCTCCTTCATGGACAAGGTGATTGCGGGCGCCAACTTCCCGTTTGTCTGCGCCAACCTGGTGCGCGGCACACAGCTTGCGTCGAACCCGCGCGACGACAAGCTCTACCTCAAGCCCTATGTCATCCTCGATCGCACCATCAAGGACGGCGCCGGGACGGAGCAGCCGATCCGCATCGGCATCATCGGCTTCGTGCCGCCGCAGGTGATGATCTGGGACGCCAAGAACCTGACCGGCAACGTGATGACGCGCGACATCGTCGAGGCAGCTCAGGCCTGGGTGCCGCAGATGCGCGAAGAGGGCGCCGACATCGTCATCGCTCTTTCGCATTCGGGCATCGACACCAAGCGGGACGCGATGATGGAGAATGCATCCTTCTTCGTTGCCGGCGTCGATGGCATAGACGCCGTGTTCACCGGCCACCAGCATCTCGTCTTCCCGGGCAAGAAGGATTTCCAGGATCTCGAAGGGGTCGATGCGGCCAAGGGTACGCTGCAGGGCACGCCGGCGGTGATGGGCGGCTTCTGGGGCTCGCATATGGGCCTCATCGACATGCTGCTGGAGCGTGATGGCAACAGTTGGACGGTGATCTCGGCGACGTCGGAGGCGCGGCCGATCTTCGAGCGCGTCGACAAGAAGAACGTGCCGACTGTTGAGGACGACCCGAAGGTGGTCGCAGCGCTCAAGGAAGATCACGAGGCGACGCTCGACTATGTGCGCCGTCCCGTCGGCAAGACATCGGCGCCGCTCTACTCCTATTTCGCCCTGGTTGCCGATGATCCTTCGGTGCAGATCGTCAGCCAGGCGCAGACTTGGTACATCACCGACCTTCTGAAGGAGACCAAGTGGAAGGACTTGCCGGTCCTGTCGGCTGCTGCCCCCTTCAAGGCGGGCGGCCGCGGCGGCGCGGACTACTACACAGACGTGCCGGCCGGTGACATCGCCATCAAGAACGTCTCCGACCTTTATCTTTATCCGAACACGGTGCGGGCGGTCGAGATCACCGGCGCGCAGGTCAGGGAATGGCTGGAAATGTCGGCCGGCATCTTCAACCAGGTCGACAAGGGCAAGGCCGACCAGCCGCTTCTCAACCCGGACTTCCCGTCCTACAATTTCGACGTCATCGACGGCGTTACCTACCGCATCGACCTGTCGCAGCCGCCGAAATACGACCCCAAGGGCACCGTGCAGAACGCCGGATCAAGCCGCATCGTCGATCTCACGTTCGACGGCAAGCCTGTCGATCCGGCGCAGAAATTCGTCGTCGCCACCAACAATTACCGCGCCGGCGGCGGCGGCAACTTCCCGGAGATCAACCAGTCAAAAGTCATCTTCGAGGCGCCCGATACCAACCGCGACGTCATCGTGCGCTATATCGTCGACAGGGGCACGATCAATCCGAGCGCCGACGCCAACTGGAGCTTTGCGCCGCTGGAGGACACGAGCGTCATCTTCGAGACCGGGCCTAAGGCGAAGGATCATATCGCCGAGGTAAAAGGCGTGAAGATCGAGCCGGCGGGCGAGGGCGCCGACGGCTTCGCGAGGTACCGCATCACGCTTTAGCGCGATCGACCCGAGGTCCTCCCGACCGGCGTCAGGCCTTGTAGATGACCTGGCGCACGTCGATGTATTCGGCGCGAAAGCCTGCCTCGCAATAATAGAGGTAGAATTCCCAGAGCTTCTTGAAACGATCGTCGAAGCCGAGCGGGTTGATCGTTTCCCACGATGCCCAAAAGCGCTTGCGCCATTCGGCGAGGGTGCGGGCATAGTCCTGTGCGAAGATCCGTTCGCGCAGATAGGACAGCCCGTGGTCGGCGCCGAGCGACTTCAGGATCGCCGGCGTCGGCAGCATGCCGCCTGGAAAGACATAGCGCTGGATGAAGTCCGGCCGCTTGCGGTAGATCGGGAACGCCTGCTCGTTGATGGTTATGATCTGCATGCCGGCCTTTCCTCCAACCTTGAGGCAGTCCTTCACCTTCGAGAAGAAGACCGGCCAGTATTTCTCGCCGACAGCCTCGAACATCTCGATCGACGCGATGCGGTCGTACTTGCCGGTCTCGTCCCGGTAATCCTGCAGCTTGATGTCGACCTTGTGCGACAGGCCGGCCTTTGCCATGCGGGCAACCGCGAAATCATGCTGTTCCTTGCTGATGGTCAGGCCGGTAACCTTGCAGCCGATCTCGCGCGCGGCAAATTCAGCAAAGCCGCCCCAGCCGCAACCGATTTCCAGCACATGGTCGTCCCGGCCGATGTCGAGGTCCTTGGCGAGCGCCCGGTATTTCGCGGTCTGCGCGCTTTCCAGGTCATTGGCACCGGTCGAAAACAGCGCCGAGGAATAGGTCATCGTCGGGTCCAGCCACTCCTTGTAGAAGGCGTTGCCGAGATCGTAGTGGGCCGAGATGTTCTTGCGCGAGCCTTTGCGCGTGTTCTCATTCAGCCAGTGATGGATGCGATGGATCGTCGCCATGATCCAGCTTGACGTACCGGCAATCGCCTCGCCAGCCTCGACATTGACAACGAACAACTCAAGGAAGCTGGTCACGTCGGGGCTGTCCCAGTCGCCGTCAATGTAGGATTCGGCAAGCCCGATCGTTCCGCCGGCAAATGCCCTGGAAGGCAGCTTCCAATTCTTCAGCGTGACCTCGGCGTTCGGACCCGCTGTCTTGCCGACGACCATGATCTTGCGCAGGTCGGGCAGTGTCACCTTGAGCGAGCCCCGTTCGAGGTGCATTGCCGCTGAAAGCACCATCCGTGCCTTGCCCGGCAGACCCTTGGCGATCTGGGCAAAATTGAGCGCATCAAGCCTTATGGTCCCGTCCGGCGCGTCGTTGCCGCCGTCATTGCGCTCGCTGGACACCTGTCGGCCCTCCCGGTTGACCCAATAACTGCTTGATGCTGTTGAGCTTGCACGGGAATCTGGCACTTCTGGTAAAAATAGCAAGGGAGGTCTGCACGGCTCGCAACCGACTGCGGCCCGCGTGCAACAACGTTGTTGAGACGGGCAACAATTCGTCGTTGCCTGATGGCGTCAAAAGGCCGATGATTCAGCATCGGAGGGACTGACATGCGCTACGTCATCGGGATATTGCTTGTGACCGGATTCCTTGTTTGGGACGGTTTCTACAACAAGGGCCGCTACGTGTCCTACACCGTTCACGAACTCAAGCGCCTGACTGCCATGGTTGGCGCATAGCCGTACGGCGAAGCCGCCTGTCACGACGCTGCTTGCGGGTTGACTTGGCGCCACGTGGTGACCAGAAGAAGCCATCCCGGCACTCTGGAGTGAATCTTGATCAGGCATATCGTGTTCTTCAGCGCGGCGCGTCGCGAAGACGTGGAAGCGGTTCGGGACGGTCTCTCCCGGCTCGCCACCATCCCCCATTCGAGTGCATTCGAAGTGTCGCTGAACCGCAAGGTCGACCCGCTCTGCGACGAGATCGATGTCGTCGTCTATGCCGAATTTGCCGACGAAAAGGCATTGGCCGCCTACAAGGCACACCCGGTCTATGCCGAGACAACGAAGGCCGTCAGGCCGCTCCGGGCCTTGCGCTTCTCTGCCGACGTTTCGGCGGAAGGCTAGAGTGCTTCAGGGTTAGATTGAACAGAATCGCTTCAAATCTGACCGTGAAGCGCTCTAAACCTGAGCCGGACCGGAAAACAGCGTTACCGACTTGCCAAGCCGGTCGACGATCCATTTGTGCCTGGCCTTTGACTTCGGCAGCAGAAAAGCACCCTCCCATTCGCCGGTGACCGGGTCCTCGCCGCGATAGGTCAGCACCGGTTGGTCGGGCAGGTATCCATTGAAGCGCTGCACCACATCGGCGCCGTAAACACGCCAGTGACCGTGCTTTTCGGGCTTGGGGAATCCCCAGTCCCGTGTCACCTCTTCCCGGAACGGGTCAGGGAAGGCGAGATACAGCATCCCGTCCGGCGCTGCGATGCGCAGCAATTCTTGCAGTGCCTTGTTGTCATCGCCGACATGCTCCAGCACGTGCGAACAGATCACCAGATCGTAGGCCGCGTCTGGCCGGTCGATTGCCTGGATGTCGAGGCCGCCCGGCTCGCCATAGACCGACAGTTCGTGCTCGGCAAACCATGCCGGTTCAACCGTCGGGTCGGGGCTGAACTGGATCGCCTTCCACGCGGCGAACGTTTGAGGACCAAGCCTGTCGAACATGATTCGGAAGATGCGGTGGCGCTCAAGCGACTGGCAGCCGGCGCAGCGCGGCGCATTGCCGTTGGGCGCCATGCGGCCCTTCGGTCCTGGGCCAAAATCGGTGCCGCCGCAGATCGGGCATTGCGGCTGGGGCGCGGTTTGGAGGCTGGTTGAAGTCATTGAGCGGTAACCTGTCTGGCAAAGGGCGAAGGCGGCGTAGGCTGAGTGCCGAGCTTTGAAAGGATGGACTCGGCTACCCCGCATATGGGAACTTCGCCGGCCGTTGCCAGCATGCCACGCAAGAGGTCCTGCAAAAGCAGTCCATCGCAGGAAG
>JBBSOT010000089.1:0-14811 GCA_038259455.1 Hyphomicrobiales bacterium | reverse complement strand
TCACGTTCAACGAACCCATCTGCTGCGCTCGGGCTACTCGCTCACCAGCGTCATGCAGACGGCAGCCCGCCATCACGACATAGCGGCGACGATCCTGCCGATGTCCGACGATCCAGTCAGGACCATGCTGTCGACATCGCAGGGGCGCCTGGCCTTCCAGCGCTACTTCGTCGAGCATCGCTGCGCGCCAGAGGTCAATGGCATCTTCTTTGAGGGAGCGGAGAATGCGCGACCTTCTGCGCAAGTCGTGTCTGCCCTGCAGGATCCGGATCTGCGCGCGGTTATCATCTGCCCTTCCAACCCGTATCTGAGCATTGACCCCATTCTTGCGGTGCCCGGGATGCGGACATTGCTCGAAGACGCGAATGCACCGGTGATTGCGGTTTCTCCCATCATCGGCGGCACTGCGGTGAAGGGACCAACGACCAAAATCATGGCTGAACTGGGTGTGCCTTCCACGTCGCTCTCGATCGTTCGTCACTATGGAGGGCTTCTCCATGGCCTGGTCATCGATACGTCCGATGCAGCCGAAGGCGATGAGATCCGTAGCCTTGCGCACATGGTGCCTACCCTGATGAAAACCGACGAGGATCGCGACAGGCTGGCGGGCGAAGTGCTGGCGTTTGCCGATAGAATTACTGCCGGCCTGCAACAGAAGGCGAGGGCGGTCGTTTGATGAAGAACATTCGCAACAATGAGAACATCTGGGCCCTTGTACCCATAAAGCGCCTCGAAAACGCCAAGTCCCGGCTTGCGCCCTTTCTCGATCGCAGCGAACGCATATCGCTCATGCGGGCCATGTTCCGGGACGTCCTGGCGACCCTTTCTCGGGTCGAAACCCTCGGCGGAATTCTGGTCGTCACCAGCGACGAAGAAGCAGCCGCCACCGCGGCCCTTGCCGGTGCAGTGACAATTCCCGATCCGGTCGAAAACGGTGTCAACGGGGCGGTTCAGCGCGGCATCGACTGGCTTCATGCCAACCACAAGGCAGGGGTTATGGTTGTCCCCGGCGACGTTCCATTCATCACTGTCCCGGAAATCGAGTCGGTGTTGCACGCAACGAAATCCAGCCCGATTGTGATCGTTCCCGCCTCACGCGACGGCGGAACCAACATTCTTGCGGTCGCTCCACCTGTCCTGTTTCCGCCGGCTTACGGCTCCATGAGCTTTGCCCGCCACGTTGTGGCCGCGCGTGCGGCGGGCGTCGAGCCGGAAATACTGGAGCTTGAGGGTGCAGGGCCCGACATCGATCTCGCCGTCGACCTGATTTTCGACTCCAGCCAGAACCCGCTCAGCTGGACGCGCAGTTGCCTCGACAGCTTACCCGTCCTGGGTGCGTCCGTTGCGGCAAAGTCACTGAAGGAGAAAGTTGCTCCATGAACATTTCCACGCTTCTGGCTGATTTTCCTCTCGACCGGCGTCTTGCCGGCGAGGAAGCAAACAATCTTGTCGGGATTGAAGACCTGTCGTCTCTGCTCGACGCAGCGGCCGCGCGTCGCGACGCTGCCCATGGCGGCTTCGTAACCTATTCGCGCAAAGTGTTCATTCCGCTGACGCAGCTTTGCAGGGATGTCTGTCACTACTGCACTTTCGCCCATCCGCCTCGCACGGGCGAAAAGGCTTTCCTCAAACGTGAGGAAGTGCTGGCCATCGCGCGTGCCGGCAAAGAGGCCGGTTGCAAGGAGGCTCTCTTCACGCTCGGTGACAAGCCTGAGCTTCGCTACCGGGTAGCGCGCGAGGAGCTTCGGGCCCTCGGACATGAGACAACCATCTCCTACCTCGCCGAAATGGCCAAGCTTGTACTGGACGAGACCGGCCTGCTTCCGCACGTCAATCCCGGCTTGCTGACTGACGAGGACCTTCTGGCGCTCCGCCAGGTTTCGATCTCGCAGGGCATCATGCTGGAAAGCACCTCTGAGCGCCTTTGTGCCAAGGGTGGGGCGCATCACGGGTCGCCTGACAAGATTCCGGCCGCGCGTCTGGATACTTTGAGCCGGGCTGGCGCCATGGCGGTTCCGTTCACGACTGGCATCCTGATCGGCATCGGCGAGACGCGCGCCGAACGGATCCAGTCATTGCTGGCGCTGCGGGAACTCAACGACACATACGGGCACATCCAGGAAATCATCATCCAGAACTTCAGGCCGAAGCCAGGGACGCGAATGGCAAAGGTCGCGGCTCCGTCGCTCGATGATCATCTTTGGACCATCGCCGTCGCGCGCCTGATCTTCGAACCCGAGATGAACATCCAGGCTCCGCCGAATCTTACCCCAGGCGCGCTGACGCAGTTGGTAAACGCCGGCATAAACGATTGGGGCGGCGTCTCACCGGTAACGCCCGATCACGTCAACCCGGAGGCGCCCTGGCCGCATCTCGAAGAGCTCGCGGCCGCCACAAGAGCCGCCGGAAAAACGCTGCATGAGCGGCTGGCGATCTATCCGTCCTATGCGCGCCATGCCTTGCGTTGGGTGGACGAGAAGTTGCGTACGAAGCTTTACAATTTCGTCGATGGCGACGGTTGGCCAAGGAGCAATGACTGGTGTCCCGGCCGAGCCGACGCACCGCCAGCGGCGGATGTCGCGCAGTTGCGGGCGCCGATTGTTGTGCCGGCAAAACCGGATCTGCAGGCAATCTTCGACAAAGCCGAGTCAGGCAAGCTGCTTTCGGAAGCAGACATCGTGCGGCTGTTTCGGGCGCGCGACGATGAGTTCACTGCCGTCTGCCGCGCCGCCGATCGGCTTCGGCGTACAGTCAATGGTGAAGTTGTCAGTTATGTCGTCACGCGCAACATCAACTATACCAACATCTGCTACTTCAAGTGCCAGTTCTGCGCCTTTTCAAAGGGCAAGCTCAGCGAGAACCTTCGGGGCCGGCCCTACGATCTGGAGATGAGCGAGGTCGCTCGGCGGGTCAGTGAAGCGTGGCAGCGTGGCGCCACGGAAGTCTGCATGCAGGGTGGCATCCATCCATCCTATACCGGCACCAAATATCTCGAGATCTGCCAGGCCGTCAAAGCCAGCGTCCCTGAGATTCACATGCATGCTTTTTCACCGCTTGAGGTTTGGCAAGGAGCAAAGACGCTGGGAATCTCGGTGCGCGAGTTCCTGGAGGATTTGAAGGAGGCAGGTCTCAACACACTGCCAGGCACTGCAGCGGAAATACTCGACGACGAGGTTCGCGCGTTGCTTTGTGCAGACAAGATCAACACCGGTGAATGGCTCGATGTCATGCGCACGGCCCATGGTCTCGGCTTCCGCTCAACGGCAACCATCATGTTCGGCCACATTGATCGGTACGAGCATTGGGCGCGGCATCTGATGCGCGTGCGCGATCTGCAGATCGAGACGGGCGGCTTCACCGAATTCGTGCCGCTGCCATTCGTTCACATGGAGGCGCCGATCTATCTCAAAGGTAAGTCGCGGCCCGGACCGACATTCCGCGAGACGATCCTGATGCATGCGGTCGCCAGGCTAACCCTACATCCGCACATCACCAACATCCAGGCCTCGTGGGTGAAGCTCGGTGCGGATGGCGTTGGCCATTGCCTGAATGCCGGCGTCAACGACCTCGGCGGAACGCTTATGGACGAGAGTATCTCGCGTTCGGCAGGTGCAAGCCACGGACAGGAAATGACGCCACAGCGCCTGGAGCAGATCATCCAGGCGTCGGGCCGTGTGCCCCGCCAGCGCAACACTGCTTACGGCAATGCACCAGACGGAATGCGGGACCGTGCATATGCCAGCGGCCGGGAGCGGCAGCCGGAACCCCTGCCAGAGCGTCAATCTGCCTATGCAGGTTGACGTCTGAGTATGAGATAGTCATACTAACATTAGAATGATAGGCTGATTAAGTTCGTCGCATCTGGCGGCGATCAATCGGAGTTTGCAGGCATGACTCAGGCAGAGGCAGCGGTTGTCCCACGACCGACAATAGTTGATCCGACCGTTCGACGGGCGGCAGTGGAACGCGCACGATCGCGCGGCATGGTGCTGCCGACCTTTGCGCAATTGGCTGGCAGTGCGGCGATGCCGGCATATGTCGACGAACGACTGGCCGGTGTCGACCCGGACGCACCACAGGCCGAAAATCTCTGGCGTGTCCACTGGTACAATGACGCCTCGCGGCGCGGTCGGGTGGATGTTCCGGCGCATATCGTCCTGCCGCCGTCGCTGACCGGCGTCAGGGCACCGATTGTTGTGCTGCTTGGCTCGCGCTTTCCGATGATAGGGGCGCACAAGGTTCTGCCCGCCTATGCGGGGCTGGTGACCCGACTTGTTACCGGGCAGTTCGATCCCGATCGCAACAGGGCCATCTGGCCGTCGACCGGAAACTATTGCCGGGGCGGTGTTGCGATCTCGCGCATCCTTGGCTGTGATGGCGTCGCCGTTCTGCCGGAAGGCATGAGCCGCGAGCGTTACGATTGGCTGGAAAGCTGGGTCGCCGACCCGTCTCACATCGTTCGGACCGTCGGTACGGAGAGCAACGTCAAGGAAATCTACGAAAAGTGCCACGAACTGGCAGCTGTGGAAGGGAATGTGATTCTCAACCAGTTCTCGGCGTTTTCCAACTACATGGCGCATCACGCTTGCACGGGTGCCGCCTGTGAGCGCGTATTCTCACATCTGCAGTCGCAGGATGGAAGCGCCCGCCTTGCCGCCTTCGTTTCGGCGACGGGTTCGGCCGGAACGATCGCTGCCGGCGATCATCTCAAGACCACCTTCGGAACCAGGATTGCCGCGGTAGAAGCACTCGAATGTCCCACTATGCTCGAGAACGGCTATGGCGAGCACAATATCCAGGGGATTGGCGACAAACATATCCCGCTCATCCACAACGTCATGAACAGCGATTTCGTGATTGCTGTCTCGGACCGGATGAGCGACCGGCTCAATCTCTTGTTCAACACAGAGGCCGGTAAATCCTATCTGCGCGGGCGCACTGACATCGACGCTGGCATCGTTCCGGAGTTTGCCGAGGTCGGCATATCAGGCCTCGCCAACATCGTCGCCGCCATCAAGCTCGCCCGCTACATGGATTACGGCCCCGACGACGTCCTGATGACGATCGCTACCGACAGCGCCCGCCTTTACGAGACCGAATTGAAGACGGCGGAAGCGAAATTCTATGGGCGCGGATTTTCAGCGACCGATGCCGACGGCGTCTTCTCGTCCTGTCTGGCCGATCTTTCGGACGAACATGTGCTTGAACTCGGACAGCCTGACCGTCGACGCATCTTCAACCTCGGCTACTACACCTGGGTCGAGCAGCAGGGGATCTCGGTCGAGGAGTTCGACATCCGCAAGGATCAGTCGTTCTGGCAGGGCATCGCAGCTTCGGTTCCCGAATGGGATGCACTTATCGACGAATTCAACGCCGAAGTTGGCGTCAATTGACAACGGGCGATCACTTGCCCTGGAAAGGAGAAATCTGTGCATGAGACCCGGGTAGAGCCGTACAGCCGGCTCAGAGACAATCTTGCCAAGCGCGATCGCAGCTTGCGCGAAAAGGTGGTCTCGCTTGAGGAGGCAGCCTCGTTCGTCCAGGATGGCATGAGGGTTGGGATAGGCGGCTCGACCATGTCGCGCACGCCCATGGCGATGGTATGGGAACTGATCCGGCAGCGTCGCAAGGACTTGTCCTGCTCGCGCTGCATCATCTCAACGGATGGTGACCTGCTGTTCGGGTCCGGCGTGTCTGACCACATCGAGACGAGCTGGTTCGCGCAAGGTATCCTTTGGGGTTTGTCCAAGGTCATGCGCCACCATGTCGAGACCCAGGGTGCTCGGTATGACGAGTGGAGCCACATGGCTATGGGGATGCGCTTTCGTGCCGGCGGGATGGGCGTTCCCTTCCTTCCGATCCGCTCGATGCTGGGCTCCGACGTCATGACGCAGCGTCCGGAGGCCAAGCCTATCGATTGCCCCTTCACCGGGGAGAAGCTGCTGCTCGTCCCGGCGCTCAATCCCGACGTTGCGCTGATCCATGTCCAGCGGTGCGACGCCTATGGCAACGCCCAGATCGACGGGTTGCAGTTCATGGATATTGACCTGGCCCTGGCCGCCAACCGCGTGATCCTGACCACGGAGCGCATCGTGTCGAACGATCAGATTCGACGGGCGCCGGACCAGACAAAGATTCCATTTTTCTGCGTCGATGCGGTTGTGGAAGTGCCCTACGGCTCTGCTCCCCATGAGTGCTACGGGCTCTACGAACCGATGATGAAGCACCTTGAAGCCTATGTCTCGCAGGTGAACTCAAATCCGGTGGATGGCATGCGCGAGTACCTCGAGCGCTACTTCTTCGAGCCGAAAACCTGGAACGACTATCTCTCCCTGATTGGCATGGACGAGCTTCTCGAAGCCAGCCAGAGAGGCCGGAGCATCTACAATGACTGAGACTCAAAAATATTCTGCGTCCGAAATGCTCGCCGTTCTGAGCGCGCGCCAACTGCGTGACGGGCAGGTTGTCTTCGCCGGTGTCGGGGTGCCGTTGCTCGCCGCCACCCTGGCGCAACGCCTGCGGTGCCCGGGCCTGACAATTCTGTTCGAAGGCGGCGTCATCGGTGCATTTGTCGAGCCGGGAAAGCTTCCTCCCTCGACCAACGACCAACGTTGCACCAAGCGGGCGAACATGGTTCTGGGCAGCGCGGATGTGCTGCTCCTCCTGCAGCGCGGCTATGTCGATGTCGGCTTCATGGGCGGCGCCCAGATAGACCAGTTCGGCAACCTCAACTCGTCCTTTATCGGAGACCCGAGCGCACCGAAGACCAGGTTGCCTGGGACCGGCGGCGGCAATGACATCGCCAGTCTTACCAACATGATCGTTGCCATGAAGCATGAGAAACGGCGCTTCGTGGAGAAGGTGGATTTTATCACGAGCCCCGGCTTCATCCGGGGTGGTGACAGCCGGGCCGAGAGTGGTCTGCCCGCTGGCGGAATGTTCCGGGTGATCACTGAACTGGCGGTATTCGGCTTCGAGAAGGAGTCGCGGCGGATGAAAGTGCTGGCTCTCAATCCCGGCGTGACGCGCGAAAACGTGCAGGACAATACCGGATTCGACCTCGTCTTTGACGACCAGGTCGCGATCACCGAACCGCCAGCCGACCTGGAACTCGAAACATAGCGGCTGCTCGATCCCGAGCGGCTGTTCACAGCCTGACGCCCACAAACGGAGAGATGAAAAGATGACATCACTGAGCAATACATACGGCATCGCGGCGCGGAATTTTACCGCCTATCCGCAGATGCCAAGCGCCAAGAAGCTGGTCGAATACGGCGTGCGCGTCGAGGAACTGGGATACGACTCCGTTTGGGTCTGGGACCACATGCTGCTCGGCGTAGAGCCCAACTTCCCGATCATCGATTCCCTCACCGTGCTTACAGGCATCGCGGCGCGCACCTCGCGCATCAAGATGGGCACGGGCATTCTGGTGCTGCCACTGCGCAATCCGGTTGCACTCGCCAAGCAGTTGTCGAGCATGGATCAGTTGTCGGAGGGCCGGTTTGTCATGGGCATGGCTTCGGGCTGGTACCGCCGTGAGTTCGACGCGGTCGGCATTCCGTTCGAAAAGCGTGGCAAGCTGATGGACGAGAACCTGGAGATCCTGCGCCGGTTGTGGACCGAGGACCAGGTTACAGGCGACTACACAAACCATCGTCTGTCCAAGGCCGTCATGTATCCAAAGCCTTTCCAGCCAAAGATTCCGATCCTCATCGGTGGCTATGTCGACCGGGTTCTCAAGCGTGCGGCGGTCGAGGGAGATGGTTGGCTGACCTATTTCTACACCGCGCAGGACTTCAAGAAGTCGTGGACCAAGATCCGGAACTTCGCAACCGAGGCGGGCAAGGATCCAGACACGCTGATGAACGCGTCCCAGCTGCCGATCATGATCGGCAAGTCGAAGGAAGCCGTTCAGGATGACATGATGGACTGGCTGAACAAGGAGTGGGACTTCCCGGAACACAGCGATTGCACGCGTGACAGCGCCGTCATGGGCTCCGTCGACGAATGCGTCGAGCAGTTGCGCGTCCATATCGACGCCGGGGTCCAGAAGATCATCTTCGTCCCCTACAAATACCAGGACGAGCAGGTCGAGACGATTGCGCGTGAGATCATCCCGCGGCTGAAGGCACTGAAATAGCACTGCCTTTTTCGCGGCCGGATGGCGACATCCGGCCGCTCCAACCGCTGCCCCGTTCAGGCAGCGGACCCGGCAACCGGAAGCGGAACCTGTTTTATGACTGACACCAATCGACAGAAGATCATCGACAAGATCGACGCCTCGCGCGATCAGGCAATCAAACTCCTCCAGGACATGGTCTCGATCCCTAGCGTCACCGGGGACGAAGCTGCAATCCAGCGCTTCATGAATGACTATCTCACAGGCATCGGCCTGGACGTGGACATGTGGGAAACCGACTGGGAAGAACTCAAGAAGCATCCGGGCTACCGCCCCGTCGCACGCGGCTACGAGAACCGTCCCAACATCGTCGCAACGCTCAAGGGCACGGGTGGTGGCCGCAGTCTGCTGTTAAACGGGCACACCGATGTCATACCCGTTGGAGATGGCGAGGGCTGGACCGACAATCCCTGGTCTGCGACCATCAAGGAAGGACGGCTTTACGGACGCGGCTCCTGCGATATGAAAAGCGGCGTGGCAAGCCACGTGCTGGCAGTTCAGTATCTGAAAGAGCTCGGTCTGACACCGAAAGGCGATGTCTACATCAACATCGTCATCGACGAAGAGGTCAGTGGCCATGGCACGCTCGACACGGTGATGCGCGGCTACAAGGCCGATGCCGGCATTTCGGGTGAAACCAGCGATCTCCATGTCCAACCGGCCTGCATAGGGCGGATCTGGTTCGAGATCGAAGTGCAGGGAAAGCCAGCGGGTGTGCAGCAACGCTACCTGGGCATCAGCGCGATTACGCTCGGCAACAAGGTTGCTGCGGCGGTTCAGGAGCTGGAAGACAAGCGCGTGGCGACCGTTACGCATCCGCTCTATCCCAGCGCCATCGATTCATTGCCCTGCCTGATCGGCAGCTTCCAGGCCGGCACCTATCCGAGCGCCTTCCCGGCTACGGCGCTGCTCAAGGGCAGTATCGGCACCGTGCCTGGCGAGGATCACGAAGGGGTCAAGCAAAGCCTCGTCGACAAGATCGCGGAATGTGCGGCCGGCGACCCCTGGATGAAGGATCACCCTCCCGTCGTGCGTTTTGTGGGTTATGACGCACAGGCTTCTGAAATCCCGACCGATCATCCGATCGTCGATACGGTCTCCAGAACCTACACCGAGTTGACCGGCAACAAGCCGATCATCAGCGGCCGTCAGGGCGCGGCAGACACGCGCTTCCTCAATGAATACGCCGACACACCGACGGTCATCTTCGGACCAGGCTCGACGGCCGTCATGCATTCGGACGATGAATATGTGTCGATCGACGATTACATCACGTCGATCAAGGTGATGGCACTGAGCATCTATGACTGGTGCAACGCCGAATCCCTCCGGTAGTTCGACCAGACATTCTTGCATTCCGAAAAGGGGAGGCTACGCGCAGCGTGGCCTCCCTTTTTCGTGTTCAGGGGCATACTCGCTAACAAAGGTACTATCTTACTATAAATAGGTTGACTATGCCGCTGATCCCGGACAATGTGGGGGCGACCCTGGGGTAGGGGGAGCATTGCAGCTCGGCCACTCCCGGCTCGATGCATTCCAGGAGATAAACGCTATGCATATTGCGGTGTTGTCCGACACGATAAGCGACGCACGGGTGGCTGCGACGCCCGAAACGATCAAGAAGTACGAATCAATGGGCGGGCGGGTGTCCGTCCAGGACGGTGCCGGCGGTGGCGCCGGAATTTCAGACGGCGACTTTGCTGCCGCGGGCGCACGCATGGTGCCCGACGCGAAAAGCGTGGTGGATGGCGCCGACATTGTGCTGTCGGTGAACCGTCCGTCCCTCGACGCAATTCGCGCTTGCAAGCCGGGCGCCATCGTCATCGCCAGCATGGATCCGCATCGGCGCGACGGCACACTCGATATCATGGCCAGCTCCGGCGTGTCGGCGTTCGCCATGGAGTTCATGCCGCGCATTGCGCGCGCCCAGGCCATGGACGTGCTTTCAAGCCAAGCCAGTCTGGCTGGCTACCGTGCCATCATCGATGCGTCCGCCGAACTCACACGCTCATTTCCGATGATGACGACCGCTGCCGGTACCGTCCCTCCTGCGCAGATATTTGTGATGGGCGCAGGTGTTGCCGGCCTTCAGGCGATTGCCACGGCGCGAAGGCTTGGCGCCATGGTGACGGCAACTGATGTCCGTCCCGCTGCAAAGGAGCAGGTGCAGTCGCTTGGGGCCAAGTTCATCGCTGTGGAAAACGAGGAGTTCCGGGCCTCCGAAACGGCTGGTGGCTACGCCAAGCCGATGTCGGAGGAATACCAGCAGATGCAGAAGGAACTGATCGCCGCCCATATTCGACGGCAGGATGTGGTCATTACGACAGCGCTTATTCCGGGCAGGGCGGCGCCTGTGCTGGTCACGGCCGCGATGATCGACTCCATGCGGTCGGGCTCGGTCTTGGTTGACCTTGCCGTCGAGCGCGGCGGAAATATTGAAGGCTCCAAATTTGGAGAGGTCTTCGTTACTGCGGGAGGCGTGCGGATCATCGGCAATTCGACAGTCTCCAGGGTCGCGGCGACAGCCTCCAACCTCTACGCGCGAAACCTGTTCTGCTTCGTTGAGACCATGGTCGACCAGTCGACGTCTCTGTTGTCGGTCAACTGGGACGACGACCTCGTGCGATCCACGAACCTGACGCGCGATGGGGCCATCGTGCATCCCGGCTTGCTCGGAAGCGCTCTCAATTGACGCCTTAGTCTGGCCAGGCGTCAGCCTGATCCGGTCTGCAACCAGCCACCGGGCGACAAGTCGCCCGGCACCCCCCGCATCTTCAGCGGAAGTAATTTCTTCGTCGCCGTTCCTGGCGGCGCATTCGATTTTGGAGATCCTCAATGACATCGACTGCTGTCATACAACTTTTCGTATTCTTGCTCGCCGGCTTCGTCGGCTTCCAGACAATCAGCCGAATTCCCCCGCTTCTTCACACGCCGTTGATGGCGGCCACTAACGCCATTTCCGGCATTTCGCTTGTCGCGTCGCTGGTGCTCGCTGGATCGAACCAGGGTTTGCTTGGATCGGTTCTCGGCGCCGTCGCGGTCGCGTGTGCCATGGCCAATGTCGTGGGCGGGTTTCTGATTACCGACCGCATGCTGGCCATGTTCGGACCGGCCAAGGGAGAGCGCGCCAGCGCTAACGATCTATGAGCGACACATTCATCCAGATTGCCTATCTGTTCGCAGCGGTTCTCTTCATCCTCGCACTTCGTTCCCTCGGTCATCCGCACACTGCCAGGCGCGGCATGCAGATGGCAGCCTTCGGCATGTTCGTGGCGGTTGCAGCCACTCTGCTTCATGCGCGCATCATCACCTATGAATGGATCGCCGTCGGCGCCGTCGTCGGCGCGGTCATAGGTTACCCTCTGGGAATGTGGGTGCCGATGACGGCCATGCCGCAGCGCATCGCTTTCAGCCACGCCTTCGGAGCGTTGGCCGCAACCCTTGTCGGCGTTGGCGAGTATCTGCACGGATTGGACATTCAACAACTGTCCCATGGCAAGGTCACGGCCCTTGGTTTCGAGGTCCTGCTCGGGGCTCTTACCGTCACCGGCAGTCTGATGGCGTTCGGCAAGTTGCAGGAGATCCTGCCTGGCAGGCCGATCGTCTTTCGCTTTCAGAACGTCTTCAACCTGTCTGTGCTGGCCGTCGGCGTTGGATGTCTGGGATGGCTGGTACTCAACCCGTATGACATCTGGGTCTTCGTTGCGCTGGGTGTCATCGGCTTGCTGGTTGGAATTTTGATGGTCATGCCCATCGGCGGTGCCGATATGCCCGTGGTCGTCTCGTTGCTCAACTCGTATGCCGGTCTTGCGGCTGTCGCTACCGGCTTTGCGATCGACAACAACATCCTGATCGTCGTCGGCGCACTTGATGGCGCCAGCGGGTTCATTCTGTCCGTGACGATGAGCAAGGCGATGAATCGGTCCTTTGCCAATGTGTTATTCGGTGCCTTCGGCGCGGCCAAACCTGCTGAAACGGCAGCCGGCGCCGACGCCGGAGGCGTAATGGCGTCGATCAATTCCGAGGATGCCGCGCTGCGGATGGCATTCGCGCGGCAGGTGATCATTGTGCCAGGCTACGGCTTGGCCGTCGCTCAGGCTCAACATCAGGCACGCGAACTGGTGGATCTCCTGGAGAAGCGTGGTGTCGACGTGCGGTTCGCCATTCATCCGGTCGCTGGCCGCATGCCGGGACATATGAACGTGCTGCTCGCCGAAGCCGGAATCTCCTACGACAAGCTGGTTGATATGGAAGACATCAATCACCGCTTCGCCGATGCCGATGTCGCGCTCGTGGTCGGTGCCAACGATGTGGTCAATCCGGCTGCTCGCAGCAACACCAGTTCTCCGATCTACGGAATGCCGATCCTCAATGTTTCCGACGCCAAAAGCATTATTGTGTTGAAGCGGGGTAAGGGAACAGGCTTTTCCGGTGTAGAGAATGATCTGTTCGTAGGGCCGCGAACCTCGATGCTTTTCGGCGATGCCAAGCAATCCCTTATGAACCTGGGGGCGGAAGTCAAACTGGCATAGGTGCGCGAAGGGCGGGCAGGACAAAATGACACTGAATCCCGCCAGCCGGTTCGCGCTTCTTGCTCTGAGACAATTGATCATGCGAGAATAGTGTTGCTATCATTCTATAGACAGTATGATAATGGAATCCTGGCGGGCTCCGAGGCCGTCGACGGATCTTCTTGTCCGCCGATGGCCCGCCACCGAGAGGAGGACGGACATGACTGAACAGGGCGTTGGCGCTTCGCTGCTGCGCAAGGAAGACGATCGCTTTCTGCGTGGCAGGGGAGAGTATGTCGCCGATATCAGGTTGCCGGGGATGAAGGATGTTGCCTTTGTCCGTTCGCCGTTGGCGCATGCTGTCGTCGGTGAGGTCCGCGTTCCTGATTCGGCTCGCGGACAGGTCTTCACCGCTGCCGACATCTCGGATGTAAAGCCGATCGTCGCAGTGTCGGGCCTTGCAGGCTTCAAGGCATCGCAACAGCCGATTCTGGCCTTCGAGAAAGTTCGGCAGGTCGGCGAACTGATTGCCATGTGCGTGGGCAGTTCGCGCGCCGAGGCCGAGGACATTGCGGCATCGGTTGAGGTTGATCTCGACGAGCTTCCCGCTGTTCACGACATGCAGGCTGCGCTCCTTTCCGATTCCGCTTTGGTTCATGACCATTGGGGTGACAATGTCTTCCTGGAGACGTCCGCAAATATCAATATCGAGGCAGCCTTCGATGCGCCGATAAAGGTGACGCGAGAGATCTCCACTGCCCGCCAGAGCATGGCGCCGCTTGAAGGCCGCGGCACCGTTGCGACCTGGGACAACAGGCTTGGCCAGCTCGTGCTCTATACCGGCAGCCAGATGCCGCATATCGTACGCACGGGTCTCGCAGAGTGCCTGGGGCTCGATCATGGTCAGGTCCGCATCGTGTCGCCGGACGTCGGCGGCGGCTTTGGCTACAAGGGCATTCTGCTGCCCGAAGACATCTGTCTGGGCTGGCTGGCGATGCGCTGCGGTCACCCGGTGCGTTGGATCGAGGACCGCCGGGAGCACCTGACGGCCGGTGCCAATTGTCGCGAGCACCACTATCGCATCACGGGCTATGCCGACCGCGACGGAACGCTTCGTGGCATCGACTGCGAGGCGATTGTCGATTCGGGAGCCTACTCATCCTATCCGTTCTCGGCCTGCCTGGAGGCAGCCCAGATCGTCAGCATCCTCCCCGGGCCGTATGACTTTCCCTCCTACCGGTGCCGGACATGGTCGGTGGCGACCAACAAGTGCCCCATTCTGCCCTACCGCGGCGTCGCCCGAACCGGCGTCTGCTACGCGCTGGAACTTGTGATCGACGCCATTGCCCGGGAAGCGGGCATGGAGCCGCATGAGGTTCGGCTCAAGAATCTGGTTCGTCCCGAGCAGATGCCGTTCGACAACATCACCAAGAAGCACTTCGACAGCGGGGATTATCCCCAGGCGCTTGAGCGCGCCATGGCTGCAATCGACGTGCCGGCCATTCGTGCACGCCAGAAGCAAGGCGAGCCGGACGGGCGACTGATCGGGCTCGGGCACGCGGTCTATTGCGAGCAGGGCGCTCACGGCACCTCGGTTTATGCCGGCTGGGGCATTCCGATGGTGCCAGGTCACGAGCAGGCGACCGCGCGCATGACACCCGATGGCGGGCTCGAACTTCGGGTCGGGGTGCATTCACACGGCCAGAGCATGGAGACCACGCTCGCGCAGGTCGCGCATGAAATCCTGGGCATCGAAACCGACAAGATAAAGCTCGTCCATGGCGACACCCAGTACACGCCCTACTCGACGGGCAGCTGGGGCTCGCGCTGCATGGTGATGGCAGGTGGCGCTGTTGCGACCGCCTCCCGCGAGGTTGCGGGGATGGCGCTTCGTATTGGCGCGCACTTGCTGCAGGCTGACCCCGCCGATGTCGAACTGGCCAACGGATCGGTCATCGGGCCTTCGGGCAGTGTCACGCTGGAGGAGATTGCGCGCACCTGGTATCGCCGGCCGCAGGACCTGCCTGCATCGGTCGATCCGCGTGGGCTGGAATCGACCATCGGCTACAAGCCGGTGCGCGATTCCGGCACGTTCAGCTACGCCGCCCATGTCGCAGTCGT
>JBBSOT010000088.1:0-14834 GCA_038259455.1 Hyphomicrobiales bacterium | reverse complement strand
GCCCTCATCGCCGACGAGGTGCAGCAGACGGGCACGGTAGACCACACGCCAGTCTATCCGCGCGAAGTCATCAAGCGGGCGCTCGAGCTGTCATCCACAGCCATCATTCTCGTGCACAATCACCCGTCCGGCGACCCGACGCCCTCGCGGGCCGATATCGAGATGACCAAGACGATCATTGAAACCGGCAAGCAGCTTGGCATCTCCGTCCATGACCACATCATCATCGGCAAGAAGGGGTTTGCCAGCATGAAGGGGCTTCAGCTGATCTAGGGTCCTGACCCTAGGCAAAGCAAAAAGGCCGCTCGAGAGGCCTTTTCTAACATTGGGTCAGACGCTGCGAACGGCGCTATTCGGCGTCCTTGTCGGCTGCCTTCTTCTTCGGCGCGGCTTTTTTCTTCGGCTCTTCGGCCGAAGCGTCGGCGTCCTTCTTGGCAGCAGCCTTTTTCGGCGCAGCCTTCTTGGCGGGCTTGGCAGCCGTCTCGGCCTCCTCGTCGTCGGCCATCAGCTCTTCCTTGGAGACTTTCTGGTCGGTCACTGAAATTTCCGACAGCAGATGGTCGATGACCTTTTCCTCGAAGAGCGGCGCACGGATCGACGAGATCGCGTTTGGATTGCTGCGATAGAACTCGAACGCCTCCTGCTGCTGGTCAGCGGGGAAGCGACGCACGGTCTCGAACAGCGCGCGCTGCACTTCATCGTCTGCAACCGTCACACCGGCCTTGTCGCCGATTTCAGCCAGTACCAGGCCAAGGCGAACACGACGTTCGGCGAGCTTCATGTACTCGGCGCGCGCTTCTTCCTCGCTCGTGTCCTCATCGGCAAAGGTGCGGCCGGCCGCTTCCAGGTCGCGGTTGACCTGGTTCCAGATGTTTTCAAACTCGGCTTCGACCAGTTTCGAGGGCGCCTCGAACTGGTAGTTCGCATCGAGCTGGTCCAGAAGCTGGCGCTTGACCTTCTGCCGGGTCATCGAACCGAACTGGTTCTCGATCTGGCCGCGCACGATCTCGCGCAGCTTCTCGAGGCTTTCGAGTCCAAGCGACTTGGCCAGCTCGTCATTGATTTCCAGCTTGCCCGGCTTGGCCACGTCCTTGACCGTGACGTCGAAGGTAGCTTCCTTGCCGGCCAGATGCGCGGCGTTGTAGTTGTCGGGGAACGAGACGGTAATCTGCTTCTCGTCGCCAGCCTTGACGCCGACAAGCTGTTCCTCGAAACCGGGGATGAACTCCTTCGAGCCGATCACCAGCGGCTGGTCGGTCCCGGCACCGCCGTCGAAGGCGACCCCGCCAATCTTGCCGACATAGTCGATCGTCACACGATCGCCATTCTCGGCCTTGCCGGCCTTGGTCTCGTAGCTTCGCGACGATTCGCCGACCCGTGCAACCTGCTCGTCGATCTCGCTTTCAGGCACGTCGAAAACCTGCCTGGTGACCGAGATGCCGGAAAAATCCTTGATCTCGATCGCCGGAATGACCTCGTAGGCCAGCTGGAATTCGAAATCCGCACCGCCGGAGAGGATCTTCTCGGCTTCCTTCTCGTCCTCTGTCATCGTGACTTCAGGCTGCATGGCAGCCTTTTCGCCACGGTCGGCAATGATGTGGCGGGTCGAGTTGGACAGTATCTCGTTGACCACTTCGGCCATGAACGACTTGCCGTAGACCTTGCGCAGGTGCGGGATGGGAACCTTGCCCGGGCGGAAGCCATTGATGCGGACCTTGCCCTTGGCGTCGTTCAGCCGCTCCATCAGCTTGGCTTCCATGTCGCCGGCCGGAACCGTGACCTTGATCTCGCGCTTCAGGCCGGAATTCAGCGTCTCGGTAACCTGCATATTCAAAACCTTTGTTTCCAAAAAACCTGCAACCTGCGACGGCCCTTGCCGTTCAGCCTGCCGGTTAATTCATGGCCGGAGTGGCTATTGGGTGCGGACTGGACTTGCTGGAGCCGATAGCTTCAACCGAAGTGGCTCCTGTGCGCCCAGACACGCCGCAAATGTGCGTAAGCTTTTGTTTTTCCTACTTCTTACGACATTCACGGGGAGCGATTCATCCGATCCCGTCACAATTGTCACGCCTTTTGTCATAGCCGGGGCGAATTTTCAACTATCTTCGCACTCTAGCCCTTGGCCAGCATAGATGCCGTGACATTGACAGAAAGATGGCGACGTGGGATTGGCGGGTCGAATGCGGATGTGGCGGAATTGGTAGACGCCCTGGATTTAGGTTCCAGTGCCGAAAGGCGTGGGGGTTCGAGTCCCTTCATCCGCACCAATCCATCTTTCTTGCTTGTTGGCCGAACATTTGTCGGCACCGCTTCGGTGCAGTCGGCGTGCGCATCGCCGCCCCGGCGCATCCGAACCGTGAGCGGCAGGCGCTTGGAGCTTCGTGCACAGGCCAGCAAACGATATCGGCGGGTCGAGAATCGCGGGCAAATTTGATAAATCAAACATGACGGTCGAGGCTGCGGCATGAATGCGGAACTCAGGTCCTCCGGGATCCTCTGACCTCCACCTGGCAACAAGTTCGCAAAGGCAGGAAACATCGTGTCCAAACTGACAGCCTACCGCATCGGGGATCAGGCACCCAAAATCGTCCCGGCCCAACAGGACCGGGAGTGGATGTCGCAGACGCAATTTCGATTCGCGTATCGATGCCTGCCGCTCACGATTGCCAACAGCATGGGCTGGGAGGTGCTTTGCCCGATGGCGATTGCCGCAGAGTGGGATGGCGGCGACGCAATTGAAAGCATCAGGATTTCGAGTCCCGATGGCGCAGACGCGCACATGTTCGCGAATTCGCACTTCGGTCACGGCGTCCTGACGTTCCATTTGCAGTATCTGTTTCGCACAGACGAGGGAATTGGCCTTTGGGTGCGCGGTTCGCCCAACCGGCCAAAGGATGGGATTGCGCCGCTCGACGGCATCATCGAGACCGACTGGCTGAATTTCACTTTTACGATGAACTGGAAGTTTACACGGCCGGGACGGATCGCCTTCGAACTGGACGAGCCCTTTTGCTTCCTGACGCCATTCAACTACCGCGGCCTTGACGCGATGACATCCGAAATAAAGCCACTCGAAGCCAATCCGCAGCTTGCCGCCGATTTCCAGGACTATGCGTCCAGACGCCGCGAATTCACCGAAGGACTTATCGCCGGCGATCCTGCGACGCTGAAGGAGGGGTGGCAGAAATGGTATATGCGCGGCAAACAGCCTTCCGGCGAGGTTGGAAACACGGCGCATCTTTCAAAAATCCGTTTCCCGACCCCCAAGGTTTCCGACGGGGAAGCAAGCAACAAGGACTAGCCATTTCCCGTCGCGATCTCAGGCTATGTATTGACGTTACGGCAAGCCAATGGGAAAGTAGAAGCTCGGTAGAATCTGGAAAACGTATCGATGGGATGGGATTCGATGACTGAACTAACTGCGATCAAGGGCGGCGATACCAGTCGTGTCAAATACGGCCCGGTACCGCCCCTGGGGCCACTTCCACCAATTGGCGCTCCGATGCGTGCTGCTTACGGTCCAGTACCGCCACTGGGGCCACTTCCGCCAGAGGCGCCTAGTCTCCGCGCTGCATACGGTCCGCTTCCGCCGCTAGGACCACTTCCGCCGATCAGTACCCCGATGCGCGCCGCGTACGGTCCGCTTCCGCCCCAGCCAGTCGGGGACTGAAGGGTCTGGCGATTGCGCCACGATGACTAGGGGCGCCTGGGGGTGATGAAGCCTGGGCGCCACCATCGGATCGGTCGGTGCGTGGTGTTCGCCCTTGTTCTCACCCATCCACTCCCAATCGTGTCTATGGCATCAAGCGCTTTGGCAATGCCGGAGCGCGCAATCAGTTGTGTCTCACGTCGTACCGGACGGTGGTCAGCGACGAAGTATCCCGAATAAGGATTGGTGTTGATCTCGTAGATCGCCTGGCGTCCGTTGACCGTGGAGTGGTCTGCGCGGCCAAATTCAATTGAGGCAACGTCAAACGCCTTGCGCAATGGTTCGGCGTAGCGATTTGCAGCAACCGCATCATGCTCGTCTTGAGCCACGGCATCGGTCACCTTGGCGTGGTCTCCCGTCTTGACCAGCCAGGTATCGTCAACGGCTATGTGTTCGACGATCATCTGGTCACCTATCCGCCAGGTACCCCATTTCGCCCAGAGACCATCTCCATAGGGTTCAGTCTCGAGCTCTGATACAAGCATGCCGCGCAAAGGCACATGGTTTGTCCGCAGGCTCTCGAGAGCAGCCTCCAGCTGCGTCTGATCGTCATAAAGCGTAGGGTCTGGCTTTGCATGGTCGTTCTCGCCCCGCAGGAAAACCGGGAATCGTGCTGGCATCGGAGAAGTGTCGGCGCGCATCGTGCGAAATCCGTTGATGCCGGCACGATACAAGGCTTCCGAAAGCTCGACGCGCGATAGAGACCGCGCCGGATTGTTCAGGCACCGCAGCCCCGCTTCCACCATCGTTTCATAGCGGCCAGCCGCCAGGCGCAATTCCCATGGTGCCAGCCTTTCGAGATCGGCAAAGATATAGGTAGCCTTCGGGAGGAGAAACGACCGGAAAAGCCGGTTGTAGCTCATCACGCGGAACTTGGGTGTCGCGACACCATAAGTGCCTTTGACGAGGCTCTCGAGTGTATAGCCATTGCCCCAGGTGGTTATCAGAATGATCATCTTAGGGCCCAAGACCTGAAAGGTTTTGCTCAACCTGTCTGCACATGGTCATCGGTCGTCAACCACGCGGCTTGAGCTGGAATATGCCATCGGTGCGGACGACAAGCCCCTGCTCGACATCGGCAAATTTTGCCTCATCGAAATATCGCGCGACCGCCTCTTTGTACGCACGACGCTGTGCAGCAGTCGGTTCACCCAGTTTTCCCCTAAGCCGGCGTGTGATCCGCCTTATCTCCCATGCAATGGTGTCACGCAGATCCCTGGCAGTCCATTGATCGTCCAGCCAGTCAGGCCAGGGGGAGCCCTCGAGAAATGCTTCGTATAATCTATAGGCGCTTCGATCGGGAAAAAGCCGCTTGCGATATCCATATCGCCGCCAAGGCTTGTCCTCACCCATATGGTGTTGGATCACTGGGCGGGAACGCCTCTTCCGACCCGCCCATGTAGTGTCGGGTTTCACATTCCAGATCGGCGCCAGTTCAGCGATCTTGCCATCGAGTACGGCATTCAGTGCATCTTCATCCAGCAAAGGACACAGTTCTGGATTTTTGGCGATGTAGTCGAGAGCACGATCGCCAAGATTTGCCGTGTTCCACTTTCTGACATCGATATAGAGAACCCCGCAATTGAAGTGACCGAAAGGCTCGCTCATGCCCAGCGCCCTGAAATGCGAGAGCCTTTCTTCCTTCTCTTTATCAGTCAGCCCGGCCAGGATTCGTCCGCTCGGCGCCGCTGCAATTTCATATGGTCCTGTGTCGAGCGAAAAGATCGCTCCGACATCACCGTGAATTGTAACATCGCAGTCAAGGTAAAGGATGCGATCATATTCGCCAGCCAGATGTTGCGCGATGGTCAACTTCATCAGTGTAGCAGCCGTCAGGCGACCGGAAAATTCTATCAGGGTAGACGTTCTCGAAATATCCAGATCGTCCCTGAAATGTATGCCGCGCGTCTTCATGAAGGCGACGTGAGACCGGCTCACCTCCGAAGGCCCCGCAAACACGAGGACGTCATACTGGTTCAACGATGTCGGCAGCCTGGATTTTACGGCGTCAGCAACGAACAGCGCCGGGATCAACATGTTCCGGTCCGCGCATATGCAGACCGCGTTTCGTGATCGTCCCTCAGACACAGGCATTTCCCATCAAAGTTTGTCGGTTCCAATGATGCACATTACCCAGCCGGTCGAATTGCGATATGACGTCGGGACTGTGCTTCCTTGTAATATCGCGCGCCCGAAACGACCTGCAGATGCCTGATATCGCCGTCATCATCCCAACTCACAACAGGGCTTCCGTGCTCGGTCGCGCACTGCAAAGCGTCTTGCAAAGCGACATGCCCGGCCTGGAGGTCATTGTCGTCGATGACGCGTCCACCGATGAGACGGAGGCAGTTACCGGCGAATTTCAGGATCCCCGCCTCCAGTATGAAAGATTGCCCGTCAAGAGCAACGGAAACGTCGCCCGAAATCGCGGGATCGAGCTATCCACTGCGCCGATCATCGCGTTCCTTGACTCAGATGACGTGTTTCTCGCAGGGCGCATCGAGCGGCTTGCCCGCTATTTCGCCGACCATCCCGACATTGACGGCGTTGTCGACGGTTTCCGTGTCGTCAGCGGACGACGGGAGAACACCATCATTCTTCCGCAGGCGGTGCTTCGCGACAATGCCCTCCCCGACCTGCTCATCAAGCATGCTGTACCCCTCACCTGTTCCGCCATCGTTGCAAGGCGGACCCCACTGGAGCAGATCAATGGATTCGACGGGTCACTGCTCAGGCAGCAGGACCGGGATCTACTGTTGCGGTTCGGCCCGCGAAATACCGTCGTCCTGGGCACGGGACAGGATGTCATCAAATACCAGAGCGGCGACTCATTGTCCCGCAAGCCGATTGGCTACATCGTATCGCTTGACGACCTCGTCGGTCGCCATCCCCGGTTCCTGGAGCCACAGTTCGAAGACGTGCTGTTGTATCTGACATCTCGTGTTGTGCTGAAGTCGTTTCTCGGCGGCAGGATAAGCGCTGGTCTGGAGGAACTGCGGTCACTCAAACGCGCAAAGCACCTTCCAAGGAGCCTGCTCAAGGGCATCTTGCGCTACACACATGGCAAGCGGCTCAGGGCTGCGGCGATGGCTCCTTGACCCGACACTGGCGCTTGGGCGAGACGGACATTTGCCATCGGATCATCCGTCCAGACCTTAATAGAGCGGCTCCTGGTACAGTCGGGTATCGCCATCCACCAGCGCCTTGATCTGCGGCGTGCCGTCATTGCCGATAGCTGCCAGGATCGCGAACACCCGATCGCGTATGCCCGCTTCTATCGCCCACCCTTCGCCCTCGGGCACGTAGAACCGGTCGATGCCGTAATTCACGATAAGCTTGGCCTCGGCCGCCAGCGACTGCCCGCCTGAAACATCGCCTCTGATATCGACCTCGCCCTGTGCCGCAGGCGAAGACGAGGCTACCCCAAGAGACGCCGACCGTGCCCGCCAGAACCCGTCCCCGTCCTTGCCAAGGCGCACGAAGACGGGACCGGCCTGCGTAAAGCTTCCGTCCGCCGGCGGCCTTTCGAGCAGCTTCACGGGAACGCTTCCAATCTCGTAGCCCAGGCGCACATAGTCACCGCGCAGCAGATCGCGCGGGTCGACGGGCTCGACCTTCAGCAGCACTTCACGCCCGTTGCGAAGGATCGCGGCGCGACCGGCAATCATCCATGAGAGGAAACCGACCTGGACAAGCGCCAGCAGCACCGCAGCGACGACCAGTTTTCTGCCGCTCATGCCGTTGCTCCTTGCGGCCTTCCGGGCGCCTTCATGCGTTTTTCAATCCGAATGATGGCTAACGCGACGACGGCAAGGATGGCCCCCGCCGCAAGGAAGAAACCGGCGGTCCCCAGCATGTCCTGGATCATCACCCGGTAGATCAGGCAGAGTTCACCGGCAAAGCCCGCATAGGCCAACCAGCGCAGGCCCCGGCTGTCGCGTCCGGCCAGGACGACGGAGGCAACGATGCCCGCCAGCCCGATTGCAGCAGCAAGACCGAATGCGCCACTGCCGCCACTTTCGCTGGCGAACTTGAATTGGATCATGAACATGCCCGCCAGAAATCCGACAAGCGCGTGGAAAGGGAGCATGCCACCGATCTGGACGATCCTGTCGACCCGGTCGGGCGATGCCACGGCTGCCGCGAAAATCGCCGCCGAAAGGGCCGACAGGACAACCGATGTCGCAATGATTTCGTGCTCGACCGCCAGCAGGACAGCGAAGAACACCAGAGACAACAGCAGAAAGTGCCGCGCTGCGGCGCTCCGCGTCCAGTAGGAGACAAGCCAGAGCACGGCCACAAGGGCAACGAAGCGATAAGGAAAGTCGGTCACCCGCCAGAACTCCGCCCAACGGAAGAGCAGCCACGCCGACGCGAGAGCAACTGCCGCTATGGACAGCGGACCGGAGCGAAGCACCGCTGCGGCGAGAGCCGTGCCAAGACACCAGGTGAGGATTGCCGCGTTCTCGTCGCCCGACAGATGGTACATTTGCCCGACAAGCGCGATTGAGCCGCCGAATGCCGCCGCGGCGACCAGCCAGACGGCCTCGGCAATGGCGGCGTGATCATACAGCTTCAACACCGCGCCGCCGACATATCCGGCAATAATGATGGCGAAAAGCGCCGCCACCCGGGCAATCCGGGGGATTGCCTCCCAGTTGGACGCGACGAAGACAAGAATGGCCGCCCCGACCAGCAAGGCGGCCATGATCGCCAGGACAGAGCCGAAGCTCACCGAGCGGCGGTCATTCGCCTCGACGTCCCGGACAATCGCCTCGGCGGTCATGACATCGATGATGCCGGCATCGAGCCACCTTTCCACGTCCTTGCGAACCCGGGAAGCATAACCCGCCATTGCAGATCTCCCTCACATGCCAGCACATGCTTGCAAGCCGTTGAAGCGAAGTCATTCTAGTCGATTCGGGGGCAACTGTGACAGCGCCGTGAAAACGGCGGTATTGTGCAATGCACAATACGCATTGCTGCCATGCAGCATTAGCGATTTAAACTCTCGGGCGGTTCACCTATCTTCACATCGTAGGCAAAAACGGAATGATCCGAAAGCAAGACGAACGAGAAGTAAAATGAACCTGATCCGCAATTACCGCAACTGGCGCTCCTATCGTGACACTGTCACCGAGCTGAACCGGCTGTCGACACGTGAACTGACTGACCTCGGCATCAGCCGTGGCGAGATTCCCTTTATCGCTCGCAAGTCGGTCTGACCCTTCGGACCCTCACCGGTCCGAACCAGATTTTGAAAGTACAAGACAATGAACCTGATCCGCAACTACCGTAACTGGCGCGCTTATCGCGACACGGTCGACGCTCTGGGTCGCCTCTCGAACCGCAGCCTCGAAGATCTCGGCATCGACCGCAGCGAGATCAAGTTCGTGGCGCGCAAGTCGCTCTAGAATACGAAATTTCGATCGGGTCCACCTCCTCCCGGATCTGGTCGGATACGGTCAACTTTCACCTCCTCCCGAAAGTTGACCAACAAAACGGCGCCCGCCGCACCTCCTCCCGCGGCGGGCGTTGTTTCCCCGAAGGATTTGCCCCTTCTCAAAAGGCAAAGCAGATTTCGTCAGGACCCACCTCCTCCCGGGAACTGGCGAATACGGTCGACAGCCACCTCCTCCCGGCTGGAAGACCCCAAAAACGACACCCGCCGCACCTCCTCCCGCGGCGGGTGTTGTTTTTTATCGGAGGATGCCCCCACAAAGATGCTGCGCGCTGCTCAGGCCGCCGGTTCGTTGCTGCCCATGACGCCGCGCGGCTTCCACGCGCTCAAAGGCATGATGTCGGGAGCACCGCCCATAGGTGCGTACCAGGAGTCCACCACCCACAGTTCACCCTTGCTGTCACGGATGGCTGCCGTCCAGTGCGGGTATCGGCCGTCGAAGAAGAAACCGCGTGACTGCTTCTTCGCCACCGTGTGATGCTTCAGCAGTCCTCGATTGGCCAGATAGAGCAGAAGCGCATTGGTATTCGTCGATTCGTCGATGCAATCCATCTGACCCTTGATCCGTGATGCACCGATAGCGCCCTTCGGCAGGTCGCGTATGCCAATCACCTGATAGGTTCTGTTCTCGAAATATTGCACCGCGCGCGAGATCGCCGCACGTTCCGCGTTCGGGCTCGCCTTGCCGGCAGCCAGTATCGCCTTGAATTTCGCGCCGTCGCTGGCGCCCAGATCCAGCCGGGTCCGATAGGTGCATCCATAACCGTGGCACACGAACAACCGCTTGGGCGCCGCGTTGCCAATGGTTTTGATGCCGCTGCCCGACGGCGCAGAACTACACCCTGCAACGGCCAACATTGCCACTATGGCGCCCGCCAGCATGTTCGTTCCCATAGGCAACAATAGACATCGGTTGCCGCGCCTCGCAACCCGCCCCAATTTCCCATCCTCAGCTTCAAGGCTGTGCGGCCTCGTTGCATTCCAGACACGGACCGATTATTCCCGCAGCGATGACCCACAAGCCAATTCACATCATAGGCGGCGGCCTTGCCGGATCGGAAGCCGCCTGGCAGGCAGCCGAGGCCGGCGTTCCCGTCGTCCTGCACGAAATGCGCCCGCTGCGCGGCACGGATGCTCACAAAACCAAGGATCTGGCGGAACTTGTCTGTTCCAATTCCTTTCGCTCGGACGATGCGCAAAGCAATGCCGTCGGGCTACTGCACGCCGAAATGCGCCTGGCAAGCTCCTTGATCATGGCTTGTGGCGACGCCAACCAGGTGCCGGCTGGCGGTGCGCTAGCCGTCGATCGCGATGGTTTTGCAGCGGCAGTCACCGCCCGGATCGCCGCCCATCCGCTCATCCAGATTGTCAGGGAAGAGGTGCTTGGCCTGCCGCCTCAGGACTGGGATCAGGTTGTGGTCGCTACCGGACCGTTGACGGCGCCGTCCCTGGCGCAGGCGATAGCCGGCGAGACCGGCGCTGATGCGCTGGCATTCTTCGACGCGATCGCGCCCATCATTCATTTCGATTCCATTGACATGAATGTCTGCTGGTTCCAGTCGCGATACGACAAGGTCGGCCCCGGCGGCACCGGCAAGGACTACATCAACTGTCCGATGGACCAGGAACAGTACGAGACGTTCATCGCGGCGCTGATCGCCGGCCAGAAGACCGAATTCAAGCAGTGGGAAGGCACGCCCTATTTCGATGGCTGCCTGCCGATCGAAGTGATGGCCGAGCGCGGCCCCGAAACCGCGCGTCACGGCCCGATGAAGCCGATGGGCCTGACCAACGCGCACAACCCTTCCGTGAAGGCCTATGCCGTCGTCCAGCTCAGGCAGGACAATGCGCTGGGCACGCTCTACAATATGGTCGGCTTCCAGACCAAACTGAAACATGCCGAGCAGGTTCGCGTGTTCCGCATGATCCCCGGGCTCGAGAATGCCGAATTCGCACGGCTGGGCGGCCTGCACCGCAACACCTACATCAATTCGCCGGTGCTGCTCGACCCGTCACTGCAGTTGAAAACACGTCCCGGCCTGCGCTTTGCAGGCCAGATCACCGGTTGCGAAGGCTATGTCGAGAGTGCCGCCATCGGTCTGCTCGCCGGCCGTTTCGCGGCTGCCGAGCGTCTCGGACTGTCGCCGTCACTTCCGCCCCTCACCTCGGCCTTCGGCGCCCTGCTCAACCACATCACCGGCGGGCATATCGTTTCGGACGAAGAACCGGGCAAGCGCTCCTTCCAGCCGATGAACATCAATTTCGGCCTGTTTCCCCCGGTCGAGATCGTCAGGCCCGAGGGCAAGCGCTTTCGCGGCAAGGAAAAGACGGTCGCCAAGCGGCACGCCGTCACATCGCGCGCGCTGGCCGATTGCCGCCGATGGCTGGGCGCTTCCGCATCGGCTGAGGCAGCCGAGTAGCTGGGGCTAGGACCCTTGGCTAGGCTAACGCCAATCTCGGCTAGACTCCCAGCGATTTCAACTTGCGATGCAGCGCCGAGCGCTCCATTCCGATGAATTCAGCCGTACGCGAAATGTTGCCGCCGAACCGGTTGATCTGGGCGATCAGATATTCCTTCTCGAACATCTCGCGGGCTTCGCGCAATGGCAGCGCCATGATGTGCTGGTCGGACTGGTTGGGCGCGCGCGGCATCACGTCGCCGATCTCGGCCGGCAGCAGGTCCGCGGTGATCGGCGCCTCGACGTCGTCGCCGCGCACAAGGATCATCAGGCGCTCGATATTGTTGCGCAACTGGCGCACATTACCGGGCCAGTTGTGCGCCTGCAGCACCGCCAGCGCGTCGTCGCCGATGCGTCTTGGCCGGATGCCGGCTTGCCTCGCCACCTGCTTCATGAAGTGATCGACGAGATAGGGTATGTCCTCCCGCCGCTCGGCAAGGCCGGGCACAGACACGGGAACGACAGCCAGCCGATGATAGAGATCCTCGCGGAAGCGCCCGTCGGCGATCATCGCCTCCAGGTTTTGCGCCGTCGAGGCGATGATGCGAACATCCACCTTGACCCTTTTGGTACCCCCTACCCGCTCAAATTGCTGGTCAACAAGCACCCGCAGGATCTTGCTCTGGGTCTCGCGCGGCATGTCGGCGACCTCGTCGAGATAAAGAATGCCCCGGTGAGCCTCTTCAAGCGCGCCGACCTTGCGCTCGCCGCCATTCGATTCCGTGCCGAAAAGCTCGATTTCCATCCGTTCAGGGGTAATATTGGCCGAGTTGACGGCGATGAACGGTCCCCCCTTTCGGGCCGACAGCGCGTGGATGGCGCGTGCTGCAAGCTCCTTGCCGGAACCCGACGGGCCCATGATCATGATGCGGCTGTTGGTCGGCGCGACACGCTCGATGGTCTGTCGCAACTGGCTCATCGCTGACGACATGCCGATCAGATCGAAGGTTTCGCCACTGCGCAGCTTCAGGTCGGATACTTCCTTCTTGAGCTTGGATGTCTCCAGCGCACGCTCGGCAATCAGGATCAGCCGGTCGGCCTTGAACGGCTTCTCGATGAAATCGTAGGCGCCGCGCCGTATCGCCGAAACCGCTGTCTCGATGTTGCCGTGCCCCGAAATCATGACAACGGGCAGGCCGGGGTGCATCGTCTTGATCTGGTCCAGAAGTGCCAGCCCGTCGAGGCGGGAGCCCTGCAGCCAGATGTCGAGAAACACCAGCCGCGGGGCGCGATCGGCAATCGCGGCCAACGCGCTGTCGCTGTCGTGCGCTGTCCGCGTCTCATGCCCCTCATCGTCGAGCAAGCCCGCAACAAGCTCGCGAATGTCCTCTTCGTCGTCGACGATCAGAATGTCAGACGCCATCAGATACCTTCTCGCTTTCAGTTCGATCTAACGTTTTGCGGGCGCCAGGGTTGCCCTTGCCGGTAGCCGGCAGGAAAATGCTGACCATCGCGCCGCGGCCCTCATGGAAATCGCTCGGCGCGTCATGCAGTTCCAGTCGGCCGCCGTGGTCCTCGACGATCTTCTTGACGATAGCGAGGCCGAGCCCTGTGCCCTTTTCACGTGTCGTCATGTAGGGCTCAAGCAGGCGTTGCCTGTTCTCCCTCGGCAATCCCTTGCCATTATCGACCACGTCTACCCGGATCGTCCCGTCGCGGAGCCTGGCGCTGATGCGGATTGCCCCAGGCCCGCCTTTCTCGAGGCTCGATGTGTCGATCGCTTCCGCGGCATTCTTGATGATGTTTCCGAATGCCTGGGACATCAGACGGCTATCGAATGTTCCCATCAACGGTTCGTCGGCAAAATCGCGCTCGAATTCTATATCGGGACGGCTGACCTCGACGAGGAACGATGCCTCGCGCAATGCATCGCGCACATCCACATCCTTCATTTCCGGCTTCGGCATACGGGCGAAGGCGGAGAATTCGTCGACCATGCGGCCGATATCCTCGACCTGGCGAATGATCGTGTCGGTGCACTGGTCGAACACCTCGCGATCTTCGGTGATCACCTTGCCGTAACGCCGCCTTATGCGTTCGGCCGAGAGCTGAATCGGCGTCAGCGGATTCTTGATCTCGTGTGCGATGCGCCGTGCCACGTCGGCCCAGGCTGTCGAGCGCTGGGCCTGAACCAGATCGGTGATGTCGTCGATCGTCACCACATATGACTTCTCGCCGTCCGAAATGGTGTCGCCCTCGATCGTGACCTGAACGTTGAAGGTTCGCTCTGCCCCGGTCCGGTAGAATGTCACCTGCTCGCGATAGACTTGGCGGCCGGACTTGCGGCCGATTTCGAACACGGTGCCGACATGCGGCAGCACGACCGAGAGGTTTTCCCCGAGCGAAGCTTCGGCCGAGATGCCCAGCATGGTTTCGGCGGACCGGTTGACGATGGTGATGATGCCGTAGGGATCGACACCGATCACCCCTGCCGTGACACCGGCCAGAACCGCCTCGGAGAAGCGCCGCCTTTCGTCGACAAGGTCCTTCGAATGCAGGATCTCGTTGCGCTGGGTCTTCAGTTCCAGCAGCATCTTGTTGAATGTGTCGCCGAGCGAGGCGACGTCGCCATCCGACTGGCGCACGGGAACCGAGACGTCCAGATTGCCGGTGGCAACCTCGTCTGCGGCGCCGATCAATTGACGGATCGGACGAACCAGGCGATCGGCAACCGTGATGCCTGTCCAGATTGCCGACAGCACGATGATCAGTGTCAGGCCGAGATAAAGCAGGCCGAACGCAATCTGCGTGGTTCGACGGTTGGCTTCCAGGCCACGATATTCGGACGTGTTCATGGTAACGATCTGCCGCGCCTTGATCACCTCGGGATCGACCAGCCGGATCGTGTAGAGATATGCGTTCTCGATCTGGCGAAGCTTGATGATCGATCCGACGACGTTGCTGGTGCGCGGCTCTATCAGCACAGGCTGGCCGGCAGTTGCCTTTTCCACCGCATCGGCGGGCGGCAGCGGCATGTCAAAATCCGACCGCGTCTGCGCACTCATGATGAACGAGCCATCGGAACGGATCAGTGCCGCATGGGCCAGCGCCCGTCCGACAGACTGCTTGCTCATGAACTCGCGAAAGCCGGTCCTGTCGAGACCGTAGAGGGTGCGTGCATTGTCGAGATCGTTGGCCATCGACAGGGTCGTTCCCTGAAGATTGCGCGCGTTTTCCTGGACATACGCTTCGGCGATGGACAGCG
>JBBSOT010000087.1:0-14922 GCA_038259455.1 Hyphomicrobiales bacterium | reverse complement strand
GCTCGGCGGATTCTTCGAAGATCGAATTGATATCCGTAGGCAAATCGCCGGGAAACACAGCTGTTTCAGTGTTGCCATCGAATGTGTCGGCGCCGATTGTCTCGCCTTTGATCGGCGTGCCGATGATGACCGGCAGCGTCTCGCGTCCCTGCTTGACCGTACCCTCGCGCGTCGCGCGCACCGCGGCCATCGCCAGGACCTCGACCTCGGCGCCGGTGAAATTGGCGCGCTGGACCGCCCGGTCGGCAATGCGCCGCACAATCGACTGGAGCTTGTCGTGCGCCTGATGGTGCAGATGGTCGGCCTTGGTCGCAGCGATCAGGATGCGGTCGATGCGCCGCGAAAAAAGGTCGGTGAACAGATTGCCGTGGCCCGACCGGAAACAGGCGAGGATTTCGGTCAACGCCCGCTCCAGGTCTGCCACTGCTCCGGCGCCGGCATTCATGGCTTGCAAAGCGTCCACCAGCACGATCTGCCGGTCGAGCCTGGTAATGTGCTCGCGAAAGAACGGCTTCACGACATGGGTCTTGTAGGCCTCGTAGCGCCGTTCCATCATGGCGTGCAGCGAGCCTGGCCGGGCGCGACCCTTTAGGTCGGGTAGCGGCGCAAATGTCAGGGCAGGCGATCCTTCGAGATCGCCAGGCATGAGAAAGCGTCCCGGCGGCAGCGTCGACAGCGCGCGCTCGTCGAGTTTGCAGGCCCGCAGATAGGCGGTCAGCGCGTCGGCGAGCGTTCGGGCAGTTGTTTCGTCGGCGTCGACATTGGGGTCGACCGCGTCCGACAGCAGCCGCCACTCGCGCGCCAGTTGGGCGCGCACCGGCAGGCCGGCCATCTCGAAGGCGTCGCGCGAAAACTCAGCGTAGCTCTTGCCGAGCAGCGGCAGGTCGAGCAGCCACTCGCCCGGATAATCGACAATGTCTACCGAGAGTCTGCCGCGCGAGAACATGCGCGACCATCCCGATGCGGACTCATATTCGATGGTCAGCCGCAATTCGGAAATGGCGCGTGTCGAGTCGGGCCATTCGCGTGCGCTGATGAGGGAATCGATATGATCTTCATACTGGAAGCGGGGAACTGCATCGTCCGGTTGCTGCTCCAGGAAGGCGCGCGAGACGCGGCCTGACCGTTGCGCTTCGAACAGCGGCAAACGCCCGCCATGCACCAGATTATGGACAAGCGAGGAAATGAAGACGGTCTTGCCGGCCCGCGACAGCCCCGTGACGCCCAAGCGCAGCGTCGGCGACAGCATTCCGGCCGCACGACCTGAAAGTGTGTCGAGTGCGATCCTTGCCTCGTCGGTAAAACTGGTCAGTGATGATGTCGCCAAGCGGACTGCCCTTCATATCGAGTGGTCGATATAGGCAATCTGCTTGCGATTTGAAACGGCGAGCGGCGTTTCAGGGTCTTGTCGGGACGAGGAAGGCCTCAAGAAAGCCGTTTCCAGGATGCGCCTTGGCCAACCCGTCCTGGAAGCTGATCACGGCCAGGCCCGACGTCGGAAACCCGGACGCGAGGACTGCCAGCGCCGAGTCGTCACCCGACCCTGCGAGCGCCGTCGCGATATCTTCCATCATCGGGTTATGGCCGATGACGAGAACGGACCCGCTGGCGGCATTCTCGCGGACCAGCGCCAGATAATCGGATGCATCGTCGCTGTAGAGGCGGTCGAAGAACAGCACCCGGCCCGTATCGGTTTGGGCCGCCACGCCTTCAAGGGTTTCGCGGGCGCGCCGGGCATTCGAGCAAAGCGTGATATCGGGGATATACTCGTTTGAGCGCATGGCCAGCCCCGTGGCTTCCGCGTCCTGATGGCCGGTTGGGTCGAGTGGCCGGTCGAAGTCACGAACACCGGGCAAAGCCCATCCTGCCTTGGCGTGTCGCAGAAGATACAACTTGCTCACGAACACTCCTAAACCGCCCCATCACTGCTGGCTTAGTCACACGGACGGCGTCATGAAACAAGACAGGGTGTGGGTGTCCATGGACATAACCGAACTTCTGTGGCGTGGCGATCCGCCGGGCGCTTGACACTGCCTTCTCGGGGAACGGCAAGTCGTATGAAGCGGCCTGTTTTGGCCTGCTTCCAAAGTGCTTCAGGATGGGACGGCCGCCAAATTCATGCCACGAAGGCTCGACTTGCCGACCCTTGCACCCATGCCGCGATCTTCCACTTGGCCCTGCTCCAGTCCGCCTGCGAAACGGCTGAAGTGTAACGCTAACAAATGCGTGAGAGACCTATCGAATGATCTTGTGCGCTTTCGGACCGACGAATATATAGGCGCCCAAAATGGGTAGAACGGGGTGAGTCGAATGACCGAAGTCGTTGCAAGCGATTATGTGCCCTCCGACGACGAGCCATTCATGAACGAACGGCAGAGATCCTATTTTCGCGCCAAGCTCGTCACCTGGAAGTCCGATATTCTGCGTGAAGCGCGCGAAACACTCGAAATCCTGCAGCAGGAAAACGCGAACCATCCTGACCTCGCGGATCGGGCGTCGTCTGAAACCGACCGCGCGATCGAGTTGCGAGCCCGCGACAGGCAGCGCAAGCTGATCTCGAAAATCGACTCGGCGCTGCAGCGTATCGAGGAAGGGACTTACGGCTATTGCGAGGAGACCGGAGAGCCGATTGCATTGAAACGTCTCGATGCCCGTCCGATCGCAACGCTCTCGATCGAGGCTCAGGAGCGCCATGAGCGCCGCGAAAAGGTCTATCGCGACGACTGACGGACGTCCATTGATGCCAAACGGGAAGGTCGGCACCCGCGGATTCTGATTGTTTACCGGCCCCGCTGATTGTTCGGCGGGGTTTTGTTTTGGTCGAGTTGAGTGCATCGGCGCGTAGAGCAATCCTTCGGCAGAAGCTGATCAGGCGGGCTCGCCGGGCTTTTCATTTGTGCGGTGGTTGCATAACTGTCTCTGGACCACCGTAACGATGAGGAAGACTGCCAATGCCGAACTATGACTACGATCTGTTCGTCATCGGTGGCGGTTCCGGCGGCGTGCGGGCCAGCCGCGTGGCTGCCGGGCTTGGCAAGCGCGTGGCAGTTGCCGAGGAATATCGGTTCGGCGGAACATGCGTTGTCCGGGGCTGCGTTCCCAAGAAGCTTTTGGTCTACGCCTCTCAGTTTCCCGAACATTTCGCCGATGCCGCGGGTTATGGCTGGACGGTGCCGCCAGCCAGCTTCGACTGGCCGACGCTTGTCGCCAACAAGGACAGGGAAATCGGCCGGCTTTCGGGGCTTTATGTGCAAGGGGTCGAGAAGGCGGGTGGAACGGCGATCCATAGCCGCGCGACGCTGGTCGATGCGCACACGATCAGGATCGAGAGCGAGAACCGGACGGTTACGGCCGATCAGATACTGATCGCGACAGGCGGCCGGCCCAATCCGCATGCCGCGCTGCCGGGGCACGAGCACTGCATCTTCTCCAATGAGGCATTCGATCTGCCGGAATTGCCCAAGTCTATTGTCATCGCCGGCGGCGGCTACATCGCCGTCGAGTTCGCCAATATCTTCCACGGCCTTGGTGTCGAGACGACCCTGGTCTATCGCGGCAAGGAGATTCTCGGACGCTTCGACATGGATCTGCGGCGGATGCTGCATGCGGAAATGGAGAAAAAGGGGATACGGATCCTGTGCCACACGATCTTTGAGGACATACAGAAGAACAGCGACGGAAGGCTTGCCGCTATTGTTACGGGCGGTGAGGTTCTGGTTGCGGATCAGATCATGCTGGCAATCGGACGCATTCCCAATACCGAAGATCTCGGCCTCGACGCTGCGGGCGTCAAGACAGGGGTCAAAGGTGAGATACTGGTCGATGGGTATTCGCGCACGAATGTCGATAATATCTGGGCGATCGGCGATGTGAGCGACAGGCTCCAGTTGACGCCGGTGGCCATCCATGAGGCCATGTGCTTCGTCGAGACGGCGTTCAAGGACAATCCTGTTGAACCCGATCTGGACTGCGTGGCGACAGCGGTTTTTTCCCAGCCGGAGATCGGGACTGTCGGGCTTTCCGAAGACGACGCGGCCAAGCGTTTCGCGTCCCTTGAGGTCTACCGAGCTGTCTTTCGGCCAATGCGCAATGTGTTGGCCGGCCGCGACGACAAGATGCTGACAAAGCTGATCGTCGATGGAAAGACGAGGCTTGTGCTCGGCGCCCACATCCTGGGACCCGACGCAGGCGAGATGGCGCAGCTTCTGGGCATCGCGCTGAAGTCCGGACTGACGAAAGACGATTTCGACCGCACGATGGCGGTTCATCCGACCGCGTCCGAGGAATTGGTCACCATGTACAAGCCAAGCTACCTGATCGAGGATGGCAACCGCGTCGAGGTGAGCTGACCGACCAGGCTGGTCAACGTGGAGTGCGTCCCAACAGCCGGTCGAGGCTGAGCGAACCGCCGCCGAACACCACCAGTGTCAGCGCCATGGCCGCCCAGGGCAGGTGGAAATTGGCCCAGCCCTCCGGGACGGTAATCTGGATGACTGCTGTCATCGCGAGGATGCTGAGAGCTGCAAAGCGCGTGCCGATGCCAAGAACCAGCAGGATCGGCAGTACGATCTCGCCGATCCCGGCGAGTGTCGCTGCAGCGATCGGAAACGGATAGGGCACAAGGCTGCCGAAAATGTGCAGCTTGAATTCCTGCGTGAAAAGATAGCGCGCGCCGTTTGACAATTGCAGGAAACCGTCCCATTTTGTCAGGCCCGACTTGTAGAAGGGCACGGCGATCGCGATGCGCAGGGCGAGAAGCGGCAGTGCGTAAGGGATGGAAGCAAGAATTGCTTCAACTCGGCCGAGAGCGCCTGGCAGAAACCTCGGCTCGGCATCATGTCTCATTGCCATGGGGCATCACCTTCTGAAACGTGTTCAAGGCCGCAGATTGCGCCGAGCGATACCAGCCCAACGAGAGCACGACCGAAGTCGAATTGGGCGTCGCGGCCGGCTGCTTGTGCGGCATCGGCAAGGGAGGCGCCGGAGAAAAGAGCCGTTGCGAAGGCGCGATCGACCGGTGGCAGTATATGTACCTTCACCTCGGCGTATGGGCGCACCACCAGCACCATTTCGCCGCCGGAACGACTGAGCGGCGCAACCGGATCCGTCTGGTGAGCCTCCCAGATGGAGCCTGCGGGCCAGTTGGAATGGAGGAATGCAGCGGCCGGGTGCGCGATAATTCTCGAACTGGCCAGCACTTCGGGGGCGACGGAAGCGATGGCGGCAATGTCGATCGGCGTTCGGTCGGCGGCATGGTAGGCCCGTGTCCAAAGCACTTCCAGGCGTGCAACATCGACGAGGTATCTGACCGAAGCCGCCGCATCCAGCATGGCGATGAAATCCGGAAAATCATCACCGTATTCAAACATCAGCGGGGACAGAGGTTTCGTTCGTCGCACATGCTTGCGCGCCATTTCCCTGAAGAACTCGTCGCCGACGATCTTGCGGGACACAGGAAACTTCTGCTCCAGCGCCGCAATGAGGGAGACCATGACATTGTTGCGATAGACATCGAAGCGCGCCGCGTCGGGCCGGCCGCGCATGGTCGTGACGCCCTGGGGTACAGGAGCGCGCGGATTGACAAGGGAGGCGATGAAGCCTGCTTGGCTGGAGGCGGCCCGCATGGCTCAGGCGACCTTTGACATTTGCTTGCCGGGTACGTGCCTTGCCATCACGGCCTCGGCTCGGCTTGCCTCGGCAAACAGAGTGGCGAAATCGGGTACGTTGTTGTCCCATTCGATCAGCGTCGCTACCGGCCCACAGCGCGATAGCGTGTGATCGTAGAGGGCAAAGACGTCGTCCAGCACGGCACTTGCATGGGCATCGATCAGCAGCCTGTCACCGACCCCATCGACCGCCTCATCATATCCCGCCAGATGAATTTCGCCGACAAGGCCGACCGGAAAGCGGTCGATATAGTGGAATGGGTCGAGCCTGTGGTTTACCGACGACACCATCACATTATTGACGTCGAGCAGCAGTCCGCAGCCTGTTGCATCGGCGACTTGCTCGAGGAAGTCGATCTCGTCAATCGTGCTCTCGGTAAACAGGACGTAGGTCGAGGGATTTTCGAGCAGCATCTGCTGCCCGAGCAGGTTCTGCACCTCATCGACGTGGTCGACGATGCGAGCCAGCGTCTCGGATGTATAGGGGAGAGGCAGCAGGTCGTTGAGGAAGGCGCCTTCATGCGTCGACCACGCGAGGTGTTCGGAGAAGGACGCCGGCCTGTATCGCTCCACCAGTGACTTCAGGCGTGCCAGGTGCGCCTTGTCGAGTGGTCCTTCAGCCCCGATCGACAGGCCGACGCCGTGCAGAGAAATCGGGTAAAGGGCTGAAATTGCCTCGAGATAGCGGTGTGGCGGCCCGCCGGCGCCCATGTAGTTTTCGGCATGCACCTCGAAGAAGCCGAGATCCGGCTTGCCGCTGATGATGTCGGCGTAGTGGGAAGGCTTGAGTCCGAGGCCGGCGCGGGCGGGAAGGGCGGATTGGCGCAGCATCTTGATCTCCCGTTCTTCTCGTGAGGTCGGGCGGGAGGCAGACCTCCCGCCCGAAGGAATTACATGGCTTCAAGCATGCCCTTGTGGCCGTCGACGTCCATCTGGGTGCAGGTGCCGGCCGGAACAGCCTTCCAGGCGTTGCCCTGATAGTCCTTGGTCGATGTGCCTGCGCAGGTTGTGCCGGGGCCGGCGGCACAGTCGTTCTGGCCTGCCAGCGAGATCCCGTAGCACTTCTCCATGCCTTCCATTTTTTCCGCCGTCATCGGCGCTGCAATGGCGGCAGTTGCGAAGGCGGTGGCGAGTGAGCCGGCGAGAGCAAGGGCGAGCGTTTGACGGTTCATGGTCTTCTCCTCTTAGTGGTCGTATCAGCGAGCGCCGCAAGCCGGCCTCGCATCGATCGTTTCGCCAGGCCTCAGAGGTTTGTTACGCAGTATCCGGAACACGGTTTCGTGAGCGCTCGATTCTTTGGCTTGGACAATTTCTGGTGCGGCAAGTAACAAACCGGCGGTAACTGACGAAGGTTGAGGAGCGATCGCCAGTGAGCGGCAATCATGAGGCCGAGCTTGCCCGGCTGATGCGGGCTGCCATCGCGGGCGATGAACGCGCTTACGAGGTGTTTCTGCAGCGGACGGCTGCCCTGGTGCGCGGCTTTTGCCGAAGCAGGATCACGCATGGCGGCATCGACGCAGAGGATATCGTGCAGGAGACACTGCTTGCAGTTCACCTCAAGCGCCATACATGGCGCCAAGACAGCCCTGTCTCGCCATGGCTCTATGGAATTGCGCGCTACAAGCTGGTTGATGCCTTTCGTCGTCGCGGACGGGTCATTGAGGTGGAAATCGAGGAAATTGCCGAGATTGTCGCGATTCCCGAGGCGGACACGGTGAGCGAGCACGAGATTGAGCGGGTTCTAGGCTCGCTTCCGGCCGGGCAGAGGGCCGTGGTGTCTTCTATTTCTGTGGATGGCAGGTCGATTGGCGAGACGGCAGAGCAGCTCGGCATGAAGGAGCCGGCAGTGCGAGTAGCCTTGCACCGAGGCCTGGCGGCCATCGCCAGGCGTTTTGGACGACAGTGAGATGAAGACGAACGAACTGATCAGGGCGCTTAACGCCGACAAGGGACAGGGCAATCCGTCCCTGCGCACCATCTGGAGTGCTGCCGCGCTTGTTGGCAGCGTGCTGGCAGCGCTTGTCTTCATGACATTGCTTGGGCCTCGCTCCGATATCGCTGAGGCCGCAGAGACTTTACGCTTCCTGTTCAAGTTCGTCGTGACGCTTGCTCTGGCAGGCAGCGCGTTGCTGCTCATCGTTCGCATGTCGCGACCGGGGGCCAGCCTTCGCCAGCCACTTATTGCGGTTGCGGTGGCGCCCTTGCTGCTTGCCGGGGCCGTCGGACTGGAGTTTCTTGCTTTGCCGCCAGATTTGTGGCGGTCGAACTGGATAGGCAATAACAGCACTGTCTGCCTGACATATATCCCTTTGATCGGCGTCTTGCCGCTGGCGGTTTTCGTCATTGCCTTGCGGCATGCCGCGCCAACGAGACCGGGCCTGGCAGGCGCTGTTGCGGGTCTGCTCGCAGGAGCCGTGGCAGCGACCTTCTATGCCGCCCAATGCAATGACGATTCGCCCTTTTTCGTAGCCACATGGTATCCGCTGGCGATCGCCATGCTGGCCATTGCAGGCTACGTGCTTGGCCGGGTGTTCGCGCGCTGGTAGACGATGCCCGGCGCACAGCGGTATTCCGGACTGGAATCGCTGACGTGCTTCGTGTATTGAGCCGCCTTCCTACATCGGGAAACACAAGTCGCTGCGCGTTGCAGCGGCACCAATATGCTGGATCAAGACAATGACGAAATGGTCGCCGAACTCGTGGAGAAGCAAGCCGATAAGCCAGGTGCCGTCCTATCCGGACCAGGCAGCACTGGCGGCTACCGAAAAGCAGCTCGCGACCTTTCCGCCATTGGTATTTGCAGGTGAGGCGCGCAAGCTGAAGAAGCAGCTTGCCCAGGTTGCAGCCGGCAAGGCATTTCTCCTGCAGGGTGGCGATTGCGCCGAAAGCTTCGCAGAGCATGGCGCAGACAACATCCGCGACTTCTTCCGCGTCTTCCTGCAGATGTCGGTCGTGCTGACCTTTGCCGGCTCGCAGCCGGTGATCAAGGTCGGCCGTATTGCCGGCCAGTTTGCCAAGCCACGCTCGTCCGACAACGAGACCAAGGACGGCATAACGCTGCCATCCTATCGCGGCGATATCATTAACGGCATCGAGTTTGACGAGAAGTCACGCATCCCGGACCCGGCACGCCAGGAAATGGCCTACCGCCAGTCCGCGGCAACGCTCAACCTGCTGCGCGCTTTCGCCCAGGGCGGTTATGCCAGCCTGGAGAACGTGCACCGCTGGATGCTCGGATTCGTGTCCGACAGCCCACAGGGCGAGCGCTACGAGGCGCTGGCGAACCGCATCACGGAGACGATGGACTTCATGTCTGCCGTCGGCATCACGTCGGAATCCAACTATGCGCTGCGCGAGACGGACTTCTACACAAGTCACGAGGCACTGCTGCTTGGATACGAGGAGGCGTTGACCCGGGTCGACTCGACGTCGGGCGATTGGTATGCGACGTCCGGCCACATGATCTGGGTCGGTGACCGCACCCGCGAGCCCGATCATGCGCATATCGAGTACTGCCGCGGCATCAAGAATCCGCTCGGGCTGAAATGCGGTCCGTCCATCACGCCGGACGGCCTGCTCAAACTGATCGACCTCCTCAACCCGGAGAACGAGCCAGGCCGGTTGACCCTGATTGCGCGTTTCGGCTCCGACAAGGTGGCCGACCATCTGCCGAAGTTGGTGCGCGCCGTAAAGAAAGAGGGACGCAGCGTCGTGTGGTCGTCAGACCCCATGCATGGCAACACGATCACGGCGGCCGGCTATAAGACGCGTCCCTTTGACAGGATCCTGAAGGAGGTTCAGACCTTCTTTGAGGTACACCGCGCCGAAGGCACCCATCCAGGCGGTATTCATATCGAGATGACCGGCAAGAACGTCACCGAATGCACAGGTGGCGCCCGTGCGATCCGCGACGAAGAGCTTCAGGATCGCTATCATACGCATTGTGATCCGCGGCTTAATGCGGACCAGGCCATCGAACTGGCATTTCTGGTGTCGGAACTGCTCAAGAAGAGCACTGTATCGGCACGCAAGGCAGCCAACGGCTGACCAACCAGACCGGTCGCCAGGGGCGGCCGGTCATTCCGTCTGGTAAAGCATCCAGTTTTTGCCGGCCTGTTCGGGGATGGCTGAGAACCGCGTAACGCGGTTGCGGCCCGCAACCTTGGATCGGTAGAGCGCCCGATCGGCCTTTGAATAGAGTTCTTCCGGGCCGCTGGCTTCCGAAGCCATGCAGATCCCCATCGAAACGGTCACCGAACCGAATTGCTGCGTTTTCGTGCCGTCGCCGAATGTCGTCTGTTCGATGATCGCGCGCAACCGTTCCGCAATGCCCTGGGTTGCGTCTTCACTGGCGCCTTCGACGATCAGCGCGAATTCTTCTCCGCCTGTACGCGCGACAAACACGTCCTCGCGCGTCGAACTCCGCAGAATTTCGGCAAGGCTGCGCAATATCCTGTCACCGGCGGGATGGCCGAACCGATCATTGATGTCCTTGAAACGATCAATGTCGACGAGGATGAGGGCACTGAAAAGGATGCCCCGGTTGCTGTTGTAGATGCGCGAAATTTCGTTGTCGAAGGCGCGCCTGTTCCAGATCAGTGTCAGCGGGTCGGTATCGGCGAGCTTCTTGTACTCTTCGAGCTTGGACTTCAGGTTTTCCAGCTCCAATGTCTTGTCGCCGAGGGCGCTGACGACCTGCTTGCCGTGATCGATCGTCGAGACGGTGGCAACGGACATGACATCGACGATCTTCTGCAGAAGATCCTTGTTGATAACGTTGCGGCTGTTCAGGCCTTCTGCTGTCTGGTCGAGCATGCGACCGTACTTCTCCAGATGCCCGCGTTCATGCCGGAGGATGGAGGCAATCTCTTCCAGTTCGCGCGCAATGGTCTCGCGCGCATGGTCGACGATGCCGTATCCGTGGTTGTCTGGAAAGAACTTTCGCCCGATCTTGTCGAGCTGTTCCTGTGTCGGGCGACTGCTCAGCGAGACAACTTCAAGGCTCAGCTGGTGATTGGATCCGGCCAGTGCTTCGTAGAAGATTTCATAATTGCGTGGGAGAGCGACGACGCCGAGCTGCCGCATGGTTGCGACAACACCACTGGCAAAATCCGTGGCTGGTTCAGAAGGCGCGGTCGCAGTCTGCATTGACATTCCATTCCAATATTTTGGAGGCCTGTACGTCCCCGGCGCAACGACGGCATGGACGAGCAAGCTGGAGCGTCAAACGGAATCATCCAGTTCTGTCACCAGGCTGCACGCCCCACGATGCAGCCTTGCTTGACAGGACCATAGCGCCCGCGGCGCTAAAAATTTCTTAAATTGCAAATGGTTTCGCCATCTGTTCCATTCAGGCAGTTCAATCGAGCGCCGTCGGTTGCCGTTACGGCATGCCAGGAACAGATGAAACCGATGCACTGCGCCAGATTTTGTCCTAATCTGTGAGCTCATCGAAGCACGGAGAATTGGCCGATGGGCAAGCAACAGCGTGGGTCATGTCTCTGCGGAGCGGTCAGCTTTTCGGTTTCCGGTCCATTGCGTGGCGTGGTCTATTGCCACTGCTCGCAGTGCCGCAAGCAAAGCGGGCATTATTACGCTGCAACCAATGTAGCCGATGATAATCTGGCAATTGAAGGGGCGCAGAACATCAGCTGGTACGCGGCTTCGGCTTTCGCCCGGCGCGGCTTTTGCGGGACCTGCGGCTCGGTCCTTTTCTGGAAGCACAATGAAGTTGCAGAGACATCGGTTATGGCCGGCGCCTTCGACAAGGCCGCGGGTCTAAAGGGGGAAAGCCACATCTTCGTTGCTGACAAGGGCGACTATTATACGATCGATGACGGATTGCCCCAGTTCGATCGATCCACGCCCGACATCAAGGTCGCCGGATCCTGACCCTTGGGTCACTGCCTGTGGCCAACCGTTTGCAGGCCGGAAGAATCCGGCGGTGCGTCGATTGTGCAACGAAATTCTGGTTCCCTATGGTCGGCCAGATGCTGTAAGGCCGTGCTTCCAACCGTCCGGGGACAAAAATGGAACGCCTCATCAAGGCCTGGCAGAATTCGGTACGCGCTTTCCAAAAACTGTTTCGTACAGAAACTGCTTTCCAGCAGGAACTGGGCCTGTTGGCGATTGCGATTCCACTTGCTTGGTTTCTGTCGGAGACATGGCGCGGCTATGCGCTTCTGATTGGCGCCGTGCTTGTGCTGATGATGGTTGAGGTGCTGAACACGGGCATAGAGGCGTCCTGCGATGCCGTTTCGAAGGAGTTCGATGTCGATATCCAGTTGGCCAAGGACTGCGGCTCACTAGCGGTGCTCATTTCGGTTATCCTGGCGGCGATTGTGTGGGGTCTGGCCTTCGTCGAGACGGTTTTTGGACTTCAACTTTAGGCGCCCAGGCACTACATGCGGTTACCAAAGGATACCGCATATGGACGACAGCCAGACACTTGAACTTGAACGCCGTGCCCGATTGCCGGAAGACCTTCGGTTTCTGGCGGACAAATACCCGCGCGAGGACTGGAGAGCCCACAGGAACGTTCATGGCATGGCCAGCATGTGGCTGCAGCGCCACGACATGTTTCGCGAACTCGGCGGCATTCTCAGCGCCGCCATTGGAGACTACCGAGAGAACAGAACGACGGCTGCAGAGTTCGCCAGCTTCTTCGCGCCGCGCCTGAACTTCTTTCTCGGTAATCTCGACGGCCACCACAACATTGAGGACCAGCACTATTTTCCGGCCTTTGCACGGGCCGAGCCTCGGCTGAAACGTGGGTTCGACATTCTCGATCTCGATCACCACGCGATCCACGAAGCTTTGGAGGCAAATGCCGAGACAGCAAACGCTTTCCTCCAGGCATTGCATGGCGACAATGACAGCCAGCGCTTTGCGGCCGACCTTTATGCCGGCGCCAATACGCGCCTTGTGGCGATGCTGGACAGGCACCTGGCAGACGAGGAAGACCTGATCATCCCACTCATCCTCGAAAAAGGTGATCGTGGACTGGATGTCGGCTGAGCAGCCCTATGCGCGGTGACGGCGGCGGCTGAAGTGATGGGCCGCGAGCGCGCCGGCCCCGGAGACTGCGATGGCGATCGCCAACCCCAACAGCAACCGCTCGTGCTTCATCAGCGCATTGCCGATGATCTGCTCGGCGCCGATCCCGAAGACATAGCCGATACCACCAAAAAGCGCTGTCCAGAGAGCGGATGAGAGGGCGTTGAGCACCAGAAAGAGCGGCAGCCTTATACCGGAAAGACCGGCCGCGACGCCTCCGACCAGTCGGAACCCGTAGATGTAGCGGTTGATCAGCACGTAAATCACAGGATGTTCGTTGACCAGGCGAAACGCGCGGTCGAAGCCCGGCTTCTGGCGCATCCGCAGGACGAACGGCCGGTCGGCGAAGCGGCGGCCTGACAGGAAGAACAACGTGTCGCCACCGAAGGCGCCGGCAAACACCGCAAGCAACGCCTGCCACGACACGAAAACCTGCTGATGCGCAAAGAAACCGGCCAGAATGGCGGCACTCTCGCCCTCGGCAACGCAGCCTAGAAAGACCGCGATCAGGCCATATTTCTCAATGAGCAGGTGGATCGCATCGCTCACGATTGCCGCTTCCCTACGTCGAGATGCTCGCTGATGCGCCTCACTTGCTCGGAGATCTTCGCAATTTCGTCGCGCATCTCGATGATCTGGCTGTGGCGCATCTCGTCAAGTTTTTCATGCAGCGCCATGATCTCGATCTCGGCCTTCAGATTGACTTCATAGTCATGGGCAGCATCAAGTCGGTCACGCTCGCTCTGGCGGTTTTGCGACATCATGATGACCGGAGCCTGTATAGCCGCGACCATCGACAGGACGAGATTGAGGAAGATGAAGGGATAGGGATCGAATGAATCGCGCCCCAGCAGCCATACATTCATCGCAATCCACACCGCCAGAAAGGCAAGGAAGCCGAGGATGAAGGCCCACGAGCCGCCAATCCGCGCGATACCGTCGGCTATCCGATCGCCAGTCGACTGGGTCGAAGCCTCTACGGCGTTGAGGTCCTTCGACAGGGCGCGCTGGTCCACGGTGCTCTGCAGCACCCGCGTCTCGGCCTCTGTGAGCTTGTCCGTGTTGCGCTTGAACCAGCGCTTGGCAAGATCGGCTACGGTAACTTGCATGGTGGCCTCTGGATGGTATCGGCAGCAATGGCAAGCCGATATATGAAGGATGCCGGGCACAAAGCGCAATCCAGAGGAGAAGGTGATGCTGGCATTCGACAAAATCCGAAAGCGAGCCGCCTTAAGGAAGGGTGGCGAGGAAGCGCTGGTCACGCTTCTCGGTCCGGTCCCGGACAATGCTCGCCTGTCGACCGTCACGGATGACCGGGTGCTGTCGACCATGGCCGAACGTGTCTTTGCCGCCGGTTTTGTCTGGCGCGTGATTGAACAGAAATGGCCCGGCTTCGAGGAAGCGTTTCTCGGCTTCGAGCCGAAGCGGCTTCTCTTCCAGCCAGAGGATTTCTGGCATGATCTGGCCGCCGACCAGCGCATCGTGCGCAATCCCCAAAAAATCAGGTCGGTGCGCGAGAACGCGGCTTTCATTGAGGCGGTGGGCCGCGATCACGGCAGCTTCGGCATATTTCTAGCTGCATGGCCGGCAGATGACCAGATCGGGCTGATGGCTTATCTCGGCAAGCATGGCAGCCGGCTGGGCGGCAACACCGGGCAGTATCTGCTGCGCTGGCTCGGATGGGACAGTTTCATCCTGTCGCAGGATGTCGGTGCGGCTTTGCGCGATGCGGGGGTCGACATTTCGGAGACGCCAAACAGCAAGCGGGACCTGGCGCGCATCCAGATGCAGCTCAACGCCTGGCGCGAGGAAACCGGTCTGCCCTACACGCACCTGTCGCGCATCCTGGCGCTGTCGATCGGCGAGAACCGCTCTGTCGAGGCGCTTCGCGAATACATGGGCGATTAGGCATTAAGAGTCGTTGCCGCTCGTTAGCAGTCAAAGACGAAGCGCGAATTACTCATAAGCCCGTAAAATAATCGAGATATATATAGGGCTCTATCGTCATGTGATGGAGCGATGTATTATTCATAAAATTATTATATCTCGTAAGTATGAAATTAAATTTGTATAAGTAACAACTATATTTACTTCATATAATTGTTCATCTATTATAGTAAATCAATAAATGATATTGCCAAGATTGCTTTATTTCTCTATTATTGTTTGCAAAAAAGCCGGCTAATACGCAATTGGCATG
>JBBSOT010000086.1:0-14924 GCA_038259455.1 Hyphomicrobiales bacterium | reverse complement strand
GCCTTCTACGACGCCGGCGCCAAGGTCGCGGTCGTCACCGCCAAGGACAAGCTGCGCGCCCTGCTCGGCAAGGGGCTCAAGTTCGATGACGGCCGCGCCATTTGCTTCTCGGCGGAAAAGTCAGACACGACGACGCTCGCCGAACACGGCATCGACAATGCCTCGAAGCACTTTGGGTTGCCCGTCCCCGAGGTCTATTCGGCCGAGCTCTCGGAATTTGTCTTCGCCGCCGGCGTGCAGCTCCTGAAGGAGTGGCGTCCGGACGTCATGTACCTGACCACCACCGACTATGTGCAGCACAAATATGCGCCTGGGGTTAAGCAGGCGAACGACTTCTACGCCATGTTCGACCGCTATCTGACCGAACTCGACGCGCTCGGCGCGGCGATCGTCGTCACCGCCGACCACGGCATGAAGCCCAAGCACCTCGCCGACGGCGCGCCGGCGGTGGTCTACGTGCAGGACCTGCTCGACGAATGGCTCGGCAAGGACGCGGCCCGCGTCATCCTGCCGATCACCGATCCCTATGTCGTCCACCACGGCGCGCTGGGCTCCTTCGCCACCGCCTACCTGCCGAAGGATACGAACCAGGCCGACATCGTCGCGCGCCTGTCGAAGGTTCCGGGCATGATGCTGGTCGTCGATAGCGCCACCGCCTGCGCCCGCTTCGAGCTGCCGGCCGACCGCATCGGCGACATCGTGCTGATCTCGACCGAGAACATGACGCTGGGCACCTCGGAACATCGTCACGACCTCGCCGCTCTCAACGAGCCGCTGCGTTCGCATGGCGGACTGACCGAGCAGGAGGTGCCGTTCATCGTCAACCGCGTGCTGCCCGACCTGCCGAACGAGCCCAAGCTTCGCAATTTCGACGCGTTCTACTATGCGACGATGGCCGCGGCGTTGCCGAACTGAGGACCGATCCGATGACCAAGCTCGATCCGTCCATAAAGGTCCGCCACGAGCCGATGCGCATCGCCGGCCGAAAGGTCGACGCCGACGACGTGCTGGAGGTGCGCTATCCGTGGAGCGACACGGTGGTCGGCACGGTACCAGCCGGCAATGCCAGGCATGCCAGGCAGGCCCTCGACATTGCCGCCGGCTACAGATCGAAGCTGACGCGCTACGAGCGGCAGAAGATTCTGCTCACAACCGCCGAGATGCTCAACAGCCGAAAGGACGAGATCTCCGACCTCGTCACGCTCGAACTCGGCATCTCCAAGCAGGACTCGCTCTACGAGGTCGGTCGCGCCTACGACGTGTTCACGCTGACCGGCCAGATGGTCATCCAGGACGATGGCCAGATCTTTTCCTGCGACCTCACCCCGCACGGCAAGGCGCGCAAGATCTTCACGACGCGCGAGCCGCTGCAGGGCGTCCTCTCGGCGATCACGCCGTTCAACCATCCGCTCAACATGGTGTCGCACAAGATCGCGCCGGCCATTGCCACCAACAACTGCATCGTCGTCAAGCCGACCGAGCTGACGCCGATGACCGCGCTGATCCTCGCCGACATCCTCTACGAGGCCGGCCTGCCGCCCGAGATGCTTTCCGTCGTCACCGGCTGGCCGAAGGATATCGGCGACGAGATGATCACCAACCCGAACATCGACCTGATCACCTTCACCGGCGGTGTGCCGGTCGGCAAGCTGATCGCGTCGAAGGCCGGCTACAAGCGTCAGGTGCTCGAACTCGGAGGCAACGACCCGCTGATCATCCTGAACGATCTGTCGGACGACGATCTGGCCAAGGCAGCGGACCTGGCGGTGGCCGGAGCCACCAAAAACTCCGGCCAGCGCTGCACGGCGGTCAAGCGCATCCTCGTCCAGTCCTCCATCGCCGACCGTTTTGTCCCGATGGTGCTGGAGCGCGCGAAGAAGCTGACATTCGGCGACCCGATGGACATGGCCACCCAACTCGGCACCGTCGTACACGAGCGCGCCGCAAAACTGTTCGAGGATCGCGTCCACAAGGCTGCCGAAGCCGGCGCCGAGATCCTCTACAACCCCGGCCGCAAGGGCGCGCTGCTGCCCGCCATCGTCGTCGACCGCGTGCCGCACGCCTCCGAACTGGTGATGGAGGAGACCTTCGGTCCGATCGTGCCCATCGTGCGTGGCCCCGACGATGACGACGCGATGATCGCGCTCTCCAACTCCACCGCCTTCGGCCTCTCGTCCGGCGTCTGTACCAACGACTACCGCCGCATGCAGAAATACATCGCCGGCTTGAACGTCGGCACCGTCAACATCTGGGAAGTCCCCGGCTACCGCATCGAGATGAGCCCCTTCGGCGGCATCAAGGACAGCGGCAACGGCTACAAGGAAGGCGTGATCGAGGCCATGAAGAGCTTCACCAACGTCAAGACCTTCTCGCTGCCGTGGTGATTTCCCTGCTATGGTGATCTGATTCCTGCTGGATACGATCTGGCGATCGTCGAGGTGGGGGGATGTCGATGGACATGATGATTGTCTTCACAAACGTCGCAGCGCCGCTGCTTCACGAAGCATCCACGCGCGCTTTTGCGAGAATGCGGAGGAGAGGTGGTTCCCTGAGCCGGGAGAATCGGGGGATGGTAGACGCAACGTCGAGTCCTGATTGGGAGTGAACTGCTTCTGAACGAGGGAGATGGCGGTGCGTTGCTGCCGTTCACCGGATTCCGCCCGTACGTCCACTTCTGGGCAAAGGCAAGCTTTGCCTGAACGTCTTGAATGGGGGCGCTTAGCAGACCCAAATGGCCGCAATCGTCCGGCGCCGTTTAATTAGCCACACCATCGACATGACCGGCCCACCTTCAATCCGTCCGCCCTTAACCGTTACCTGACTTTTGGAGTGGGTCGACCCGGTCGGCCGCTTTGCGCCCTCGTTTCGGCCATCCAGGTCTCCTTCGTTCTTTCCTGGAACCAGACATTCGACTTACCTACGCCGTCGCCCTCCACGAAGCCCGATCCGGAAACGCAATAAAGTACATCCTTGAGGCCATATGAAGGAAGGGCGATCCGGTGGTCGGCGGCTGCTACCACCTTCCCGGCGTGCGGGATGCTGAACGCGATGAGAGCCCTGCAATCAGCTGAAGCTTGATGCAGATTTTCAAGACATGCGGTTTTTCGGGAGATGTCTTGTCGGTCGCGTCGGTCGCCGATCACTCAACATTCGGTGCGCCCTAAAACTGATCTGTATCAAAGCTGGCGTTAGAAAAAGGCGTCAGTGTCAGGCTGGTGCGGGCCTCCGTTTCCCGCCAGACCGGAGAGACCAGCATGAAAGGTTATGTGGCGAATATCGAGGATCTGACTGCTGAGAACAGGGATTACCGCCACGTGCTCTACACCGGTCACTACCTGCAACTGGTCCTTATGTCGCTCGAGCGTGGCCAGGAAATCGGGGCCGAAACCCACAAGTCACGCGACCAATTCTTCAGGGTGGAGAAGGGGAAAGGCAAGATCGTCATCGATGGCAGCACACACAAGGTCAAGTCTGGCGACGCGATGCTCGTCCCTGCAGGAGCGCTGCACAATCTGATCAATACCGGACGCAAGCGCATGAAGGTTTACACGCTCTACGGACCGCCAAACCATCGAGACCAACTGGTTCAAGCCAAAAAGGCTGAGGCAGAGTCCTCGTCGGAGCACTTCGACGGAAAAACGACCGAATAGTATGGTCGTCACCCTCCGGGCGGTCTTCCGTCTCTCCCGGAATCAACTGGTCATGTTTGTTTTGGCACACAATCCCGATCCGAGAAGGTGCGGGTGACTGCTTATTAGAAGTTGTAGGGCTCGGCGAGGGGCAATCCGACGAATGACGGCGTGGCCTGTCGGGCTGATGCGAGTCAAAGCGGCCAGGAGAAATCCGCACTAGGTTCATTGGCCCTATCAATGTCTTCCAAAAGGATGGTTGCGCCATACCCACTGACCCTGGAGATAATCCGCGCATGCAAAAGAATCTGCAGATCGAACTGACTGCGGAGCCTGACAAGGGCGGCGACACGTCGCCTGGTGTTTCCACGCATACGCTGGATAGGCCGAGATCCTATGCGCTGGTCGCCTTGCCGGTGGGACCTTTGATCCACGCGAAGCCGTCGCTGTGGCGACGCTGGGGCCTGTGGCTTGGATTGGCGGCTGTGGGAGGCTTTGGTAGCTGGTTGTTCTACGCACAGCCTTGGAAAATCGGTTTGGTGCCAGTTGTTGTCGAAGTCGTATCGCCGGGCCCCATTACCCGCGTGCTGGCCGTCAACGGGAGAATCGAGGCGCTCCATTCGGTTTCAGTCACGTCGACCGTGGCGGGAACTTTGGTCGCGCCTTTGGCCGATGAGGGGGATGTCGTTGCCCAAGGAACAACTCTCGCGCGCCTCGACGACACCTCTCAGCAGGCGGTCCTCCGGCAGGCTGTTGCGGCGCTGGATCAAGTGCTGGTCGCACAGACACAGGCGCGCGATGCCCTCAGCCGTACCGAGGCGCTCGGGAATAACGTCTCGCGCGTGGCGCTTGAGGATTCGCAAAGGCTTATGGAGCGTGCGAACCGGGAGGTCGACAGGCTGCGTGCTCTGGTCGACCAGGCTCAGTTCCAACTGACGAAGTTCCGCATCATCGCGCCCATTGCCGGAACCATCCTGACGCGTGGCGTCGAGCCGGGCCAAGTCGTCGATCTCTCGACGCCGCTTTTTTCTTTGGCCGACATGCGCCAACTGGTCGTCGAGACGGATGTCGACGAATCCTATGCGACTCAAATCAAGACGGGCATGCCGGCCCTTTTGCAGCTGACCGGCGAGCAACGCACGCTGAAAGGGCGTGTCAGCTTTGTTGCCCCGGTTGTCGATGCCGACACGGGCGGCCTTGCAGTCAAGATCGCATTCATCGAACCGCAACAGGCGCCGGTGGGCCTCACGGTCACTGCCAACATTATCGTCGATCAACGGGAAGACGCGATATCGGCCCCGCGTTCCGCCATCGTCACTGCCGGTGCGGCGCCGGCCGTATTCGTTGTGGAGAACTCGAAGGCGAAGCGGCTACAGGTCAGCGTGATCGACTGGCCTGCGGACCGGCTGGTCGTCACGGGAGGACTAAAGGCCGGCGACAGGCTGATCGTTGACGCGGATGGCCTTGTTGACGGTCAGAGCGTCGCGAACGCGGGACAGTAGCCATGCGCTACGCCCTTAAGATCGCAATCCGTTATCTGACCGCGAACAAGGCGCAGACGTCGCTTCTCGTTTTTGGCGTCGCGGTTGGTGTGTTCATTTTCATTTTCATGAGCGCGCTGATCGGCGGTCTGGCCGAGTACATCCTGTCGCGTACGGCCGGCGATCTCTCCCATGTGACAATCGAGGCCGAGGCGCGCGACCCGGTCCTGCTGCTTGGCGATGTGCCTGGTGTTATCCTGCTCGTCCAGGAGAAGGACGCCAGTCACACAGCACGGCTTCCAAACACCGATGCCTTTATCCCAATCATCGAGAAGCTACCGGGTGTCACCGCGACATCGCAGGAAATCACGGGCGGGGGCTTCCTGAGGCGCGGCGCGCAGATAGCCCAGGTAAGCGTTACCGGCGTGGAAGCGGACAAGGTGTCCGCCATCATCAACCTGAAGAGCTATCTGATCGAAGGAACCGTAGAACTCGGCGCGGGCAGGATTCTGATCGGTAAGAAGCTGGCGGACGACATGAATCTCCGTCTCGGACAGGCCGTGCGGCTGCAGGCGGAGACGGGGATCGATCAGTCACTGGTCGTATCGGGTATCTATGAAACGGGCTCCGGCGGTCCCGATCGCCGCCAAGCCTATGTCAGTTTGGCCACGGCGCGCACCCTTTTGGCAATGCCGCAAGGCGTATCCAAGATCGAGATAAAACTGGCCGATCTTTATCAAGCGGATGCAACGGCAGCGCGCATCGAGGCGATAACCGGCCTCCCGGCTACTTCTTGGACCGAGAACGCCGCTCAACTTTTAGACGGGCTCAAGGCACAGGCTCAGACGGGCCTCATGCTTAAATCCTTCGCACTCATTACAATCGTCATCGGGGTGGCATCGGCGCTGCTGCTGTCAACCTATCGCCGGCGCCCTGAAATCGGCATCATGCGTGCAATGGGTGCGCCGCGATCGTTTGTGGTGTTCGTGTTCGTGATGCAGGGCGCCATAATCGGCCTAGCGGGAGCGCTGCTTGGAGCCGGCATCGGATATGCAGTGCTCCTTGCCTTTCCCGGACGCGAGTCGTTCAAGCCGGGCGATCTCCCGATAGACGTCTCCCAAGGTGCTTATGGCCTCGCGATCCTGCTGACCGTCATCAGCGCGACCCTTGCGGCCATCCTGCCAGCACGCGCTGCCTCGCGTCTTGATCCAGTTACTGCGATCGGCCAATGAAAGGACAGCTTCTGATCGTGCGCGACCTGTGCAAGACCTTCGGGCATGGCGAGGCCGAAACAAAGGTTCTGAAAGATCTCGACCTGACCATGGAACGTGGCGAAATGACGGCGCTGCTCGGCCCTTCGGGCTCGGGCAAAAGCACACTACTGACTATTCTCGGAACGCTGATGCAGCCAACGTCCGGGGGCTACACGATGCTCGGCGAGGAACTCACGCAGGCAAGCGATCAGGAACTGACGGCTTTTCGCAACCTACATATCGGATTCGTCTTCCAGTTTCACAATCTGATGCCCGACTTCACGGCGCTGGAGAACGTGATCTTTCCAACCGCTGTATACGAAGGTCGCGAGACGGTGGCCGCCCGATCGCGGGGGCGTGATCTCCTTGTAAGAATGGGGCTCGCCAACCGGATCGATTTTCCTTCAACCAATCTTTCCGGCGGGCAGAAGCAGCGGGTGGCGGTGGCCCGCGCGTTGATGAATCGGCCTGAACTCGTGCTCGCCGACGAGCCAACGGGCAACCTCGACCGGGCCTCGGCCAACCAAGTCATGGAACTGCTCAGTGAGATCAATCGAGACGAAGGTACGACCTTTCTGATTTCGACACATGACGAGAAAATCGCCGCCAGATGCCAGCGCCAGGTTCTGGTAGGTGACGGAAGAGTTACGGGATAGCCTCCGAAGGCTGCCGTCTTTGGTGGCCTTTATTGAATGCATCAGGTCGGTTCAAACCAGATCTTCGGTAATAACTGTTGACGGCGGTCGCGTATTAAAACGGCAGTGCATATTGCCGACCGTAGCTTTGAAGCGCCGCGTATTGCCTTCGTTTGCTCATCTGAAAGCAAGCAGTGCGACACGAAAGGAGTTGAGACTCCTTGCACGAACTCTGAGAGATCAGTTCAAACTGGCAATGCCGTAAAGTGGAAGTTCTCCCGCTGGTTGGGTTCACGGTCAATCTCCATGCCACGTTCGTAGAGCAGTTCCTCGATGTTTCGCAGCGACTGTTCGCTCCGCTTTGCGCCTCGCTTCGGCCGAAGAGATGACACTCACGGCTTCTTGGAAGCTGACATGGCGAGCCGAGCACAAACTCGATGCGGCTCCGCCGCAGAATCGACCGTCAACACACTTCGGAATCCGGGACGTGACATCCCTGCTGTCCTGCCGCAAGATGAGCGTGGGGCACGGGTGGATGGAACTCGTTCTAAATGCCTACGCAGGACCAAAATCTCTGGGGTATGAGCGACGCCTATGAGCGCTATATGGGCCGCTGGAGTCGCCGGGCCTATTTCACGAAAGTCATGACGATGTGTTCGGGCGTAATGCAAGGCATCGTGAATTGCCCGAAGCCCGTCATCGCCGAGGTCACGGGGATTGCAACCGCGGCGGGGTGCCAGTTGGCCGCCAGTTGCGATCAATCCGGCGCCACGGGCGTTCGTGCCCGCCAGGTCTGAGGACCGGCTAATTGCAAGCTCTGCACATCGGACGGGGTGTTCATCTCATCCTTATTCAGTCCGACAACCGTGAAGCTGTCGACCTGAGGCGAACCCGGTCGCTGAAGGTCGAAGAGTTTCTTGGACGAGCTTGCTGATTTCTGTCCATGAGCGCAGTATCGCCCGAACGAAGGCCGTGGTCCAATCGATTTCGGGTCTAGATACCGAAAACAGGATCAACTGTCGGGATCTGCCTGGTGGATCTAACTGCCAAGAAAATGGAGCATTGTGCCGAATGCGATCACTCGTTTGCCTTTGCATTATAGCTATTTCCACGATTGCCGTTGCTGACGTAGCCAAGGCGGACGACTCTGTGATGCGCGGAAAGGCACTAGCATTACAGAATTGCTCTGGCTGCCATGCCATTGGCCCTGCAGGTGAAAGTTCTCATCCGAAGGCGCCCCCCTTCCGAACCCTTTCGGAGCGATTTCCAATCGATGCACTAGAAGAGACATTCATTGGCTCCATCGATACAGGCCATCCGGGTATGCCTGTTTTTGATGCGTCGCAGCAGCAGATCGACGACATCATCGAGTACATTGCTTCCATGATGCAATAGGCGAGCACAAAACTTGCTAGCGTGGCACGCAACTTTCGGGCACAGGCCCCGAAGGCTGTCATCAGCACCCATCTTTTCGGTCCATCGCCATTATCTCGACCTCACCTTTGCGGCCGGCTCACTGGCTCAGTAACGCTGAACGCCACGACCACCAAAGTTGACCTTGGTCAAAGTGCAAATTCACTCGATCATTTAACATTATCGATATCTCCTGTTCGAAGGGAGGTCCGAAAGGCTGCCTTGCAGCAATTTTTTGGGACATCCGAATGGGAAATCACGCGACACCGCCTTCCGTGCCCGAACCGAGTCCCTTTGGTCGCCTGTTTTGGGCATTTGTCATCGGACTGGCATTTTCCGGCTACCTGGTCACCCAGATGCCCGATGGCTCTTCGACCAGCAAAGCCATACCGTACAGCGAAATCAAACAGCTCATTCGAACGGGTGAGGTTTCCGGAGTGACATTGGAAGCCACGGCCATAGTCGCAGTGTTGCGCGAGCCGAGCCCTGATGGGATCAAGACGGTCCGTGCGATTACACCCCAGCAGCCCGACCCGACACTTCTGCCGATGCTTGAAGAAAACCGCGTTCTCGTAGTGGCCGACGAGCCTCGCGCTCCATCGGTGCTGATTTCGTTTCTGCCATGGCTGTTGATTATCGCGTTCTATTTCTGGCTCAGCCACAGAATGATCGGAGGCGGTATAGGCGTTGGACTTCCGGGCGGCTTGGGCGACTTGCTCGGCAGATCGGCAAAGCCCGCCAAACCCACCAGCAAGGTCACCTTTGCCGACGTGGCAGGCCAGGACGAGGCAAAGCGCGAAGTTTCGGAACTCGTCGAGTTCCTGCGCGATCCAAAGAGGTTCGAGAAAGTCGGGGCCTCCGTCCCGCATGGCGTGCTGCTGATGGGGCCGCCGGGCACAGGCAAAACGTTGCTGGCGCGGGCACTGGCAGGAGAAGCAGAAGTGCCGTTCTTTTCAACCTCAGGGTCGGAATTCATCGAGGTGTTCGTCGGCGTGGGCGCCGGTCGCGTGCGCAAAATGTTCGAAGAGGCACGAAAACAGGCACCCGCGATCATCTTCATCGACGAATTGGATAGCATCGGACGTACCCGGGGAACCGGTCTGGGTGGGGGGCATGATGAACGAGAGCAGACGCTGAACCAAATCCTGGCCGAGCTCGAGGGGTTTACTGCCCGTGAAGCGGTTGTCGTTCTTGCCGCTACAAACCGTCCCGATGTGCTGGATCCGGCCCTGCTGCGCCCCGGCAGGTTCGACCGTCACGTGACGCTGTCTCTTCCTGACAAGGGTGCCCGACGTGCGATTCTGGATGTTCATGCAAGGAACTTGCCGCTGCGCTCCGATATCGAGCTTGATCAGGTCGCTGCAGGAACACCGGGGTTTTCCGGGGCGGACCTGAAGAACCTGCTCAACGAGGCTGCAATCACTGCCGCGCGCCGGTCAGAAGCGGATATTGCGCCTGCCGATCTGGACGAGGCACGCGACAAGGTGTGATGGGCACGGTGCGAACGCTGGCGATCCAGCCGGATGAAAGGCACCGTCTGGCCGTGCACGAGGCTGGTCATACCGCTGCTGCTTATTACAATCCTGGCGCTGATCCGCTCTACAAGGTCACGATCATACCGCGCGGGCGCAGTCTGGGCGGCACTCATATGTTGCCCGAACACGAACGCCACACCCTGTCCGAAGACTACTTGCGAGTGCAATTGACCACCCTTCTGACCGGCCGGGCAGCGGAGAAGACCCTGTTGGGGTCGGTCAGTTCGGGTGCCGATGACGACATCCGGCGTGCCACCATAATGGCCCGCTCGATGGTCGCCCGTTGGGGGATGGACCCCGAGATTGGCCCGATAGACTTGCGGCAAAGCGAAGACCATCCATTCCTTGGGCAACAGATCGCTCAACCACGGAGCTTTGCAGATGAGACCGCGGCCCGGGTAGATCAGGCCGTAATAGATCTGCTTCACGAGGCAGAAAAACAGGCTACCAGCCTGTTCCGAGCCCATTGGCAGATAGGAACGCCTCAGCGCATCGCGTTTGAGATTTTGCTCTTTACCGGCTTGCGCCGCAGCGACGCTGTTCGACTTGGACGCCAGCACATTCAGGGCGACAGGATCGTGACGAAGATCAAAAAGAGCCAAGACGAGGTCGAGGTGAGCATCCCCGTCCACGCCGACTTTCGGCGGGTCTTGGAGACGATCAAGCACGATCACCTGAACCTCATAGTCACGGCGTATGGCGCTGCACGCTCTGAGAAGGCGTTCACGAACTGGATAATCGAAGCGGCAAGGAGCGCGGGTCTCCCGCCTCACAGGTCTCCCCATGGACTGCGAAAGTCAGCCTGTATTCGACTGGCTGAGGCAGGCTGCTCAGCATCGGAGATAATGTCGATCACGGGACACAGGAACCTCGCCGAGGTCGAGACTTATGTGAGGGAGGCGAACAAGAAGAAGCTCGCCGATAGCGCAATCAACAAGACCTATGGTGCGGCATGAGAACGATCATCGAACAGAAATCTGCTAACCTCCAAACCGGGTTAGCACAAATCATCCGCAACACCTTGATTTCCTTGGCGTCGATTAGGGGGATGGTGGGCCCGGAGGAATGCACATCATACCTTTTTTAGATCTAACAATCAGTGCGTTAGGATCTTCGGTTTCCCGTCTGTACCAACATTCATACCAACATTGCTGATGGGTCGAATGTAGTTGATGACATAGATGTTTTCGTCTTTGCTGGCGACCCCAACCTTTCACCTTACAAACGAGTGTTTCAATGCCTCGGACCACGAAACGCGTTCCTTCCAAAACGGCCACCCCAAGCGAAAAACTTGAGTGGATTTTGTTAAGAAGTGGCAATCTTCTTGATCTTTCGGAGCTGCAAATTTTAGATGTGGCAACGAGGAACGGGGTAACAATCGCAGATGCAGGGAAACAGCTCATCGATGAATACGTCGAGATCGGCGAACAGCCAGTTCGAATATTTGACGCAATTCAACGTGGGCTCGAAATTCTTCGTACGCTAAATACAGACGAGAAAATTGAGGAGGCATATATTTCGCAGCAACGCGCTGTCGATCTGGGGCGGCGCGACGCCGAATTGGAACGACTAACAGCAGACGTTAGCCTCTGGGCATCGAAGGAAAGATGGTCTTTAGATGAGGCGGCCACGCTTGCAGTGGGGGTTGACCCTAAAAAATTTGAGGCCGCAAAGCTGAAATCGAAAGTATCAGGTGAGCTCACGAGATTGATCGAGTTCATCCGCGAGGAGATTGATCGGTCCAGCCTTAAGGTGGGCGGGGTTGGCAAGAAATACATCCTCGCGACTGAGTTCGAGACCTGGGCAAAAAAAGCTCTCATAGGGATAACACTAAATTTGCCCACATCGGCGAAACAGCGAAACCAAGAAGTATCCAAAAATAGAATGAACTCCATCGACAGAATCATACTTGGTATCGCCCTGGAAAAATATAGATTTGACTATAACTACGGTCGGGGTGATCAGAAATCATTCAGCAAGACATTTTCAGAAATGAAGCAGGATATAATTGCGACTGGCTTAGTCATAGATGCTGATACCATCCAAGGTATACTCTTGGGTGCTCGAGATCGAGTTCCAGCTGAAAATATCAAAAAGAAATACAAGTCTTCAGATCCGACAAAAACACTAAAGCGGTACGATCCCGATCCGGACGATAAGCCATGAATACAGCAGCCGCTTTAGGCTGCGGCGGTGGGAGAGTCACGCCGCTGTTCACTCTGTGCCGGCAGCGAAGGTCAATTTCAAAAACCGGAGTGAAAGACACTCTCTTGTTGGCAGCTATGGGGCCGACAGCCGTCAGTCCGCTTATGGGAACGGATAGCGGAAAGCTGGACGCTTCTATTAACCTCGCCATTTCTCCCGGTTTATGATTCCATCGGCGTGTTTGCGGTGATGAGGAATTTCGATGGGAAATGAACCGGGCTTCTTCGATGTCGATGATCGGTTGAAGCGTCTGAGCGACCTTGGCGATCAGCTTGAGGCGTATGGGCGGGTTGTGGATTTCGAGGCGTTCCGGCCTGATCTGGAGAAGGCGGTTGCCTATACGAGCGGAGCGCACGGCGGCCGACCGCCCTACGACCCGGTGATGATGCTGAAGGTGCTGGTGATCCAGACAGCCAACAATCTGTCGGACGAGCGCACCGAGTTTCTGATCAACGACCGGCTTTCCTTCATGCGGTTTCTTGGGTTGGGTCTCTCCGACCGGGTTCCCGACGCGCGGACAATCTGGCTGTTCCGCGAGAGACTGACGAGGGCTGGCGCCATCAAGGCGCTATTCGAGCGCTTCGATGGGATGCTGCGTGCGGCCGGCTACATCGCGATGTCGGGCCAGATTGTCGATTCCAGCCTGATCGCGGCGCCCAAGCAGAGAAACACGAAGGAAGAAAAGGACGAGATCAAGGCTGGCCGCATCCCGCAGGATTGGAAGGGCAAGCCCGCAAAATTGCGGCAGAAGGACCGCGATGCACGCTGGACAGTGAAGTTCACCAAGGCCAAGCCGCAGACGGACGGCACGATGCCGCCGGTCGATATCGCCATCCCCGCCTTCGGCTACCAGAATCACATCTCGATCGATGCCAAGCATGGGCTGATCCGCAAATGGCTGGCAACGGACGCGGCGGCCTATGAGGGAGCCAGGCTGCGCGAGGGCCTGCTTGACAAGACCAACACGTCGAAGAGCGTCTGGGCCGACACCGCCTACAGATCGACAGCCAACGAAACCTTCATGGACAAGAACGGCTTCATCAGCCGGGTCCACCGCAAGAAGCCGAAGGGTCGCCCGATGCCGGAGGTGACCCGGCACGCCAACAATCTCAAGTCGAGGGTGCGTTCGCATGTCGAGCATGTGTTTGCCGAGCAGAAGAGCCGCATGGGTCTGTTCATCCGAACCATCGGCATCGCGCGCGCTACGACGAAGATCGGGCTGGCCAATCTCGCATACAATATGAAACGCCTGATCTACCTGGACCGCATCGCGGTCGCATAAACATCGTGGCCGAAAAGGCCATTGCCGCCGCGAAAGGCGACGGACCGCCACAGGATCAACACGCTTGAAAGCCGGGCGCGGCGTTCGGCGTGCCAAAATGCGCCGGATGCCCGTCAATCAGGACGTTGATCGAAGCGTCCAGCTGCCGATCGGCTTCCGAACCCACCGCGGCTGTTTCAGGGTTCCTTGGCGGCTTCCCGATAGTTGTCGCTCATTACGTTGCAAATTATCGCTTGGGCGGAGCTGCTAGCGGTCTGGCTCTGTGGGAGGCAGTTCTTCGGTCTGCCCGCCGGGTCCTCACAAGTGAAACCGTTTGGCTCAAGGAAAATAAGTTGACCACGGCAGATGGCACGGTTGCGTGTAGGTGTTGCCAATCCGCGGATGCTTGGCTTCGAGCGTCATCATGACGAATTCGACGGCCCTCTCAGAGAGTTCAAGTCGTTTGGCCGAAAACGCGGTCGCGTCATCCGGCTCCAGATCGTTCTTCTCGTTTTGTAGATGCACCCGATTCCGAAGCCGCCTTAGAATGTCGAGATCGTCGTAAAAGGTTGATCCGGGTTCATCGAAGAGGTCATGCTTTCGGCAACTCGCGATGAGGGTCTCCAGCTTGTCGACCTGTTTGCCGCGGATGTAGGTGATGATATTCGCGGGCAGGCCCTTCACGCCTTCGCGCGTGAACCAACATCATGGCGCGTAGTTCCGCAAGATGGCCAACGGCCTCATGCGCCCGCTCGGGTAGACCGATGGCGTCCCCACCATTGAACAGCCCCTCGATGAAACCGTCCAGTTCCTGAAGACGAACGAGACCATATTGACCCAGATTTGCTGCGGTCGGTTCAATGGGCATGCGCGACACCCGGAAGGGCTGACTGCGCTTCTGATGCAGGGTCAGGTCGTTCCAGAGACCCTTCACCAGAGCGTCGAGCAGTTCGTTGGCATCGTCGATGCTGTCGAAGGGCGGCAGTCCACCCATTCCAACGTCGCGAACTCGACGGCCTCGAAGGAACGCCATGGTCCGCGTCGGTGGGTTACCGGAACCGGTCTGCGCAAGATTCGTCCCGCCTTATCCAACGATGCGCAGGTTGGAAAGCTCGTCGGCGATTTCCTTGAACTTCTCAGACAGGGTTGCGCCGGTCGCGTTCCAGAACAATTTTGCGGGCTTGCCGTCAGGTCCTTTGCGGAAACGCGAGTCCGAGGAACATGCCATGAGGGCGTTGATAGCCTTCTTCTCCGACGAGTTGCTCTCGCTCAGGTCAAGCGAAACCGTCATGACCAGAACACCTGCCTGCTTGGCATTGGAGCAGAGCGTCTGCATCTGCTCGTCCAGTGCTGCCGTGTAGTTCGAGCTTGAGTAGTTGGTCTTGCCTACCGCGTTGCTCGTGCCCTTAAACAGGCGAGGTGTGGTCTCTCCAGCGAACTTCTTGCCGACATAGCCGTAAGCGGCATAGGTGGATTTGTTTCCGGCATCGTCGGTCGAACCGAGATCGCCAT
>JBBSOT010000085.1:0-15039 GCA_038259455.1 Hyphomicrobiales bacterium | reverse complement strand
CTCTACGTGACGCGTGGTCTGCTGGCATTGGCCAATGACTCGGCAGAACTGGCCGCGGTTGTCGCACATGAGATGGGTCACGTGACCGCAAACCATGGTTTGCAGCGCCAGCAGAAAGAGGCCGAAGAGGTTCTGGCAACCAAGGTGGTCAAGGATGTTCTGGGCGAAAGCCCGACCTCCAATGTCGCACTGATCCGGGGCAAGCTTCGCCTGGCACAGTTCTCGCGCAACCAGGAGCTGGAGGCCGACGCCATCGGCATCAAGGCGAGCGGTCTGGCGGGCTACGACGCCAATGCAGCATCGCGGTTCCTGCAGTCGATGTCCGCCTATACGGAGTTTCGATCAGCAAGCGGCGCGACCGATGCCAGTCTCGACTTCCTGGCAAGCCACCCCAACGCGCCACAGCGCATCGATCTGGCGCATCGCAATGCCGCAGCCTTCGGACCCGATGGAAGGCGCGATCGCGACTCGTTCCTGGCCGGTATCGATGGCCTGCTTTACGGTGATACGCCGGACGAGGGGTATGTGCGTGGCAACACGTTCATGCATCCAAAGCTCGGCGTATCCTTCTCGGTGCCATCCGGTTTCATCATCGACAACAGTGCCGCGGCGGTTACCGCGACAGGCCCGGGCGACATGGCCATCAGATTCGACGGCGTGACTGTCGACAAGCGCACAAAGCTGACCGACTACATTCGAAGCGGCTGGGTCGCCGGCCTGCAGAGTTCGTCGGTCGAGGCCAGGGTCATCAACGGCAATGATGCAGCGACTGCACGGGCGGCAGCCGAAGGTTGGCAGTTCGACATCACGGTCGTTCGGGCCGGTGGACAGGTCTATCGGTTGCTGACAGCTGCGCCCGTGGCCAGCACCGATCTCGATGCTGTTGCCCGCTCAGTCGGCGGCAGCTTCAAGGTTTTGAGCGCGAGCGAAAAGGCGGCACTAAAGCCACTGCGTGTGCGCATCGTCACGGTTCAGCCAGGCCAGACGACCGGGACCATTGCGGCTACCATGGTTGGCGTGGATCGCAAGCTCGACCTCTTCCGGGTGCTTAACGCGCTGTCACCCGGCGCGTCCGTATCGGCGGGCGACAAGGTCAAGATCATCACCGATCGCTAGCTTCCGCGCGCACATCTGGCAAATCATCGAGAACGCTGTGTCTAGACCGAGATAGGGCCTATGGCCGGGTTGTTGCGCACGAGAGCAGCCTTCAGCTTTTCCAGAGCACGCGACTCTATCTGCCGGACCCGCTCCTTGGAGATGCCAAGCGATCCGCCAAGCTCCTCGAGCGTTGCGCCGTCTTCACTGAGGCGCCGTTTCTCGATGATCTGCATCTCGCGATCGTTGAGGACCCCAAGCGCGTTCCTGAGCCAGACAGTGCGCCGTTCGTCGTCAATCGTCTCGGCAACAATCTCGTCGGGCAGCGGGGCGTCGGATACCAGAAAGTCGGAACGCTCGCCCGAGGATCCGGGGTCCTGGGACAAAGGAGCGTTCAGCGAGGTATCGCCTCCTGAAAGCCTTGAATCCATCAGTGCGACATCGTCTTCCGACACGCCCAGGGCGACAGATATCTCCTTGCGGATGGCAAGACTGGTCATGGTGTCGGAACCCTGGGCCAGCCGGGCCCTGAGGCGCCTGAGATTGAAGAACAGCGCTTTTTGTGCGGAACTCGTACCGCCGCGCACGATCGACCAGTTTCGCAGCACGTAATCCTGCATGGACGCCCGGATCCACCATGTCGCATAGGTGGAAAACCGCACCTCCCTGTCCGGTTCGAAACGCGACGCAGCCTCCAGCAGGCCAACATGCCCTTCCTGAACCAGATCGCCCATCGACAGGCCGAAGTGCCGGAACTTGGCGGCCATCGAGATCACAAGCCGCATATGAGCAACAGTAATCTGGTGCAAGGCCTGCTGATCCTTGGCCTCTTTCCACCGCACGGCAAGATCGTGCTCTTCGGCGCGTTCAAGATATGGCGCGCGCATGGCTGCCCGGACAAAGGTACGATCGCTGTTGCTCTGCTGGCTCACGTCAGGCTCCAATCATTTTGGCGCCGCATTACCGGTTGGACGAACAGGTACGCGAAAAAGCTCAAACGCGGTTGCGCCCGGATGGTTCCCCCTTGATGATGCGGGCAACAAAAAACCCGGCCGCGATGGCCGGGTTTTTTTATTTGCACTCTGACAGGTCTGGATTCAGGCGGCTTTTTCCTGGTCAGCCTCGGGTTCAGCCTGCTCGGCTTCCTCGTTGTCGGCCTTGGCGCCACGCTTCGGCCCCTTGGCAAGGTTCACCTCGATCAGTCGCACAGCCTCCGTCTCGGACATCCGGTTCACGGCCGCGATTTCGCGTGCCATGCGGTCAAGCGCCGCCTCGTAGAGCTGGCGTTCCGAATAGGACTGCTCCGGCTGGTTTTCGGCCCTGAAAAGGTCGCGGACCACTTCTGCGATCGAAATGAGGTCACCCGAGTTGATCTTCGCATCATATTCCTGGGCACGGCGGGACCACATGGTGCGCTTCACGCGCGCCCGGCCCTGCACGACCTTCAAAGCGCGCTCGACGTAATCTTCTTCGGACAGCTTGCGCATGCCGATCGACGTTGCCTTGGCGACAGGCACCTTGAGGCGCATCTTGTCCTTCTGGAAGTCAATGACGAAAAGCTCCAGCTTGTGGCCCGCAACCTCCTGCTCGTCTATGGACACGATCTGTCCGACGCCATGGGCAGGATAGACAATGAACTCGCCTGTCTTGAAACCGTGACGCGTTGCCGACTTTTTCTGCTGGGGTGTGGTTGCCATTACGCCCTGAACTCCTTGTTACGATGCCGGTCCAAGCAGACCGGCATACCTGCTGTGGGCCTCTGTCAGGCCCAGACTCATGCGCCGTGCACCAGATGCAATCCGCCGGAATGGTCTCTGGCCGTTGACGCAAAGCTGCGTCGACCTGGCCCAGAACAACCTGGTCCGAAATTGGAATTTGCACCTTTCAATGATTAGGGCTTTTGCGCCTTGATCGACGTTGTGCCACCGGCATGTTGATCACTCGTAGCACAAAAACGCGCCAGAATCAACAATTTGCTGCAAACGCGAAGGCGTACTGAAGCGTCCGTCCCGCCAATGGGCGAGCCAGCGCTGTTACGCTATCCTTGAACAAGGGGCCATCCCCTCGGGGAAAGCTCAGTCGCCCTCGCCGGGCTCCGGCGAGAAGAATTTCTCGAACTTATCAGGGACGCCATCGAATGATTTGGCGTCATCCGGCGCTTCCTTCTTGGCTGTGATGTTTGGCCATTTTGAAGCGTATTCGGTATTCACCTCAAGCCACTTCTCGAGGCCTGATTCCGTGTCAGGCTTGATGGCGTCAGCCGGGCATTCCGGTTCGCACACACCACAGTCGATACATTCGTCAGGATGAATGACGAGCATGTTCTCGCCTTCATAGAAACAGTCCACCGGGCAGACCTCGATACAGTCCATGTACTTGCACTTGATGCAGTTGTCGGTAACGACATAGGTCATCGGTCGGCTCCGGGATTTCCCGCAATTTCATCTCTTTCCGGTGAGGTAGCCCGTTTGCGGGGGTGTTGCAAGGTTGCCCTGTGCTGCACAAGATGCGCTTATGGAAATGCTGTTTCAGTCGCTGTCGCGCAGCCTGTCTGTCTCGCGACGTTCCTTCTTTGTCGGCCTGCCGCTGCCGGCATCGCGCAATGGTGCAATGGCTGCCGGCGCGGCGTCTTCCTTTCGCACCGGGGCAGGGGACAAATCCTCATAGAGCATCCTCGCTTCGGTCGCCGGTCCACGCCGGACACCTGGCGCCAGCACCTTGAAGATGGCGATCCGCCGTTCCAACGTGACGGTCAGAACGTCGCCCGGCTTGACCAGATCGGCCGCCTGCGTCGCCTTGTCGCGATTGATGCGCACCTTGCCGGCGGCAGCCAGCTTCGCACCGAGCGACCTCGATTTCGCTATGCGCGCAAAGAACAGCCATTTGTCGATGCGCTGGCGGCCCTCCGCCATCGGCTACTTCTTGAGTTGATCGCGCAACGCCGCAAGCTTGGCAAATGGCGACAGCGGATCGACACGGGCCGGGCGCTCCTCGCGCGGCCTGGACTGGAAAGCCGGTTTCTTCGAGCGGTCTCCCTTGCCGTCCTGCTGCATGTCGCGCTTTCCGCCGTCGCCCGCGACTTTTGGCGGGCCCTTGTAGCGATCACGGTCGAACTTTGGCTTGCCGCCGCCCGGGCGACCCTGCTTGTCCTGCCTCGGCTTGCCGGCATCGGCCTCGCCTTCGGCTGATCTGCCGCCGGCGCGCTGCTGCACGTCAGCTGTCCGGTTGCGATTGTTCGGACGGTGATGGCGCGGACGCTGATCGGAACGGCCCATCCGCCATAGAAGGATCGGCTTTGGCTCTTCCGGTTCGGCCTCGGATTGCCCGGAGGCCGCGTCCTGCTCTGCAGCGCGGTCGGTTGCCTCTTCTCCGGTGGACGGCTCTGTGCCGGGTGCCGTGTGCTGCGCGGAATCGGTCGAAACTTCTATGGCCAACGCATTGCCGGCCTCTTCGGGCACGCTCTCTACCAGCGCAGGCGATTCCGCGGCGACGGCAGATTGCTGCCCGACATCTGCTCCCGCGATTGCCGGGCTGCCTGACGGCGCCCAGACGGGTGCCTCGACCGGAACGTCAGTAGCCGCGGTCTCGTGCGTCTCCGCCTGTCCGTCGGAAGGGTCGGCCGCCGGCGCGCTTTCGCTTGATGGCGGTGAGGACTGTTCGGCGACCGCTTCGGTGTCAGATGCCTGTATTTCAGGCACCATCGCTGCCGCTGCCTTCTCGCTTTCGGCGGCTGCCCTGGCTGCTGCAGCCTCGAGGATTGCCTTGTCGAGCGCGTCGAGACGGGCCTTGACCTCGTCGACCGGCTTGGCCTCGGAACGATAGCCAAGGCCTTTCAGAATTTCCTCGATGTCATCGGAATTGGCGCCCAGGATAGACATCATGGCAGGGGTCACCATGAAGGCCGATCCATCGTAGGCGCCCTCCGGACGCGCTCCCAGGCCAGCCTTCCAGGACAGGGCGGGACGGATCAGGTCGGCAAGCCGTTCCAGGATGTCGATACGCACGGCGCGGCGCCCGAGCATGCGGAAGCCGGCAAGCTTGTAGAAGATCGGGTCGAAGCTCGGATCGATCACCACGGATGTGCGACCGGTGGCCAGAGCATGGACAACGTCGCCGAAGCCCGGCCTATCCTTGCCGTCGTTCTTGAGCGCCCACAGCAAGGTCACAAGGCCAGCCGGGGCCGGCTTGATCAGGGCCGGGACGAAAATGTGATAAGCCCCGAAGCGAACGCCGAGACGGCGCAAGGCTGCCCGGCCTGCCTGGTCGAGCGTCTTGATGTCTTCAGCGATGTCCCGACGGTTGACGACCCCGAAGCCTTCGGCGAGCTGGAAGGCGATGCCACGTCCGATGCCTGTCAGCTGGTCGGCATTCTTCATGTCGACCAGTGGTTTCAGCAGCAATTCGATCTGGAAATTGACAAAACGTTCGACGCGCGCGGCAACCTTGTCCCGGGCAGGCCCGGTCAGTTGCTCGTCGGCAAGCAAGACCGGCCGCGGCTTCAGCGCATCTTCGCCTTCTACCAACGTGGCAATCGGAGCGCCGATCCAGCGCACGGTTCCGTCAGAACCGAGCGCGAGGTCACCATTGGCGCAGGCCGAAAAGCGCTCGGCCCGAGCCTCGAATTCGGCGGCCAGCGCCTTTTGAGCTGCCGATTTCAGCGCCTTGCCGTCTTCGCCGCTGGCGCTCTGGTCGGCGGTGAACCGGAAACCCTGCAACTCGCCGACGTGATGCCCTTCCACGACAACCTTACCGGAAGAGTCTATTTCGGCTTCTAGCATCGTGTTTTCCCTGAGGCGCCGGACAAGGACGGAAGTCCTGCGGTCTACGAAGCGTTTCGTCAACCGCTCATGCAGTGCGTCTGACAGTCTATCCTCGATTTCTCGAGTCTTTTCCTGCCAGTGTGTCGGATCGGCAAGCCATTGAGGCCTGTTTGAGACAAACGTCCATGTTCTTATCTGGGCGATGCGATGCGAGAGGGCATCTATGTCTCCTTCGGTCGTATCGGCACGACGAACCTGCTCGGCCATGTAATTTTCGTCGACGTGACCCTTCCTGGCCAAGTCGTCATAGATGGATGCGATCAGATCCGCATGTTGGGCCGGAGCAATCCGCCGATAGTCGGGAAGTGCGCACACCTCCCAAAGCAGGGCCACCCTTTCCTGGCTTGTCACCAGGTCACGAATGCCTGGATCCTTGGAAAGATGCTCAAGCGCCTGGGCATCGACAGCGGGCAATGCGCGCGTCAGCCCTTCCACGGGCGCTGGCCTCTCTATCGATCGCCGCAGCGCGTCAAGGCTTGAGAAGTCAAACTGGTTGGTGCGCCATTGCAGCACTTTGACCGAGTCGAAATTGTGTCCTTCGATCTTCTTGACCAGTTCATCGTCAAATGGATCGACCTGTCCGGTGACGCCGAACGTTCCGTCCCTTAGGTGCCGACCGGCACGCCCGGCGATCTGCCCGAGTTCGGCTGCCGACAGGTTCCTGAACTGGTAACCGTCGAACTTTCGGTCCTGGGCGAAGGCGACATGGTCAAGGTCGAGATTGAGCCCCATCCCGATCGCGTCGGTGGCGATCAGATAGTCGACGTCCCCCGACTGGTAGAGTTCAACCTGCGCGTTTCGGGTGCGCGGGCTGAGTGCGCCAAGCACAACAGCCGCTCCGCCGCGCTGCCGCCGCACCAGTTCAGCAATGGCGTAGACCTCGTCCGCGGAGAAGGCGACGATGGCCGAACGGCTGGGCAGGCGTGTCAGCTTCTTCTGCCCGGCATATGCCAGGTGCGACAGACGCGGACGGGTGACCGTCGATATGCCCTTGAGCAGTTTCTCCAGTATGCCGCGCATCGTGGCCGCACCGAGCAGCAGTGTTTCCTGGCGTCCGCGCAGATGCAGGATACGGTCGGTGAAGATGTGGCCGCGTTCAAAGTCTCCGGCCAGCTGCACCTCATCGATGGCAACGAACGCCGCATCGGTTTCGCGGGGCATGGCTTCGACCGTGCAGACCGAGTATCTGGCGCCCGGCGGCTGGATTTTCTCTTCGCCGGTTATCAGCGCTACCTTGTGCGCACCGACCTTCTCACAGACGCGCGCATAGACCTCGCGTGCCAGAAGCCTGAGCGGCAGGCCGATGACGCCGCTCTCATGCGCGACCATCCTCTCGATCGCGAGATGGGTCTTTCCGGTATTGGTCGGGCCAAGCACGGCAGTCACATCGCGTCCCGAGAGGACCAGGGGACCGATACCGTTTTGATGGAGGGTCATGGGTTCCGAACGTGGCCTCTCTGGCTCGGTCGCAAAGGCGGGGAGACCATCAGCGCGTCAGGTCTGGGGCGGCGGGTGCTCTCGACACATAGGGATTTGCAGTGCCGAGCGAAAGGCGAAATGTGAGCGGAATTAAGATTTGGAACGAGTCTGGAACGAATCAGCGACGAATCAGTGACCTGGAGAGATTCATTGTTTGTTCGCCGCAACATGTGGTCCGGCAGGGGCCTTAGTGCACCACATGCTGAATCACGCAACGGCTGTTCGCCAGCAATTCTGGCCGGCCTGTTAACCTTTGAAGATATATCGCGCCTGATGCGTCCGTTCTCCAGCCAAGATTATGAACTTGTTAGGAATATTGAAGAGAGTGTGAACGAGCAAAGGGGCCTTTGTCCGCCTGCCTGTTAACGTTCCGGTCAAATGGGGAACGAATCAGCGACGAATCAGCGGTGGGGATGTTTTCCCGGTTTGTTCGCCACCACATGTTGTGGCATTCCCGGCCAGCAGGCGCCCTGCATCGGTCTGAACACACCGTGCCGGGCGCTGTCGGGAAACATCGTTAACCATTGTGTCCCGGGGCGACACGCAACGCCGCGTGTCGTCCCTTGATGGTGGCGCAATGAGCGGCCGCACAGAGGCCCCGAAGTGCGTCAGACGCAGTATTGACCGCCATTGGCCGTCAGCGTCGATCCGGTAATGAAACCGCTCTCGTCGGAAGCGAGAAACACAACACAGCGCGCGATCTCTTCCGGTTCGCCCAGGCGGCCGACCGGGATCTGCGAGACGATGGAATCGAGCACCTTCTCTGGAACGGCCCGTACCATCTCGGTGCCGATATAGCCGGGGCAGATCGCGTTGACCGTGATGCCTGCCCTGGCGCCTTCCTGGGCCAGTGTCTTGGTAAAGCCGATGTCGCCGGCCTTGGCGGCGGCATAGTTGGCTTGTCCCATCTGGCCCTTCTGACCGTTGATGGACGAGATGTTGATGACACGGCCGAACTTGCGGTCGCGCATGCCAGGCCACAACGGGTGCGTCATGTTGAAGAGGCCGTTCAGATTGGTGCCCATAACGTCGCTCCACTGCTCGCGTGTCATGCGGTGGAACATTGCGTCGCGGGTAATGCCGGCATTGTTGACCAGCACCGAGACCGGGCCGAGGTCGGCTTCGACCTGCGCAATGCCGTCGGCGCAGGCATCGTAGTCGGCCACCGACCATTTGTAGACCGATATGCCGGTGTCAGCCTTGAATTTTTCAGCGGCCTCGTCATTGCCGGCGTAGTTGGCGGCAACGGAGTAGCCTGCGGACTTCAGCGCGACAGAAATGGCGGCGCCAATGCCGCGTGTCCCACCGGTGACGAGTGCTGTCTTGGTCATACGCTTCCCCTTCGGTAGCCCTGTTCCCGGGCTTTTTCAGTTCATGGCACGTGCCGGTCGGGCGTTGTCGCGTCCGACCGGCATGTTTTTACATGGCTTCGAGGCACATGGCGACACCCATGCCGCCGCCGATGCACAATGTCGCCAGGCCCTTCTTGGCGCCACGGCGACGCATCTCGTAGACTAGCGTATTGAGGATGCGCGCGCCCGAGGCGCCAACCGGGTGCCCGATGGCGATGGCGCCGCCATTGACGTTGACGATCGACGGGTCCCATCCCATGTCCTTGTTGACGGCGCAGGCCTGTGCGGCGAATGCCTCGTTGGCTTCGACCAGATCCAGATCGCCGACCGACCAGCCGGCCTTTTCAAGCGCCTTGCGCGATGCCGGGATCGGGCCGGTACCCATGATCTGCGGATCGACGCCGGCAGTCGCCCATGAAACGATGCGCACCAGCGGCGTGATCCCGCGGCGCTCGGCTTCGGCTTCCGTCATCAGCAGGGTGGCGGCAGCGCCATCATTGATGCCCGATGCATTGCCGGCGGTGACGGTGCCCTCCTTGTCGAACACCGGCCGCAGCTTCTGCATTGTCTCTATCGTTGTTCCGGCGCGGATATATTCGTCCTGCTCGACGACGGTGTCGCCCTTGCGGCCCTTGATGGTCACGGAAACGATCTCATCCTTGAACCTGCCGGCGTTCTGCGCGGCTTCCGCCTTGTTCTGGGAGGCGACAGCGAACTCGTCCTGCTGCTCGCGGGTCAGTTGCCACTGGCGCGCGACATTCTCGGCAGTGTTGCCCATCGGATAACCGTAGAAGGCATCGACCAGCGCGTCCTTCATCATGGTGTCGACAAACTTCAGGTCGCCCATCTTGGTGCCGCTGCGCAGATGCTGGGCATGCGGTGCCATCGACATTGACTCCTGGCCGCCTGCAATAATGATCTTTGCGTCGCCTGCAGCGATCTGCTGCATGCCGATGGCAACGGCGCGCAGGCCTGAGCCGCAAAGCTGGTTCAATCCCCAGGCCGTCGCTTCCTTCGGGATGCCGGCGTTGATCGCCGCCTGCCGCGCCGGGTTCTGGCCCTGCGCCGCAGTCAGGATCTGACCGAGGATGACCTCGTCGACTTCCTTCGCATCGACGCCGGCGCGCGCCAGCACTTCCTTGATCACGACGGTGCCCAGATCATGCGCGGGCATGCTGGCAAAAGCGCCGTTGAAAGAGCCGACTGGCGTACGCGCGGCGCTGGCGACAACGATTGAACTGGATGCAGGCATTTTAATCTCCAAACTGGCAAGGTGGCGGCATGGCGCCTCGACTGGGAACTTTCTGGGCGTTTCCAAATCTCAAGTCAAATTTGAAATGGCCTGACCTTTGGCACCGAGAGAGTTCAGGTAAGAATGCTGCGCAGCAATTTCATCATACTTGTGCGAAGGCGAAATTTCGCACTGCACAAACTACTTGGAATCACATCGGTTTTGCGCATATCCTCAATCGGGCGCAATCGTTACCGGTGGCTTACGCTGCTTCCGGTCTTCCTGGGAGGACGCTGATGGCCATCAAGAACGATCCGGTTGTGATCAAGAAATATGCCAATCGGCGCCTCTACAACACCGGCACAAGTACATATGTGACGCTTGAAGATCTCGCGGATATGGTCAAGAAGGGCGAGGATTTCACGGTGCAGGACGCCAAGTCCGGCGATGACATCACGCATCCGGTCCTGACCCAGATTATCTTCGAACTGGAGAACAAGGACGGGCAGAACATGCTGCCCGTGCCGTTCTTGCGCCAGCTGATCTCGTTTTACGGTGATCAGATGCAGATGGTCGTGCCGAGCTTCCTCGAGCAGTCGATGATTGCCTTTGCCAAGGAGCAGGAGCGCTTCCGCGACCAGATGAAAACGGCGATCGGCAAGACGCCGATCGACATGGCCAAGATTGCGACCCCGATCAAGGCGATCGAAGACCAGGCCCGGCGCAACATCGAAATGTTTCAGAACGCGATGCGGCTTTTCACGCCATTTCCGCCCGGCGGCCAGCCGGGTGCTCCTTCCGAACCCGAAACTGCGGAGGCTGACAAGCCCGACGACCTTTCGGAGTTGAAAGAGCAGATTGCTGCGATGCAGCGCAAAATCGATTCCATGGGATAGCCGGTTCTGAAAGCGGATCATCCGCCTTTATCCGGTTGCCAGAAGCAGCAAGTTCTATCGACTGCTGCATGTCTGCGCATTGGTTGAGGTCTCAGCCGTGGCACCCCTGTCTTTGCAGAAGTGCTGGACAGTCTCTGCCGAATTCGGAAGCAACACATCGTACCAAAGGGAAACTTGAATGACCGACCTGTCACTGGCCAAGGCAAACCTCATCATCCAGACGGCGATCCAGAAGGCTGCCGAACTCAAGCTGAAGCCACTGGGCATTGCCGTGCTCGATGCGGGTGGTCACCTTGTCGCCTTCCAGAGGCAGGACGGGGCGTCGTTCCTGCGCGCCCAGATGGCGTCGGGCAAGGCATTCGGCGCGTTGGCGCTGGGCATGGGCTCCCGCAAGATCGATGCTATGGCCCGTGACCGCCCGCATCTCATGTCCGGCGTTTCGGATGTTTCGGGCGGCCGCATCGTGCCGGTTCCAGGCGGCGTCCTGATCCGCGACGAAGCGGGGCCTATCCTGGGCGCTGTCGGCATTTCCGGCGATACGTCCGATAATGACGAGGCTGCTGCCATCGCCGGTATCGAAGCCGCTGGCTTTTCGGCCGAAGGGTAAACGCCTCAGTTGACAGTGACGTCCCGGCCAGCGGACCGCAGCGAGACCGAAAAGCCTGCCAGCACATCGACCAGCGTCACGAGCATCAGCGTGAAGAATACAGAGGTCGCAGCGCCTTTCACCAGCAGGAATTCGACGAGAAAGGCAACGAACACGAAGGTCGACAGAAGGTGGTCGAGAATTGATGCATTCGAGGTGCGCGTCGATTTGACGATCTCGACGAAAAGAAGCAACAGCGCGATGACGATCAGCAGAATGCCGAGGGTCATCGAGAAAACGCCGCCAGACATCATGGAAAAGGAGAAGAGTTCCGTCGCCCACGGATTGCCGCTTTGTGAGCCACCGAAAACCCCGGCGAGCCCGAGATTGTAGAGGATGAAGGGGATGACCAGCAGCGGAATGCTCGAAAGCATCGCATTTCTCCTTTTGGGTCCTGACCCTGTCAGGCCATCAGCGCGGCTATGGTGAGCAAAGGCGTTACGCTCCAATAGACACAACGAAAAAGACCGGCGCAAGGCCGGCCTTTTCGATCAATACAAGGAAAGCCGGTTCAGCCTTCCTTTGGCGTCAGCACCTGGCGCCCACGATACATGCCCGTCTTCAGGTCAATGTGATGCGGACGGCGCATTTCGCCTGAATTCTTGTCCTCGACATAGGTCGGGGCCTTAAGCGCATCGGCCGAACGGCGCATGCCGCGCTTTGAAGGCGAAGTTTTTCGTTTTGGCACAGCCATGGAAGTGCTCCACTAAAAAAGCCCGCAACCCTCGTAAAAGGGCCACTCTGGCGGGCCGGTATCTCCAGAAGTTGCGGTTCCATACACGGGCATTGCCGTTTTGACCAGTGCCGTCGAGATTTTTTTCCAGCACGGCCGCGTTTGTCATTGGCGAATGCAGCCGACATAGCCGCCGGCCTTGGCTGCACGGGCCTGAATGATCGAGGCAAGGCGCTTCAGTCCAGCCGACGGCCTTGCCGGATCGCGGCCGGCAGGGTTTGGCAACGTGACGGCGAGCAGCGCTGCCTGCCGGCTCGTCAGATTCTTGGCGGACCGGTCGAAATGATAACGCGACGCGGCCTCTATGCCATAGATGTTCGGGCCCCATTCGGCGACGTTGAGGTAGATCTCCATAATACGGCGTTTCGGCATGATGAGGTCGAGATAGACCGCCAAGGGCAGTTCGATGAGTTTCCTCAATGCGACCAGCGGGCTCTGCCAGAGATAAAGATTCTTGACGGTCTGCATGGTGATTGTCGAGGCGCCGCGCGTTGCCTCGCCTGCAAGTGCGTCGTCGAGCACGACCTTGAGTTCAGCAAGATCGACGCCGCGATGGGCGCAGAACTGGCCGTCTTCCGACATGATAACCGAATTCGCCAGAACCGGAGCAATCTCGTCGATCGATACCCAGCGTCTGTCGTATCCTGAAAACGTCGCCAGATCCTTCAGCATCAGCGTGGAGACGGGGTGCACGAATGTCGGCACGTAGAGAACGGTCAATATCAGGGGCAGGGCCACAAGTATGGCAGCGAGCGCTGCCGCATTTCTCAGCCAGCGGCGTGGCGTTCGACGCCCGCGCTTTGCTCTGGCCGCCATGGTTCTCCCTTCGATCGGTTTGTCCAGGATCGGCTCGGTCACGCAGTTTTCCCGTTCAGGCATCTGGAATAATGGCGTATGCGCCGATAGGCAACATGCAGCCGGCACTGGCGCTTGACCGGGCTAGCGTTTCTCGTCAACGGTTCCGGCATGCAAGATGACGCCACAGCCACCTTTGAAGCCATTCTGGAATTGCGCGCCGCGAGCGTCGAGCGTCTTCTTCGGCGTTTGCTGGACATGCGCATCCTGCCAGGCGAAATAGCACGCCCTGAAAGGCTGCTCTCGGCCATGCGGCACGGTGTTCTCAACGGCGGCAAGCGCCTGCGGCCTTTTCTGGTTCTTGAAAGTGCGGCGCTCTTCGAAGCGGATGAGGTTGCGGCGCTGCGCATCGCGGCGGCGCTTGAATGTGTCCATTGCTACTCGCTTATCCACGACGACCTGCCGGCCATGGATGATGACGATCTGCGACGGGGTCAGCCCACAGTGCACAAAGCCTACGACGAGGCGACTGCCATTCTGGCGGGAGACAGCCTTCTGACGCTGGCCTTCGATATCATTGCCGATGATGCGACCCGCCTCGATGCTGAAAGGCGTTCCGCCCTTGTCCTGGCGTTGGCGCGTGCCTCTGGCGTGGGGGGGATGGCTGGCGGACAGGCCCTGGATATCGAAGCGTCCCGTTCGCAAATGGAGGAATCGGACATCATCAAGCTCCAGGCCATGAAGACCGGCGCCCTGATCCGCTTTGCGTGCGAGGCAGGCGCCATGGCTGCAGGTGCGTCTGCTGCCGATCGCGAGCGACTGTCGGAATTCGGTTCTGCAATCGGTCTCGCCTTCCAGCTTGCCGATGACCTCCTTGATGTCACAGCCGGACCGGAGGCCGTTGGAAAGGCCACCGGCAAGGATAGTGCCGCCGGCAAGGCGACGCTTGTCGGGATGCACGGAGCCGAATGGGCAAGGCGCCAGTTGGCGGGTCTCGTCGACCAGGCGCAGGGCCTGCTCGACATTTACGGCGAGCGTGCTGCAATGCTGAAGTCGGCGGCGATCTTTGTGGCCGAACGGCGCAAATGACGCCCGGCATCACGAAATTTTAATGGAGATGATGCCTAATCCCGACTTGCAGTTGCTGCGCAAATGTTTGGGGTATGCGCTTGTCCGACTATTCGACCTTCATAAAGTCCGTGCGGCTGCGCTATCTGTACGGGCTGATGATCCTGGCGGTCGCATGCGCCGCGATCATCATGGGGATGAACCGGATCAATGGCCTTCGGCATAGCGTCGACGCGGTCAGCACCGAACTCATGGCGCTGGCGCGCGACATCGGCACTGCGACGACTTTTTCGGAGATGGCAACCAAGAGGCCGCAAAATGTCGAGATGCATGAGCAGCTTGCTGGTGCGGCCACCGGGCACAGAGATCGCCTGAGCCAGGATATAGAGCACCTCGACCTGCATCTCGGCTCGATCCGGCCGCGATTGTCCAAGGGAGCCGACGATGTGCTCGATTCGGCATCCGTCAACGGCGATCTGTTCTGGTCGGCCCGTGATGTCCAACGCAATCTGGGCGTTATCGCCGGCGACCCGGCGGCTGGCGGATCGGCGGCCCGCGAAATCCGCAATCAGAATGATCTCTTCATTCAACCCATGCTGTTGCGAGTCCGCAATGCGCTCGAAGGCGAGCGGCGACTGGCTGAATCGAAAACGCACGAGCTTCTTGTCTGGTCGCTGATCGTGCTTGTTGCCACTCTTGCGAGCCTGGCTCTGTGGATATTCAAACCGATGGAGAGGGCGATCGGCCATGCATTCCTGGTGTCCTCCAGATTGCTGCGGCAGGTCGAGTCGGCCGATCGAACCAAGACCGAGTTTCTGGCCAATATGAGCCATGAGATCCGCACCCCGATGAACGGGATTCTGGGCATGGCAGAACTGCTGTCCAAGACGGATCTGACGCCGCGCCAGCAGACTTTTACCGAGG